>JAKLLB010000089.1:10669-15473 GCA_023150345.1 Aquabacterium sp.
CTCCCAGCGCGCCGGCCCAGAGGGTCTTCTTGAGGTCTTGGTTCATGGCTGCGGTGCCGCTCCTGGCCCAACGGCAGTGTCTTGCGAAGCGTACCCGAACCCGGCGCGTCGTCCGCCACGCCACCCGCCATGTCGCTCATCCGACGACAGATCGCCTGCGGCGCTGGGCGGTCGTTCCGCTCAGAGCGGGCGATCGTGCAGGCCCACCACCCTCACCGGCAACCAGCCACGCAGGCTGTTGAGGAACACCACCGCCTGGGCGCGGGCCAGGGCCTCGCGCAGGATCACGGCTTCGGTCAGCCGGCCGCTGTCGAGCAGGGCCTGGCGGGCGATGCCGGGCAGCAGGCCGCAGGCCAGGGCGGGGGTGAGCCAGCGGCCGTCCAGGCGCAGGGCGAGGTTGCCGCGGGTGAACTCGGTGAGCTCGCCGCGCTCGTTCCACAGCAGGGTGTCGAAGATCGCCGGGTCCTGCGGCGCGTGGTGGTCGTAGTGCTCGCGGCGGGTCGTCTTGTGCAGCAGGAAGTCGTCGCAATCGACCTGCAGCGCATGGTCGGCCAGTCGCACCCGCAGGCGAGCGGACGTGGGCGCAAGCGGCTCGCAGCTGAGCTGCACCTGCCAGGGCGGCGGCCCGCCTTGCGTGGCGGCGGGTTGCGCGGTCAGCCGCAGCCGCCAGGTTCCGGCCCGATGGGCCTGCGCGCAGGCCGCCACCTCGGCGTCGAGCCGCGCCGCCAGCGCGCTCAACGCGGCCGCGGGGGCTCCGAGCAGCCGTCGGGCCGAGTCCAACATGCGTTGGCGGTGATCGGGCCAGGCGGGGGCGTGCCCGTCCTGCAGGCGCAGGGTCTCCAGCAACGCACAGGGGCGGCTCGCGCGCTCGAGGAAGGCGCGCTTGTGGCGCCACTCCTGCCACTCGCCCTGTGCGGTGGAGTCCGCCGTCAGCGCGCTGCCGATGCCGCAGTGCCAGCCGCCCGCGCGCTGCTCGATGGTGCGGATCGCCACGCTGAAGGTGGCGCTGCCGCCGGGGCGCACCACGCCGATGGCGCCGCAGTACACGCCGCGCGGCTGCGGCTCGAGCCTGCGGATCTGGCGCATGGCCTCGACCTTGGGTGCGCCGGTCACCGAGCCGCAGGGGAACAGCGCTTCGAACACCTGCTCCAGCGTGGTGCCGCCCCGGGTGCGGGCCTGCACGTCGGAGGTCATCTGCCACACCGTGGGCAGCGCCTGCACCTGGAACAGCCGTGGCACCCGCACCGAGCGCGGCAGTGCCACCCGCGACAGGTCGTTGCGCAGCAGGTCGACGATCATCAGGTTCTCGGCCCTCTCCTTGGGCGAGTCGCGCAGGGCCTGCGCGGCCTGGCGGTCCTGCTCGGGCGTCGCACCGCGCGCGGCGGTGCCCTTCATCGGCTGTGTGCGCAGGACGCGGCTGCCGTCGGGCGCGGCGTCGCTCCAGTCGAAGAACAGCTCGGGCGACACCGACAGCACGCGCTCGGTGCCGGTGTCGATCCATGCCGCCCAGGCCCGCGGCTGGGTGCGGCGCAGCGCGGCGTACAGGGCGCGTGGCGTGCCGCCACACCACTGGCCATCGAGCATGGACGTGACATTCACCTGGTAGCACGCGCCATCGGCAATGACCCGGTGCACATGGGCCAGCGTGGCATCGAACGCGGCGCGCTCCAACGGCAGCCGCCAGCGCACGTCGGCGGGTGCCGGCGGCTCGGTCGGCGGTGCCGCGGCGGCCGGTTCCTCGAACAGGCCGAACCAGGCCAGCGGTGCGTCGGCGGCGTGCACGGCCAGGGCCGGGTCGAACGCCGCCGCAGCCTCGTAGCGCAGGAAACCCGCGCACCAGCGGCCGTGCGCGGCATGCGCCTGCACGTCGCGCAGCAGCGGGCGCACCTCGTCGTGGTTCGTGGCCACCAGCACCTGCAGCGGGCGCACCAGCCGCAGCGGCGAGCCGAAGTCGAGCTCGACCTCGATGTCGCGGATGCAGTCGGGCTCGGCCATGGGGCGCGCAGTCTACTGCGGCGCGGCCGCCGGATGGGCGGCACTCGCGCCGGACTGGCGCCGGGATGCCGGCAGGCCTACTTCAGCTGTGCGCCGTGGGCATCGAACACCTGAACCTGCACCGGAATGGCGGCGCGCACGCTGGCGGTGACGGTGCAGAAGTCCTCGAACGAGCCCAGGATGCGCTCGAGATGGTCCACCGCTTCCGCGGGCACGCCCAGGGTGATGCGCACCTCGATGTCGAGCACGCGCAGGCGCTTTTCGGCATTGCGGCCGGTGTGCAGCGTCACCTCGCAGGCCAGCGGGTCAGCCGACTGCTTGTACTTGCGCAGCGCGAAGAGCAGCGATGCGACCAGGCAGTTGCCCACGGCCGAGGCCAGCAGTTGCGTGGGCGAGGGGCCGGTGCCCTGACCCAGCGGCGGCGGCTCGTCGCACAGCATGGGGGGCAGGCCGTCGCCCAGGTGGGCATCGAACTGGTAGTCCTGGCGCTGGTGCAGGCGCACGGTCACGGTTTCGTCGCTCATGGGTTCTCCTGGGGGCAAACGGTCGGCGGGTGGCCGTCAACGCACCTTGCCCAGCAGCGACTGCACGTCCTCGAGCACCGCGGTCAGCGCGCTGGCATGCTGGGCGTCGGGTGCAAGCCGTGCCTGCAGTTCCTGCTCCATGAAGCACACCGTCATGCGCACGTAGGCGCTGTCCAGTGCCTTGCGTACCGCGGCCATCTGGCCAGCGATGTCCAGGCAGGGGTCGCCCGCCTCGATCATGCGCTGGATGCCACGCAGTTGCCCTTCGGCGCGCTTCAGGCGGTTGAGCAGGTCGGTGCGGGCGGTCTGGTCGCTGAGCTGGGACATGGTGCAGGGTTCCCGGGTTGCCGGCGCGGGCGCCGCCTCGGGCGGTGCGCCGGGCTGCATTGTCGCCGCCATTGCGATACCCCGCCCGGTTCTCAGCGCGCGCAGGTGGCCGGGGTGTCGGGCACGCCGAGCTTGCGCAGCATCCAGCCCAGCGGGCACACGTTGCTCCAGCCGAACTGGAACAGGTTTGCGCCGACGAAGGCCGTGAAGGCCAACGCCCACTTGCTGACGAACAGCGGGCTGCCCTCGACGCCCAGGGCAAGCGACAGCATGATGAAGGTGCCCGCGAGCACGCGGATCCAGCGTTCGACGGTCATGACAGGACTCCTTTGCGGATGGTGGATGGAGGAACGAAACAGGGAAGCGGTGCGGCTGCGGCCGGTCAGTGCGGCGACAGGCGTTCGATGCCCAGCGCCTTGAGCACGTACTTCTCGTACACCGGTTCGGTGTTGCCGCTCTTCATCTTGGACAGGAAGTACTTCTCGAAGGCGATCTTGGCCAGGTGCACCCACTTGCCCTTCTTGAACCAGTTCACGTTGCGCGGCGGGATCTGCGGCAGCGCGACGAAGGCGGCGCCGGTGTCGCCCATGTCGGCCAGGCAGATGGCGTTCCAGGTGGCGCGCGCGGTGGCTGGCTGGCCGGCCAGGTCGGCGGCGATGTTGTGCACGATCGCGGTGACCATGGTCTCGATCATGTAGCCGGTCTTGGGGGCGCCCGTGGGCACCGGGGTGGCCTCCACCGGCGGGATGGCCACGCACACGCCGGCCGAGTAGATGTTGCGGTACTTCTTGCTGCGCTGGTGCTCGTCGATCAGCACGAAGCCGCGCGGGTTGCACAGCTCGGGCACGGCGGCCACCGGATCGATGCCCTTGAAGGCCGGCAGCATCATGGCCAGCTTGAACGGCACTTCATGCTCCTTCACCGGCTGGCCTTGGGCGTCGAGCTCGGTGGTCAGCAGCTTGCCGGGTTCCACCCGCGTCGTGCGCGCGCTGGTGATCCACTTCATGTCGTGACCGCGCAGCTCGCTCTCGAGCATGCTCTTGCTGTCGCCCACCCCGCCCAGGCCCAGGTGCCCGATGTAGGGTTCGCTGGTGACGAAGGTGATGGGCACCTTGTGGCGCAGCTTGCGCTTGCGCAGGTCGGCGTCGACGATGAACGCGAACTCGTAGGCCGGGCCGAAGCAGCTGGCGCCCGGCATGGCGCCGATCACCATCGGGCCGGGGTCCTTCAGGAAGACCTCGTACTGGGCGCGGAACTGCTCGGCATGATCGACCGTGCACACCGAGTGCGTGTGGCCGCCGTGCGGGCCGGCTCCGGGCACCTCGTCGAACGACAGCTTGGGGCCGGTGGTGATCACCAGGTAGTCGTAGTCCACCTGCTGGCCATCGGCCAGGGTGAGGCGGTTGGCCGGCGCGTCGATGGCCGTGACCGGCTGGGCGACGAAGGCGATGCCCTTCTTCTCGAGCAGCGGCGCGATCGGCAGCACGATGTCGCCGCGGTCGCGCCAGCCCACCGCCACCCAGGGGTTCGACGGGGTGAACTGGAAGTAGTTCTGCGCGCCGATGACCGTGACGCGGTGCTCGCGCGAGAGTTTCTCGCGCAGCTCGTAGGCCGCGGGCATGCCGCCGATGCCGGCGCCCATGATGACGATGTGTGCCATGTTGCGTGTCTCCTTCACCGCGCGGGCGCGGCCTCGTGTCGACGCCGATAGACGGCGAAATACAGCACCGGAATGACCAGCAGCGTCAGCAGCGTGGATACGCCGATACCGAAGATCAACGAGACGGCCAGGCCATTGAAGATGGGGTCGTCCAGGATGAAGAAGGCGCCCGTCATGGCCGCCACGGCGGTCAGCGCGATGGGCTGGGCGCGCACTGCCGCGGCCTGCACCACGGCCTGTGCGAACTCGACGCCACGCGCAGCCTGCAGCTCGATGAAGTCGACCAGCAGGATGGAGT
>JAKLLB010000008.1 GCA_023150345.1 Aquabacterium sp.
GGCGCAGCACGATCTCGCGGTCGGACAGCGAGGTGTAGTTGTAGGGGATTTCTCGCAGGCGGGGGGCGGCAGCGTCACCGGTGGTGGTGGCGCCGAGCGCAGGGAACTCGAGCGGTGCGTTCATCGATGGCGGCAGGCGCCGGGCTGGGCCGGTCGGCGTCCGGGCGTCGGCCCGGGGGAAGGCACCTGAGCGGCGATGTTATCGCACCGCAGCATGACCACAGCGCCGATGCGGCTGCGCCGGGGGTTTCCTCGCGTTGCCCGGTGGTACCGGTCTGTGACAGAAACGCGGCTGTCACATTACAACGACAGACTGTTCGGCTTTGCCTGCCCTGATGGAGAAACCATGAGCAAGACGATACGGGTGGCCGCGATCGCAGCGGCGTTGGGGGGTTGGGGCCTGGCGGCCCAGGCCCAGACCGAGATCCTCTGGTGGCACTCGATGGGAGGTGCGCTGGGCGAGTGGGTGACCGACCTCGCCAACGAGTTCAATGCCAGCCAGAAGGACTACAAGGTCGTGCCCACCTACAAGGGCAGCTACGACCAATCCATGACGACGGCCATCGCCGCATTCCGCGCCGGCAACGCCCCGCACGTGCTGCAGGTGTTCGAGGTGGGCACCGCCACCATGATGGCGAGCAAGGGTGCCATCGTGCCCGTGGCCCAGGTCATGAAGAGCGCCGGGCAGAAGTTCGATCCGGCCGCCTACGTGCCCGCGGTCGCTGGCTACTACACGGCACCGAACGGGCAGATGCTGAGCCTGCCGTTCAACAGCTCGACCACGGTCTTCTACTACAACAAGGACGCCTTCAAGGCGGCGGGCCTGGACCCCAACAAGGCGCCGGGCACCTGGCCCGAGGTGGCACTGGCGGCCGCCAAGCTCAAGGCCACCGGCCACAAGTGCCCGTTCACCACCAGCTGGCAGAGCTGGACCCAGCTCGAGAGCTTCTCGGCCTGGCACAACACCCTGTTCGCCACCAAGAACAACGGCTTTGGCGGCATGGACACGAGGCTGGCGGTCGAAACGCCGCTGCATGTGCGCCACATCGAGAACCTGGCCAACATGAGCAAGCAGGGCCTGTTCGTCTACAAGGGTCGTGCCAACACCCCGGACGCCACCTTCCCTTCGGGCGAGTGCGCGATGTACACCGGCTCGTCCGCCCTGTACGGCAGCGTCAAGAAGAACGCCAAGTTCGCCTACGGCATCGCGCCGCTGCCCTACTACCCCGACGTGACCGGTGCACCGCAAAACACCGTGATCGGCGGCGCCAGCCTGTGGGTGATGGCCGGCAAGAAGCCGGCCGAGTACAAGGGCGTGGCCGCGTTCTTCAACTTCCTGTCGAGCCCCGAGGTGCAGGCCAAGAGCCACCAGCGCACCGGCTACCTGCCCATCACCAAGGCTGCGTTCGAGCTCACCGACAAGAGCGGCTTCTACAAGCAGAACCCGGGCACCGACGTGGCCGTCACGCAGATGATCCGCAAGACCACCGACAAGTCGCGCGGCATCCGGCTGGGCAACATGGTCCAGATCCGCACGGTGATCGACGAGGAGATGGAACTGGTGTGGTCGGGCAAGAAGGCACCCAAGGAGGCGCTGCGCTCGGTGGTGCAACGCGGCAACGAGTTGCTCGAGCGCTTCCAGAAGGCCAACAAGGGCTGACCGGCCCGGTGGATATCGGCGCCTGATCGCCGGGCGCCTCTCACGCGGCCATCCCCGCCGGGCGGGGACGCCGCTGGCTTGAAAGAACCATTCCTTGGCCGTCGAGAAACGCGTTCGCTTCCGCTCACGCTGGCTGCCGTGGGTACTGCTCGCACCGCAGGTCACGATCATTGCGGTGTTCTTCTTCTGGCCGGCGGGGCAGGCGCTGGTGCAGTCGCTTCAGCAGCAGGATGCGTTCGGCACCAGCGTCGAGTGGGTCGGCGCCGAGAACTTCGCTCGGTTGTTCGCCGACCCCAGCTACTTCGAGAGCTTTCGCACCACTGCCGTGTTCTCGGTGCTGGTGGCGGGCGGCGGCCTGAGCCTGAGCCTGCTGCTGGCGGTGATGGCCGACCGCGTGATCCGAGGCTCCACGGCCTACAAGACCCTGCTCGTCTGGCCCTATGCGGTGGCACCCGCTGTTGCGGGCGTGCTGTGGTTGTTCATGTTCGCGCCCAGCATCGGCGTCGTGGCGTGGTACCTGCGGCGCGCGGGCTATGACTGGAACCACCTGCTCAACGGCAACCAGGCCATGGCACTGATCGTCATGGCGGCGGTGTGGAAGCAGATCTCCTACAACTTCCTGTTCTTCCTGGCAGGGCTGCAGTCGATTCCGCGCTCGCTGATCGAAGCCGCCGCGATCGACGGCGCCGGGCCGTGGCGCCGCTTCTGGACGATTGTCTTTCCGCTGCTGTCTCCGACCAGCTTCTTCCTGCTGGTGGTGAATGTGGTCTACGTGTTCCTCGATACCTTCGCCATCGTCGATGCCTCCACCCACGGGGGACCCGGCAAAGAAACCGAGATCCTCGTCTACAAGCTGTATTACGACGGCTTCAAGGGCATGGACTTCGGCTCTTCGGCCGCGCAGTCGGTGGTGCTGATGGCCATCGTGATCGGCTTCACGGTGATCCAGTTCCGCTACGTCGAGCGGCGGGTCCAGTACTGACGCGCGGCAAGCCATGGTCGAACGCCGCCCTTTCGGAACCTTCATGGCGCACGCGGTGCTGGTGCTGGGCGTGCTCGCCGTCGCGTTCCCGGTCTACCTGACCATCGTCGCGGCGTCGCACACCGCCGAGGCCATCGTGCAGGCACCGATGCCGCTGACGATGGGCGACCGGTTCTGGGCGAACATCGTCGATGCCTGGAGCGGCCAGGGGCGCCAGGTCGGCAGCAAGGCGCCGGTGGCGCGCATGATGGTCGTCAGCCTGGTCTGCGCTCTGGTGATCGCGCTGGCCAAGATCACGATCTCGCTGTTGTCGGCTTTCGCTCTCGTGTACTTCCGCTTCCCAGGGCGCATGCTGTTCTTCTGGGCCATCTTCGTGACGCTGATGCTTCCGGTGGAGGTGCGCATCGGCCCGACCTACCAGGTGGTATCCGATCTCGGCCTGCTCAACAGTTACGCCGGGCTGACCATACCGCTGATCGCCTCGGCCACGGCCACCTTTCTGTTCCGGCAGTTCTTCCTCACGGTACCCGACGAACTGGTCGAGGCCGCACGCATGGATGGCGCCGGTCCGATGCGCTTCTTCAAGGACGTGCTGCTGCCGTTGTCGTCCACATCGGTCGCCGCGCTGTTCGTCATCCAGTTCATCTATGGCTGGAACCAGTATCTGTGGCCCTTGCTGGTGACCACCGACGAGCAGATGTACCCGGTGGTGGTGGGCATCCAGCGCATGATCGCCGGCGGCGACGCCGCCAACGAGTGGAACCTGGTGATGGCCACCGCGCTCATGGCCATGCTGCCGCCGGCGCTGGTGGTCATCGGCATGCAGAAGTGGTTCGTCAAGGGCCTGGTGGACAGCGAGAAATGACTCCCCCCCCGACGCGCCTGCGGCGCCTCCCCCCCAGGGGGGCCACGCCAGCGGCCCGGCAAAGCCGGTTCCGCGGCGTGCGCTTGAAATAGGACAGAGCACGAAAAATGGGCGCGATCAGCATCCGCGACGTCGTCAAGCGCTACGGCCACGGCTCGCGCGCCAACCAGGTGATCCACGGCGTCAGCGCCGAAATCGCCGATGGCGAGTTCATCGTCATCGTGGGGCCGTCGGGCTGCGGCAAGAGCACGCTGCTGCGCATGGTGGCGGGGCTCGAAGAAATCACCGGTGGCACGATCGCGATCGGCTCGCGCGTCGTCAACGACGTCGAACCGGCCGACCGCGACATCGCGATGGTGTTCCAGAACTATGCGCTGTACCCGCACATGACGGTGTACGACAACATGGCCTATGGCCTGAAGATCGCACGCGTGCCCAAGCAGGAGATCGACGAGCGGGTGCAGAAGGCCGCGCGCATCCTCGAGCTCGGTGGCCTGCTCGAGCGCACGCCTCGGCAGTTGTCGGGCGGGCAGCGCCAGCGCGTGGCCATGGGCCGGGCCATCGTGCGCCAGCCCCAGGCCTTCCTGTTCGACGAACCGCTGTCCAACCTCGATGCCAAGCTGCGTGCGCAGACGCGCCTGGAGATCCAGAAACTGCACACCGACCTGGGCGTCACGTCGCTGTTCGTCACCCACGACCAGGTCGAAGCCATGACGCTGGCCCAGCGCATGATCGTCATGAACGCGGGCCGCATCGAGCAGATCGGCACGCCCGAGGAGGTCTACGGCCGACCGGCCACCACCTTCGTGGCAGGCTTCATCGGCTCGCCACCGATGAACCTGCTGCCGGGCCAGGCCGACGGCTCGCGCCTGCAGGTCGGCAGCGTGGCGCTGCCACTGCCGCAGGCCGCGCCTCGCAGCGGGCCGCTGATGCTGGGCGCGCGACCGGAGCACATCGAACTGTCGCCGAACGGCCCCTGGCCGATCACCGTCGAGATGACCGAAATGCTCGGCGCCGAGCGGCTGGTGTACGGCCGCCTGGGCAGCGAGTTGTTCACGCTGCGCATGGACGCCACGCGATCGCCGCCGCGCGCCGGCGATGCCGTGCGCGTGAACGTGCCCGCCGAGCACCTGCACTGGTTCGACGCAAGCAGCGGCCTGCGGGTCTGATTCCAGGCGTCGACACCGCCCACCACCCCCCGCAGGAATCCGCCGATGTCACCATGGCCCTATCCGCGCTGGATCGCGCACCGCGGTGCCGGCAAGCTGGCGCCCGAGAACACGCTGGCGGCCTTCCGGCTGGGCGCCGGGCATGGCTATCGCTGCTTCGAATGCGACGTCAAGCTGGCCGCCGACGAGGTGCCCTTCCTCCTGCACGACGACACGCTCGACCGCACCACGCCGGCGCAAGGCACCGCCGGCGATCGGCCCTGGTCGGAGCTGTCCCGACTGGATGCCGGCGCGTGGCACAGCCGCACCTACGCAGGTGAGCCGCTGCCGACACTGGGCGCGATCGCCAGCTTCGTGCGCCACAACCGGTTCATGCTCAACATCGAGATCAAGCCCACACCCGGCCACGAGGCGCGCACGGGCGAGGTCGTGGCGCGGCACGTGCAGCGACTTTGGGCCGGGGAGGCGCCGCCCCTGCTCAGCTCGTTTCGGCCGGAAGCCCTGGCGGCGGCGCAGGCCACGGCCCCCGAATTGCCGCGCGCGCTGTTGCTGGACAGCTTGTGGCCGAACTGGTCGGAGTTCGCGCGGCGGCTGGACTGCGTGGCGGTGATCACCAACCACCGCCTGATGGACGCCGAGTTGTGCCGGCAGGTGCATGAGGCCGGCTGGCGTGCACTGTGCTACACCGTGAACGACGCGGCCGATGCCGAGCGCCTGCTGGCTCTGCAGATCGACGGCCTGATCACCGACGCCGTGGACCGGTTCTCGCCCGCAGGCTGAAGCCCTCGAGTCGGTTGGCCGCGCGGTGCTCAGGAGCTGGGCACGGGTTGCGGCCGCGGCAGCTGTCGCACCCGGCGGATCACGTCGCTGCGCCATCCGGCGAGTGCGAGCAGCAGCGCTGTCGTGCCGGCGAACATCAGCGTGGCACGCAGACTGACGTGCTCGCCCAGCCAGCCCCCCAGCAATGCCCCGGGGCCGGCGGGCAACAGGATGAGCCAGCGCATGGTGCTGGTCATGCGGCCCAGCAGGGGTTCGGGGGTCACCGCCTGCCGCAGTGCCAGGAAGTTGATGAAGACCAGCACCGCACCCACGCCGTAGAGCACCAGCATCGCAGCAAAGGCGGGCACGCCCAGGGCCGACGCAGGCCCGACGAGCGCGGGCAGCAGCCAGCCGGACCCACAGATGGCAAAGCCCAGCAGCAGCGCGGGACCAGGGCCCAGGCGCTCGCTGATGCGATGGCCGAACACACTCGAGCTGATCGTGCCCACGCCCAGGCCGACGAAGCACAGGCCGATGGTGTGTTCCGACAGCTTGAGCTCGCGGGTGGCGTAGAGGATCTGCACCACGGTGGCCGCGTTGTGGCACAGCTGCCAGCCACCGACGACGACGGCCAGCGCCACCAGCAGCCGGTGACCGCGCACGAAATCGATGCCCTCTTTCAGGTCCCGCCAGAAGTCGGGCTGCGGATGGGGCTCACGCACTTCATGCACCCGGATGCCGCGCAGGATCAGCGCCGAGGACAGCAGCATGACGGCATCGACCAGCAGCGCCAGCGGCGCCCCGGTGAGCTTGATCAATGCGCCGGCAAGACCGGGCCCGGCCACTTCCGCCCCGCTGCTGGCCAGCGCATTCTTGGCATGCGCCTCCACCAGCCGCTCGCGCGGCACCACCTGCGTCAGCACGATCTGGGCGGCGCTGCCGGCGGTGGTGCTGACCGTGCCGATCATGAACCCCACCAGGTAGAGCCAGCCCATCGACAGCCGGTCCAGCCACCAGACCACCGGAACGCTGGCCACCGCCACGCCGATGGTCAATTCACCGGCCACGTACACCGGCAGCTTGCGCACCCGGTCCAGCCACACGCCCGAGGGCAGCGAAAACAGCACGAATGGCAGGATCTCGAGCGCTGTGAGCCAGCCCATCTGCGTGGGGGTGGCGTTGAGCAGCAGCGCCGCCGTCAGCGGCAACGCGAGCATCGTCACCTGCCCACCCAGCGAACTGATGAGGATGGACGTCCACAACCGTCGGTAGACGGCGTCGCGCAGCAGGTCGGTGGGCGCCAGCGTCAGGCGCTCGCGCCAGCGGGCGCGCCCGGTCTGCAATGGAGCATCGTGGTTCAATGGATTCACCCTGCCCGGCGCGTGAGCCCAGGCTGGGCGCGCCGGAATGTAGCCGGCGATTGTGCGTGCATCAGCGCTGCGGCGCTGCTGAAGGAATTGTCAGGTCCTGGCCTTCGGCGGGAACTGTGCTCGCGGCCTGCGCCCGCCCCGTCACGATCGATAGTCGGCGTTGATGCTGACGTAGTCGTGCGACAGGTCGCAGGTCCAGACCGTGGCCGCCGCCGGGCCGCGGTTCAGCCGAACCCGCACCGTGATCTCCGCCTGCTTCATGACCCGTGCGCCTTCTTCCTCGCGGTACTCAGGGTGGCGGCCGCCGTCGCGCACCACGTGCACGTCGTCGAGGAAGAGGTCGATCAGGCCCTGGTCGAGGTCGTCGATGCCGGCATAGCCCACGGCTGCGAGGATGCGGCCGAGGTTGGGATCGCTGGCGAAGAACGCCGTCTTCACCAGGGGCGAGTGGGCGATGGCATAGGCCGCCATCCGGCACTCGTGGTCGTTGCGCCCACCCTCGACCGTGACGGTGATGAACTTGGTCGCACCCTCGCCGTCGCGCACGATGGCCTGGGCCAGTTGCTGCGCCAGCGAGATGAGCGCCTCGCGCAGCAGCGCCGCCTGGGGCGAGCCGGCATCGGTGATCGGCGCGTGAGCGGCTCGACCGGTGGCGGCGACGATGAACGAGTCGTTGGTGGAGGTGTCGCCGTCGATCGTGATGCGGTTGAAGCTGGCATCGGCGGCCTCGCGCACCAGCTGCTGCAGCAGCGCCGGGGCCACCGCGGCGTCGGTGGCGACGAAGCCCAACATCGTGGCCATGTTCGGGCGGATCATGCCGGCGCCCTTGCTGATGCCGGTAAGCGTGACCGCGTGACCATCGATCTCGATGCGACGCGACGCCGCCTTGGGCAGCGTGTCGGTGGTCATGATGGCCTCGGCGGCCAGCGCCCACTGGTCGGGCCGACAATCGGCCAGCGCCGCGGGCAGGCCCGCCTCGATGCGCTCGACAGGCAGCGTTTCCATGATGACGCCGGTCGAGAACGGCAGCACCTGCTGCGCATCCAGGCCGCACAACCCCGCGAGCGCTTGGCAGGTGCGTCGCGCGCGCGCGAGCCCATCTGCGCCTGTGCCCGCGTTGGCGTTGCCGGTGTTGACGACGATGGCGCGGATGCCGCGGCCGGCTGCCAGATGTTCGCGGCACACCTGCACCGGCGCTGCGCAGTAGCGATTGCGCGTGAACACACCGGCGACCACACTGCCCTCGGCCAGCCTCATGACCAGCAGGTCGCGCCGGTTGGCCTTGCGCACGCCGGCCATGGCAATGCCCAACTGCACGCCGGGCACCGGCAACAAGTCGTCCGGATGGGGGGCACTGAGGTTCACGGGCATGGCGTCGAGCTCCTGCGGGCGATGTCGGCCGGGGCCACTGGTTCAGGCAAGCCGACCGTGGCAGGCCTTGTACTTCTTGCCGCTGCCGCAGGGACACGGATCATTGCGACCCACGCGCGGCACCTGAGCGGCAAGCGTGGCGGGGTCGGCTTCCTGGCTGACGCTGCCATCTTCGTTCGGATGGGTGTAAGTCACGTTGCTCACATGCCCGGCGCGCTCCTCGATCGCCTCGGCGGCCTCGGTGGCCTGTTGCTGGGTCTGGATGCGCACCGTCATCAGCGTGCGCGTGACCTCCAGCTTGACCAGATCGAGCAGTTGCGAGAACAGCTCGAACGCCTCGCGCTTGTATTCCTGCTTGGGGTTCTTCTGTGCGTAGCCGCGCAGGTGGATGCCCTGGCGCAGGTAGTCGAGCGCCGCCAGGTGTTCGCGCCAGTGGCTGTCGATGCTTTGCAGCAGCACCATGCGCATGAACGGGTCGAACTGCTCCAGACCCACGGCGTCGACCTTGACCTGGAACGCCGCATGAGCGGCAGCGACCACCTTCTCGACAATGTCTTCGTCGGCAATGGCGTCGCTCTTCTCGACCTCGGCGCGCAGGGCCACGTCGAGCTGCCACTCCTCGGTCAGTGCCTTCTCGAGGGCGGGCAGGTCCCACTGCTCCTCGACGCTGTCGGACGGCACCCAGGTGCGCACCACTTCGGTCATCGCCGCGCGCCGCAGGTTGGCGATCTGGTCGGCCACCGAAGACGATTCGAGTATCTCGTTGCGCTGCTGGTAGATGACCTTGCGCTGGTCGTTGGCGACGTCGTCGTACTCGAGCAGCTGCTTGCGGATATCGAAGTTGCGCGCCTCGACCTTGCGCTGCGCACCCTCGATGCTGCGGCTGACGATGCCTGCCTCGATGGCCTCGCCATCGGGCATCTTCAGCCGCTCCATGATGGCCTTGACGCGGTCTCCCGCGAAGATGCGCATCAACGGGTCTTCCAGCGACAAGTAGAACCGGCTCTGGCCCGGGTCGCCCTGACGGCCGGAGCGGCCGCGCAGCTGGTTGTCGATGCGTCGGCTCTCATGCCGCTCGGTGGCGATGATGCGCAACCCGCCCGCGGCCTTGACCTGTTCGTGCAACCCGGCCCACTCGTCCTTGAGCTGCTGGATGCGACGCGCCTTTTCGTCGGCCGCCACGGCATCGTCGGCCTCGAGGAACTGCACCTGCTTCTCGACGTTGCCGCCCAGCACGATGTCGGTGCCGCGGCCGGCCATGTTGGTGGCGATGGTGATCACACCCGGGCTGCCGGCCTGGGCCACGATCTCGGCCTCCTTGGCATGCTGCTTGGCGTTGAGCACCTGGTGCGGCAGCTTGGCCTGCGTCAGCAGCTTGGAGATGAGCTCGGAGTTCTCGATCGAGGTGGTGCCCACCAGCACCGGCTGACCGCGCTCATGGCTGGAGCGGATGTCCTCGATCACCGCGTTGTACTTCTCGCGTGCGGTCTTGTAGATGAGGTCGAGTTCGTCCTTGCGAACGGTCGGTTTGTTGGGCGGGATGACCACGGTCTCCAGACCGTAGATCTCCTGGAACTCGTAGGCTTCGGTGTCGGCCGTACCGGTCATGCCGGCGAGCTTGCCGTACATGCGGAAGTAGTTCTGAAAGGTGATCGATGCCAGCGTCTGGTTTTCGCTTTGGATGCGCACGCCCTCCTTGGCCTCGACCGCCTGGTGCAGGCCGTCGCTCCAGCGCCGACCGGTCATCAGGCGTCCGGTGAACTCGTCGACGATGATGATCTCGCCGTTCTGCACCACGTAGTGCTGGTCGCGGTGGTAACCTGGTGACTCTTCTCGTCGAGCGTGAAGTCCCCGGGCTCGATCACGCCCTCGCCGGTGCGCGGGTCGGCCTCGCCGATCTGCTTCTTCAACCCTGGGATGACGGCGTTGATGCGCACGTACATCTCGGTGTGGTCTTCGGCCTGTCCGCTGATGATCAGCGGCGTGCGGGCTTCGTCGATCAGGATCGAGTCGACTTCGTCGACGATGGCAAAGTTCAAACCTCGCGCCACGCGGTCGACCACCTCGTAGACCATGTTGTCGCGCAGGTAGTCGAAACCGAACTCGTTGTTCGTGCCGTAGGTGACATCGGCTGCAAAGGCCGCCTGCTTTTCCTCGCGCATCATGCCGGGTACGTTCACGCCCACGGTCAAGCCGAGGAAGCCGTACAGCCTGCCCATCCACTCGGCGTCGCGCCGGGCCAGGTAGTCGTTGACCGTGACCACGTGCACGCCCTTGCCAGTGAGGGCATTGAGATACACCGGCAGCGTGGCCATCAAGGTCTTGCCTTCGCCGGTGCGCATCTCGGCGATCTTGCCGGCATGCAAGGCCATGCCGCCGATGAGCTGCACGTCGAAGTGGCGCATCTTCAGCACCCGCTTTCCGGCCTCGCGCACCACACCGAACGCCTCGGGCAGCAGGTCGTCCAACGTGGACCCCTGGGCCAGGCGCTGCCTGAACTCGTCGGTCTTGGCGCGCAGCGCGTCGTCGTCGAGCCGCTCGAACTGCGGCTCGAGCGCGTTGATTTTCTCGACGACACGCCGGTACTGCTTGAGCAGGCGTTCGTTGCGGCTACCGAAAATCGAGGTGAGGAGCTTGGGCAACATGCGGGAGCGTGTGGAGTGGCGGCGGTCGCTGCCGGTGGTGGCCGCGCACGGTGTAGGTGCCCGGCACGATCAGCGGCGGTTCTCGGGCTGTCCGGCGGGCCAGCGACGCGATTCCTGGCGCAGAGCACCCCAACCGGATCGGGTTCAATCCCCGCTCGGGTGCCGGATGACGCCGGCCCTGGGCTCGGTGCAACCGCGCGGCAGGCTACCGAAAAGCGTGCAAGTCTATCACCCGCCCCCCGGCGTCCTGGGCGCCGGCGCACCGTTGATTGCCGCCGCCCCGAGGAAGCGGGTCGGATCCTGCGGCGAGCCCTCGACCAGAACTTCGAAGTGCAGATGCGGCCCGGTGGAACGACCCGTGCTGCCCACTTCGGCCACCTTCTGGCCGCGGCGCACCAGGTCGCCCAAGCGCACCTGGGCCTTCGACAGATGCGCGTAGCGGGTGACCAGTCCTTTGCCGTGATCGATCTCGAGCATTTGCCCGTACTGCGGGTGCCACTCCACCGCCTGGACCACACCGCCGGCAGCGGCGGCAACGGCCGTACCCGAGTCGGCCGGGAAGTCCAGCCCCGAGTGCAGCGCCACGCGCCCGGTGATGGGGTCCGGGCGGATACCGAAGCCTGAGCCGACCGGGCCGACCACCGGAGCCACGCTGGGCACGAGCAACTCGCGCAGCCTGGACTCGAGCAGGCGCGACTCGATCAGCGTGAGCAAATCGGTGTTGAGGGCGGCACGTTCGTCCAGTTGCGACAGTTCGCGCTGCAGTTGCTCCAGCCGCGGCGCAGCCAGCGGCAGATAGACCCCGCCCTGCCCCGGCGGCGCCGACGCGGCAGCCGGTCGCGAGCCCTGTGAAGCCGGTGGACGCAGGCCGCCTGGATCGACGCCCACCAGATTGGATACGCGTTCGCCCATCGACTCCAGCTTGACCAGCCTGGCCTGCATTTCGCCCACCATCTGCGCCATCGCATCGACGCTGTCGCGCATGTACCGCTCGCGCTGCGCCAGTTCCACGCTGACGATGGGGCGCACCAGGTGGCTGACGACCGGCCAGCCTTCGCGTGCGGCCTTGAGGAACACGAAGTGGTACACCGTGCCCGACAGCAGGACCAGAGTCGCCACCAGTCCGGCCAGGGCGCCCATCAGTTGCATTCGGTTGAACTGCAGGACCCGGGTGCGTGCCAGCGTCCCCTGGGTGATCATGATCTGCATGTGTGTCGCCCTTTACCGGTATCGCCCTTTACCGACTGCGAAGGCGGGTGGCCCTGGCCGTACTCCGCCGCCCGGCATGCCCATAGGGCGCGCAGGCTACGCCCTCCAGCGCGGCGCGGCAAGCGGGAGGGCCCGGTGCCACCGGCATAAACTGTCACCATGGGTAGCACACCCCCGTTCGCCGTGCCGATCGACACCGCGCTCGGTGCCAGCGAGCCGCTGGGCCGGCTGGCGGCCCGTCTGCGCGAGTCGCAGGCACGGCTGGACACCGTGCGTCCTTGTCTGGCTCCCCCACTGCGCGACCTGGTGCGGCCCGGCCCGCTCGACGACGACGGATGGGCGCTGCTGGTACCCCACGGAGCCGCCGCGGCCAAGCTGCGTCAGCAGTTGCCGGCACTGGTCGCGGCGCTGGAAGCGGCCGGCTGGCCGCAGCGCACGCTGCGCGTGCGCATCGTGACCGGCGGCTGATCGCCCGATCTGAGGTCCGGCCCGCGGCGTCTTGCAGGGGCGAAACCGACTGGACCCGCGAGGGATGCAGCGCCGGGTCGGCGCTCTGGCGGTGGTGCCGGCTGTCCGAATCGAACGGACGACCTTCCGCTTACAAGGCGGGTGCTCTACCAACTGAGCTAAGCCGGCGGGGACCGGGATGCGCCGCACTCGACGAGGCGCATCCGGGCGGGTTGGGATTGTATGGCCAGGCGCGCCGGCAGGCCGCCCTTCGGCAGTGCTACTTGATGCGCTTGAGCGCGGGCTTTCCGCCGGCGGGGGGCGTGGGCTCGGGCGGCGTCTCGTCGGCCCAACCGGTGCGGGGCGAAGGCGCATCCGCTGCGGGCTCTGCGGCGGGCTCGGTGTGGGCCAGCCGCAGCCCCCGAGCATTGCCTTCCGCACCGACTGCAGGCGCTGGAGGCGTCGCCGTACCCTGCTCGGTGGGCATCGGGAACGCCATGCCCTGCCCGTTTTCGCGCGCATAGATGGCTACCACGTGGTCAACCGGCACCACGATGTCACGGGCCACGCCGCCGAACCGGGCCTTGAACTCGATGAACTCGTTGCCCAGCTGCAGCCCCGAGGTGGCCTCGAAGCCGATGTTGAGCACGATCTCGTTGTTCTTCACGTACTCGTGCGGCACCTGCACATGGTGATCCACGTGCACGGCGACATACGGCGTGTAGCCGTTGTCGGTGCACCAGTCGTGCAAGGCCCGGATGAGGTAGGGCCGCGTCGAGCTGCCCTGTTCGGCGTCTGCCATGGCCTGGTGCTACTTGCGCATCACCTTCTCGGACGGCGTCAGCGCCTCGATGTAGGCGGGGCGCGAGAAGATGCGCTCGGCGTACTTCAGCAGCGGCGCGGCATTCTTCGACAGGTCGATGTCGTAGTAGTCGAGCCGCCACAGCAGCGGCGCGATCGCCACGTCGAGCATCGAGAAGTCGTCGCCCAGCATGTACTTGTTCTTGAGAAAGATCGGCGCCAGCTGCGTGAGGCGTTCGCGGATCTGAGAGCGCGCGCGCTCGAGTTGCTTGTCGGTGGCCTTGACCCCGCTGCGTGCCTCGAGCGTGTTCACGTGGGCGAACAGCTCTTTCTCGAAGTTGAACAGGAACAGGCGCACCCGTGCCCGCGCGACCGGGTCTCCCGGCATCAGCTGCGGATGCGGGAAGCGCTCGTCGATGTACTCGTTGATGATGTGCGATTCATAGAGGATCAGGTCGCGCTCGACGAGGATGGGAACCTCGTTGTAGGGGTTCATCAGCGCGATGTCCTCGGGCTTGGCGAACAGGTCCACATCGCGAATCTCGAAGTCCATGCCCTTCTCGAACAGCACGAACCGGCAGCGATGCGAGTAGGGACAGGTGGTTCCGGAATAAAGCACCATCATGGCGGCGGGCTCCCAGGCAGCAAAGAATGCGGGTCTCGAAAACAGGAAGCGCAGTGGAACCGGCTAGGCTACCACTGCGCGCGCGACCCGGCAGCACCGGGTCGATCGATAGGAGGGTTACTTGATGTCTTTCCAGTACGCCGCGTTCAGGCGCCAGGTGATCACCGTGAACACAGCCAGGAAGATCATGACCAGCACGCCCAGGCGTACGCGCGAGTTCTGCGCAGGCTCGCCCATCCACTGAAGGAAGGCCACCAGGTCGGCGGTCGCGTTGTCGTAGTCGGCCTTGCTCATGGCGCCGGGCTTGGTCTGCTCGAAGCCCTTGAAGACATGGACCTTCTTCGCCTTGTCGTGCGGGTCTTCCTGCTCGGCGTAGACCGCGCGCTGCTCGCCCTGCAGTTCCCACAGCACATGGGGCATGCCCACAGCCGGGAAGACCAGGTTGTTCCAGCCGGTCGGACGGGTTTCGTCGCGGTAGAACGTGCGCATGTAGGTGTAAAGGTAGTCGGCGCCCGAACCTTGCGAGCCCGCGCGCGACCGGGCGATCACCGACAAGTCGGGCGGCACGGCACCGAACCACTCCTTGGCCTCCTTCGGGTTCAGGGCAACCGTCATCAGGTCGCCGACCTTGTCCGAGGCGAACAGCAAGTTCTTCTTGATCTGGTCGTCGGTCAGGCCGATGTCGCGCATGCGGTTGTAGCGCATGTAGGCCGCCGAATGGCAGTTCAGGCAGTAATTGACGAACAGCTTCGCGCCGTTTTGCAGCGCGGCGACGTCGTTCATGCGTTCCTTGGGAAACTTGTCCCAGGCGGGTCCCTCGCTGCTGGCCAGGGCGGAGCCGACCAGGCAAACGGCCGCCAGCAACGTAGCAATGAGTCTTTTCATGATGTGGCGGTCCTGGCTCAGTGCGGCTTGAAGGTGACGCGGTCCGGAACGGGCTTGAAGGTTCCGATCTGGCTCCACCAGGGCATCAGCAGGAAGAAGGCGAAGTAGAACAAGGTGCCGACTTGCGCGATGAGCGTGTACACCGGCGACGGCGCCTGGATACCCAGGTAACCCAGCACGAAGAAGAAGAGCACGAACACCGCATACACGCCCTTGTGCCAGCCCGGGCGATAACGGATCGACTTGGCCGGACTGCGATCCAGCCAGGGCAGGAAGAACAGAATGACCACGGCGCCGCCCATGACCACGACGCCCCAGAACTTGGCATCGAAGGTCTTGAGCAACGCGATGGCCACGACCGCAGCCACCGGCGCGATCAGCCGGGCGCGACCCTTGAGCGTCATCAGCGACACGGCCCCGGCCAGGCCGACGATGACACACAGCACCGTGACCATCGGGTCGGTGGTGGCGCGCAGCATCGAGTAGTACGGCGTGAAGTACCACACCGGCGCGATGTGCGGCGGAGTCTTCAGCGGGTCGGCCGGAATGAAGTTGTTGTACTCGAGGAAGTACCCACCCAGCTCAGGCGCAAAGAACACGATGGCGCAGAACACCATCAGGAACACCGACACGCCGACCATGTCATGCACGGTGTAGTAGGGATGGAACGGGATGCCGTCCAGCGGCTTGCCCGAGGCATCCTTCTTGGCCTTGATCTCGACGCCATCGGGATTGTTCGAGCCGACGTCGTGCAGCGCCAGCAGGTGCGCCACCACCAGGCCCAGCAGCACCAGCGGCACCGCGATGACGTGGAAGCTGAAGAATCGATTGAGCGTGGCATCGCCCACGACGTAGTCGCCGCGGATCAGCAGCGCGAGGTCGGGACCGACGAAGGGCACCGCCGCAAACAGGTTCACGATCACCTGCGCGCCCCAGTACGACATCTGGCCCCAGGGCAGCAGGTAGCCCATGAACGCCTCGGCCATCAGGCACAGGAAGATGGCGCAGCCGAAGATCCAGACCAGTTCGCGCGGTTTGCGGTAGCTGCCGTACATGAGCCCGCGGAACATGTGCAGATACACGACCACGAAGAACGCGCTGGCGCCCGTGGAGTGCATGTAGCGGATGATCCAGCCGCCCGGCACGTCGCGCATGATGTACTCGACCGAGGCGAACGCCATGGCCGCGTCGGGCTTGTAGTGCATCACCAGGAAGATGCCGGTGACGATCTGGATGACCAGCACCAGCATCGCCAGCGAGCCGAAGAAATACCAGGTGTTGAAGTTCTTCGGAGCGTAGTACTCCGACATGTGCACCCGATAGGCATCGAATGCCGTGGGAAACCGGTTCTCGAACCAGTTCATCACCTTCGCGGCCATGGGCGCGTCGGCGGCGATTTCCTTGAATTCAGCCATGTGTGCCTCTGTGTACCGGGGTCAGGCCTTCTTGTCCTCGCCGATCAGCAGCACCGTGTCCGAAACGTACATGTGCGGCGGAACTTCGAGGTTGTCGGGGGCGGGCATGTTCTTGAACACGCGGCCGGCCAGGTCGAACGTGGAACCGTGGCAGGGGCACAGGAAACCGCCGGCCCAGTCGTCGGGCAGCGATGGCTGGGCGCCAGTCTGGAAGCGATCGGTGGGCGAGCAGCCCAGGTGCGAGCAGATCCCCACCGCCACGAGGTACTCGGGCTTGATCGAGCGGTGCGCATTGCGCGCGTATTCGGGCGTGAGCTCGCCCGGGTTGCGCTTGGACTGCGGATCGGCGACCTTGGGCTCGGTTTTGGCCAGCGACTCGATCTGCTCCTTGGTGCGGCGGATGATCCACACCGGCTTGCCCCGCCACTCCACGGTCATCTTCTCGCCCGGCTTCAAGGCGCTGATGTCGGCCTCGACTGCGGCGCCGGCGGCCTTGGCTCGCTCGGAGGGGGCAAAGCTGCTGACGAACGGGACGGCGGCGGCCAGGCCGCCTGCGGCGCTGGCGCCGGCCGTGATCGCCACCCAGGTGCGTCGACTTTGGTCGACCGGGCTGTCGCTCATGGGTATCCTCGGATGAAAAGCTGGATTGGACGTGAGGGGCAACCGGGCATTCTAGCGGAGTGCGCGATGGTTCCCGTTACGTGCGGCGAGGATCCGCGCGCGTGTTCATTCAGGTCAAGCTGGGCAATACTTGCTGCAGCGGCGTCAGTCCGCCATCACAACCCGACCCCAAAGGAGCGAGACCTCATGAGCTTTGCCAGCGAGTTCAAGGAATTTGCCATGAAGGGCAGCGTCGTCGACCTGGCGGTCGGCGTCATCATCGGCGGCGCTTTCGGCAAGATCGTCGATTCGGCGGTCAAGGATCTGATCATGCCGGTGGTCAACCTGATTCTGGGCGGCAGCATCGACTTCACCAACAAGTACGTGGTGCTGTCGGGCAACGTGCCCGCGGGCGCCAGCCTGGCCGATGCCCAGAAGGTGGGCAATGTGTTCGCCTGGGGCAGCTTCGCCACGATTGCACTGAATTTCATCATCCTGGCCTTCGTGATCTTCATCATGATCAAGCAGATCAATCGACTCAAGCGCGAGCAACCCGCGGCGCCGCCCGCGCCGCCGGCGCCTCCGCCGGAGGACGTGATGTTGCTGCGCGAGATCCGCGACGCGCTGGCCAAGCGTTGATTTCGCATCACAGGCGCTACCACTTGTATCAAGGCCGGCCCGCAGGCAGGTCGTTTTCGCCGCATACTTCCGGGCGTTGAAGGGCGCCGCCGTGGGCAACCCCGGCGGCGTCTTGTCGTTGTCGTTCCCGGTCCCGATGAGCCTGACTACGCCAGCCCGACTACCCGCCGCACTGGAAAGCGCCGTTCAGCGCGTGCGCATGGCCGCCCGCACCGCTGCGGAGCGCACCGTCGACAGCCTCGGTCTGGCCGCGCTGTCGTCGAACAACGTCTTCCATCGCGATGGCCTGCTGGGCGCGCAATACGAGCTCAATCGCAAGCTCGCCATCTTCGCCCTCACGTTCAACGAGACGCTGGACCAGCGCGTGGCGCGCGAGGCCGGCATGCTCGAGAGCGGGGGCGCCAGCCCGACCAACTGGGATGCACTGAGCCTGGTCGATGACCGCGAAGTCGAGATCCAGGTCTCGGCCGACCGGTTCGCCCTCGAGATCTCGCATGCCTGCGAGTGGGAAATTCGCGAGCTCGATGCCTACATGGGCACGCTGCTGAATCTGGGCCGCGCCGACCACGAACGCAACCCGCTGCGCGCGGAGGTCGTCGGGCAGGCGATGATCCGTGCGGTCGAGGCGGTGGCCGAGCGCCCGGAGACGCGCAAAGTTCTGGGTGCCGAGATTGGCCGCTCGCTGGCCCATGCGATGCGGCAGACCTATACCGAGATCGTGGGTGAACTTCGCGCGGCCGGGGTCAAGCCGGTCGGTCTGCAGGTGCGCCAGTCGCCGCACGATGCCAGTCGCCTGGCCAGCGGCCCCGCCAGCCTGCAAGGTGACCTGGGCGACGGCTCGCCCACGCACGAACTCAGTGGCTCGGGCCGGCTGTCCACGCGGTTCGGGCCGAGCACCGGACACGGTCGCCTGGCCAGTGGCCCGGGCGCGCTGGGCGGCGGACGGGGCACGCCCATGGGGCAGGTCGACGCCGGCATGATGCACCTGCTGCGCAGGCTGTCGAGCGCGGCCTCGCCGGCGCTGGATGCCGGTACCAGCGGCCTGGGCGGGCTGACCAGCGGCTGGGGCATGGCCGGCGCCGAGGCCACGGGCTCCGGCGCCGCGATGCTGATGGCGCCCAACCTGATCGTCGCGCACCGCGAGGAGTTGCGCCAGGCGGCCACCGGCGCGCTCGATCACATGGTGATCGACGTCATCGGCACGTTGTTCGACCAGATCCTGTCCGACCCCAAGGTGCCGCCACAGATGGCGCGCCAGATCGCGCGGCTGCAGTTGCCGGTGCTGCGGGCTGCGCTCGGCGATCCCACGTTCTTCTCGTCGCGTCGGCACCCGGTCCGGCGCTTCATCAATCGCATCGCCTCGCTGGGCACGGCCGTCGACGATTTCGAAGGCGACGAGGGCCGGGCGCTGCTGGCGCGGGTGCGCGAGCTGGTGCAACAGGTGGTCGAGGGCGACTTCGAGCAGATCGAGATCTACGAGCGCAAGCTCGGCGAGCTCGAGTTGTTCATTGCCGAGCAGGGCAAGGCCGAGGTGCACGCCCGCAATGCGGCCGACGAGGTGCTGGGGCGCAAGGAGGAGCAACTGCGCGTGCAGCAGCGGTTCGCGCAGCAGCTCGATGGCGCGCTGCAGCCGCTGCCGGTGCCCGAGTTCCTGCGCGACTTCCTGGCCCGCACCTGGAGCCGCGCGATCGCGCAGACCGAGCAGGCCGAAGGGGCCGAGAGCGCGCAGGCCGCGCGCATGCGCGAGGTCGGACGTGAGCTGGTGATGAGCGTGCAGCCCAAGGGCGTGCCGGCGCAGCGCCAGGCGTTCCTGAAGAAGCTGCCGCAGTTGATGAAGGACGTCAACGCAGGGCTCGATCGCATCCGTTGCGCCGAGGCCGTCCGCCGCGACTTCTTTGCCAAGCTGCTCCCGGCGCACGCCGAGTCCCTGAAGGGGCAGGCGATGAGCACGCTGGAGACCAACCTGCTCGCGCGGCAGGTCGACGGCGCGCTGGCCACCCCGCTGCCCAAGCCCACCGAGCTGCCACCGCCCACGACGGCCGGGCTTCCGGTGCTCACGGAGGTGGTTGCCGCATCCGACTTCACGCCAGCCGAGGCCCAGGCGGTCGGTCTGGTCGACGAGAGCAGGATCGACTGGAATGGTCAGGTCGACATCGACCTGGGCGGCGAGCCCGAGATCTCCACTGTCGACATCGACATCGCCGGGCTGCCCACGCCCGAGGCGGTGGAACCCACGAGCGGCAAGTCACTGGCCGACAACGTGCAGATCGGCTTCGCATACCAGATGCACCTGGAAGGCTCCTGGCAGAAGGTGCGCCTGGCCCATGTGAGCCAGGCGCGCACGTTCTTCGTCTTCACGCATGGCTCCAAGCAACGCAAGACCGTGTCCCTGACCTACCGCATGCTGTCGCGCATGTGTGAAACCGGCAGGCTGCGGGCCTTCGAGAACGGCTATCTGCTCGAACGCGCCACTGCCCGGGCGCGCCGGCAGCTGGCTCAACTCAAGCCTGCCGCCGCAGGCTGAGCGGCCCTCGCCCAGGCGATCGCCGCCTTCAGGCTGCGCGCGTCGGCTATTCCTCGCCCGGCGATGTCGAAAGCGGTGCCATGGTCGGGGCTGGTGCGCACGAACGGCAAGCCGAGCGTGACGTTCACGCCCCGTTCCACGCCGAGGTACTTCACCGGGATGAGCCCATGGTCGTGGGTCATGGCAACCACCAGGTCGAACTCGCCTGGATGCCCCGGCGCGTGGCGCGCGCGCATGAAGACCGTGTCCGGGGCGTAGGGGCCATGGGCGTCGATGCCCTCGGCACGGGCCGCCGCGATGGCCGGCCCGATGATGCGCAGTTCCTCGTCGCCGAAAAGCCCGCCCTCGCCCGCATGCGGATTCAATCCGGCGACGCCCACTTTCGGCGCGGGTCGACCCCAGGCCAACGCGGCCCGGTGTGCAATCCGAATGGTGTCCAGCACCGCATCCTGGGTCACCAGGTCGATCGCCCGTCTCAGCGCCACATGGATCGTGACCAGCACGACCCGCAGTTCGTCGTTGGCCAGCATCATGCGCACCGGCGGTCCGCCGGCGATCGCCTGGAGCATCTCCGTGTGGCCCGGGTAGCACACGCCAGCCGCGGCGAGCGCCTCCTTGTGGATGGGCGCGGTGACAAGCGCCGACACGTGCCCGTCCAGTGCCAGCCGGGCCGCCGCTTCGATGCATGCCGCCGCCGCGCGGCCGCAGTCGGCATGCACCTGCCCCGGCGCCCGCTCGATCAGGTGACCGGGCATTCCGGGCGGCTGCCAGACCGCCATCGCTCCAGGGGGCGCCGTGTCGTCGGGTGTCTCCAGCTGCGCCACCGGCAGCCTCACGCCGAGCATGGCGACGGCGCGCCGCATCACCGGCAGGTCGCCCACGACCAGTACCGATGATGGCACCTGCGACGCATCGGCGAGCGCGCGCACGATGATCTCCGGCCCGATCCCGGCAGGGTCACCCATGGTCAGGGCCAGGCGTGCGGGTGCGGAGGTCGCGGTCATGACGTCGAAGCGGTTGCGTTCAGGCCGGGTTATCGATCTCGACGTAGCGGTGGCTCAAGCCAAACTGCTGCGCCAGATGCTCGCCCAGGGCCGACGCACCATAGCGCTCGGTGGCGTGATGACCGCAGGCCAGGAAAGCCACGCCAGTCTCGCGCGCGATGTGGGCCTGCGGCTCGGACAGCTCGCCGGTGATGAACGCGTCGGCACCAGCCGCGATGGCAGCCTCGAAGTAGCCTTGCGCGCCGCCGCTGCACCAGGCCACGCGCCGCAAGGTGCGGCCATCACCTGGCAACCAGCGTGGCATACCCCCGAACACCTGTGCTGCCTGGCGCGCGAGCTCGCCCGCATCGATGGCCGCGCGGGCCGGACCGATGTATCCGAGATCTTGTTCCCCGAACCGCCCATCGGCCTGCAGGCCCAGGCGCAGCCCGAGCTGGGCGTTGTTGCCCAACTCGGGGTGCGCGTCCAGCGGCAGGTGATAGGCGTACAGGTTGATGTCGTGCGCCAGCAACCGCGCCACCCGCTCGCGCAGCCAGCCGGTCAGGCGACCGTCGTGACCCCGCCAGAACAACCCGTGGTGCACCAGCACGGCATCGGCGCGTTCGGCGACCGCGGCTTCAATGAGCGCCAGGCTCGCCGTCACACCCGTCACCAGGCGGCGAACCTCGCCGCGGCCCTGAACCTGCAGGCCGTTCGGCCCATAATCGTGGAAGCGATCCACGGCCAGCAGACCGGCCAGGTGGGATTCGAGTGTGTCGCGCTGGATCATCCGGCGTTGCCTCAATCGCGGTTGCAAGCCCGCCCATGCGCAGACTCTGGTTGATTTTCTCGCAGGCCGCCACGGTTGCGCTGGCCGTGCTGTTCGTGGTCAGCACCCTCAAGCCGCAATGGCTGGGCTCGGGCTCTCCAGGCGGGGGTGCCGACGTGATCGCGGTGCGCACGGCGCCCGCCCTGCCGGCTGCGCCGGCAGCTTCGGCGATGGCAGGCAGCAGCGTGTTCACGGGCTACCACACCGCCGCGCGCGCAGCCTCGCCGGCCGTGGTCAGCGTCATGGCCAGCCGGGCCGGGCAGCGCAACCCGCATGCGCAAGACCCGACCTACCGGTTCTTTTTCGGTGATCGCCCACCCCAGGCACAGGTGGGAGTGGGCTCGGGCGTCATCGTCTCGTCGCAAGGCATCCTGCTGACCAACAACCACGTGATCGAAGGCGCCAGCGACATCGACGTGCGCCTGAGCGACGGGCGCGAGGCACGCGCCGAGATCGTGGGCACCGATCCCGAGACCGATCTGGCGGTGCTGCGTGTGCGCCTCGATCACCTGGGTCGCAACGGCCTGGGGCTGTCGACCTTCGAGAACTTCATTCAGACCGACGCCGCGATCAACCCCGGCAACTCCGGCGGCGCACTGGTCGATGCCCAAGGCCATCTGGTGGGCATCAACACCGCCATCTTCTCGCGCTCCGGGGGGAGCATGGGCATCGGTTTCGCGATACCGGTGGATGTGGCGCAACAGGTGATGGAGGGCCTGCTGCGCGACGGGCAGGTACGGCGCGGATGGATCGGCGTCGAGCCGCGCGACCTGACACCCGAGTTCGTCGAGAACTTCCGGCTGCCAGTGCGCGAGGGCGTATTGATCACCGGCGTGCTGCAAGATGGGCCGGCCAGTCGCGCCGGGCTGAAGCCCGGCGACGTCGTGGTGTCGATTGCCGGGCAGCCGGTGGCCAACACCGGTCAATTGCTCAACGCCGTGGCTGCGCTCACGCCGGGCAGCGTGGCCACGTTGGCGGTGCAGCGTGGCGCAGAGGCTTTGACGCTCAAGCTCACCGTCGCCCAGCGCCCGCGCGCGCCGGCAGTGGTGCGTCGGCGCTGACTGCTGTCGCCACGAACCGGGGCCGATGCCGCAGATCGGCGTCGTGACCGAGGCACCGCTCTATCGCGGTTCGGCGCCGTCGGATGCAGCAGCGTCGGGTGCCCGGGTATGCTTGACGAAGGCCTGCGCCGAGAGTATGCCGATCTCGTAAAGCAGGCACATCGGAACCGCCAGTGCCAGCTGCGAGATCACATCCGGCGGCGTGACCACAGCAGCCACGATGAAGGCTCCGACGATGAAGTAGCCGCGCACGGACCTGAGCTGGGTGACGGTGACCACGCCTATGCGCACCAGTACAACCACGGCCACCGGGACTTCGAAAGCGATGCCGAAGACCATGAACAGCGTCAGGACGAATCCGAAGTACTGCTCGATGTCCGGCGCAGCGGTGATGCTCGTCGGAGCCACGGCCTGGATGAACTTCGACATCCCCGGAATGACCAGGAAGTAGCAGAAGGCCACGCCGATCAGGAACAGGATGGTGCTGCTGATGACCAGCGGCAGCACCAGACGCTTCTCATGAGAGTAGAGGCCCGGTGCCACGAAGGCCCACACTTGGTAGAGCACCGCTGGCAGGGCCAGCAGGAACGCTGCCATCAAGGTGATCTTCAGTGGCACCAGAATGGGCGAGATCACGTTGGTCGCGATCAATGTCGCACCCTTGGGCAGGTGAGCGACCATGGGCGCGGCAAGCAGGTCGTACAGACCCGAAGGGCCGGGCCAGACGCACAGCGCGGCAAAAGCGATGGCCAGCGCGATCAGGGCACGAACCAGGCGGTCGCGCAACTCGATCAGGTGCGAGACGAAGGGTTGCTCGGTACCCTCGAGCTCGTCACGGGGTTCGCTGGAACTCATCTACTTCTTCAGGCCCGCTGGGCGAAACCGCGCCACGCGCGCCGCCCCGGACTGCGCATGCATGCGCACACCCGCGCGCTGCTTGTACCAGCGGGGCACCGCGCTGCGCTTGAGCCGCCACTTCTTGTTGGGGCGCTTGTAGTCGGGAGACGGCGCTGTCCATTGCGCACTGCCCAGGGCGGAGTCGCCGCCAGCCGTGCCGTCGAGCGCGCCCTTGACCTCCTGGAAACCATCGTTGAAGGCCGTGCTCGCCTCATTGAACTCACGGGTCACGCTGGCCTCGACATCGTGTGCCGCTGCCTCGAACTGCTTCTTGACCTTCTGCAGTTCCTCGAGTTCGATCGAACGATTGACCTCGGCCTTGACATCGGCGACGTAACGCCTCGCCTTGCCCATGAAGTGGCCCACGGTGCGCGCCACGCGGGGCAACTTCTCGGGGCCGATGACGATGAGCGCCACCGCGCCGATCAGTGCGATCTTGTCGAAGCCGAAGTCGATCATCGGGTACCGTCAGGACTTGGTCTTGGCCTCGACATCGACGGTGTTGCTGTCGGCGGACTTCTGGGCCGTGACCTGCTGCGGCGGCGGCGCCGGTGCTTCGGCGGAACTGCCGTCGCGAACCCCGTCCTTGAACCCCTTGACCGCGGCGCCCAGATCGCTGCCCACATTCTTGAGCTTCTTGGTGCCGAAGATCAGCACCACCACGACCAGCACGATCAGCCAGTGCCAGATGCTGAAAGAACCCATCACACGCTCCTGAAGACGAATCCCTCGATTCTAGGGGCGCAGTGATGACCAGCCGCGACGCCGGACGTTGGCCGGCCGGCGCGGAAGGTCAGCCCTTCTTCCAGGGTCGCGGGCCACCGAACACATGCAGGTGCAGGTGCATCACCTCCTGCCCACCATCGGCGCCGGTGTTGATGACGTGGCGGTAGCCGTTGCCGACGCCCAGCTCGCGCATCAGCCGCGGCGACAGGGCCAGCATTCGGCCCAGCAGCGCCTGATCGTCCATGGTGACGTCGGCCATGCTGGTGATGTGCCGCTTGGGCACGATGAGTATGTGAACAGGCGCCCAGGGGTTGATGTCGTGAAAGGCCAGCAGGTCGTCGTCTTCGTAGACCTTCCTCGACGGAATCTGGCCGGCGACGATCTTGCAGAAGATGCAGTGGGGGTCGTGGTTCACGATGTTCGAACGCCGATCGGCGCCTGTGGACGAAGTGACGGAAACGTGCCGGACGTGATGCGTGGCGCGGCGCCTCAGGCAGGCAAGACCGGTTTGCCCTCGTTGAGCTTCAGCCAACCCTTGACGACCCGGTAGATCGTCCAGATGTACGCGGCGGCAAGGACGAAGAATCCGACCAACAGGAAGATCGTGGCCATGCCCACGACTCCCCACAGCAGGCCCCACCAGAAGGTGCGGATCTGCCAGTCGAAGTGATTCTGGTAAAGCGTTCCGCGCACGTCGTCGCGCTTGATGTAATTGATGACAATGCCCACCAGTGCGGTGACGCCGTACAGGAAACTCAACGCCTGCAGGCCGTAGATCACCATCGTGATGTTCTTCAGGCCGGCCATTTCTTCGGCGCTGCGACTGGCCGGCACCGGGGTGATGTCGTTCATGTTCGATCCTTCTCTCGCTTCAGGACGCGGCGCAACGCAAATTCCTCCAGACCCGACAGCCCTTCTCGCCGTGCCAGTTCCGCCAGCACATCGGCCGGGCGCAGCCCAAAGGCCGCCAGCGCGATCATCGAGTGAAACCACAGGTCTGCCACTTCGTAAACGATCTTCTGCGGCTCGCCGTCCTTGGCTGCCATCACCGTCTCGGTGGCTTCCTCACCCACCTTTTTCAAGATGGCGTCGGTGCCCTTGGCGAACAGCCGTGCCACGTAGCTCGATTCGGGGTCACCGCCCGCCTGCGGCCGGCGCGACTCGATGACCTCGGCCAGGCGCGCCAGCAAGTCCTGCGAGGCCACCGAGCCAGGTGCGGCGATGCTGGCTGCGGCTGCAGCGGGCGCAGGTGAAACCGATGCATGTTCGGCGCCAGCCTGCGCGCGGTAGATGGTGGCGGGATCCTGCAACACAGGCTCGACCTCGGTCCAGCGGCCATCATGCAAACGGCGGTAGAAGCAGCTGTGGCGCCCGGTGTGACAGGCGATGCCGGGGTCGTGCCCCAATTGGGTGACGGTGAGCAACAGCACGTCACCGTCGCAATCGAGCCGGATGTCGTGCACCTGCTGGAAGTGGCCGGACTCCTCGCCCTTGTGCCAGAGGCGTTGCCGCGAGCGGCTCCAGTAGACGGCCTGACCGCGCTCGACCGTCAGCGCGAGAGCCTGCCGGTCCATGTAGGCAAACATCAGGATGTCGCCGCTGCGCGACTCCTGCACGATGACCGGCACGAGCCCGTCGCGGTCCCACTGGATGGTGTCCTGCCACTGCATGCCGGCAAGTGTACCGACCGGTTCGTCGGCGCGGCAGTCGGTGCGGCAGTCGGTGCGGCTGGCCGTGCCCAGTCGAGGCCGCTCAGCCGGCCCGGGCCAGCCCGAGCGTGAATACCACACCATCGGACACGTTGGCCGCTGTGATCGTGCCTCCCATCTTGGCCATGTAGGTGCGCGCCACGAACAGGCCCTGTCCGCGGTGTGCGCCGTCGGCCTCGCCGACCCCGGCCTCGATGCCTCGCACGCCGTACTCGAACATGCGCTCCGCCAGGGCTGGCTCGATGGGCGGGCCCTGGTTGTGGATCGCGACCAACGCTTCGGCGCCGCGCGTGCGCAGCGTCAGGGTGATCGGCGTGCCGGGCACACGGTGCCGATCCGCATTGCGCAGCACATGGGTCAGCACGTCCTCCAGCGGGTACTCATCGGCGCGCACCCACAGCGGCGTGCCATCGTGGGCCAGCCGGACATCGGGCACGCCGGCCTGGGCGGCATTGGCCACGAGATGGCCCAGGAAGCCAGCCAACTCCAGCGGCTGGGGCACGACCGTGACACCGGCAAAGGCCTCGCTGGGCGACGCCTGACCATACAGGACGCGCACCGCCTGCTGCATGCGCTCGACGTAGCGTCGACTCGGGTCGTCTGGCGCGTCATGCAGCGCCATGAGCGACTGCAGTGGCGACATGATCTCGTGGCCGACCGCATGCCACTGGTCCTTTTCCTGCTCCACCCGGATCTTCTCCCGTCGCAGGTCGTCCTGCACCCGCCGCAGCAGGTCCTGCAATGTGCGGGCCAGCACACCCAGTTCGTCACGCCCGCCCAGGTCGGTCATGTCGATGCGGCCCGCCCCATCGGCCGAGCGCATGTCGCGCGACACCTGCACGGCGCGTCGCGTGAGCCGCGTGATGCGACCGATGATGCGCAGCTCGATGGCCAGCCACGCCAGCAGCACGGCCACGAGCATCGCGCCGACGACCCAGGACAGGCGAGCAGCGACCACCGCGAGCGACCGATACAAGCCACGCAGGTCGCCGTCGAGTCGCACCTCGAACCGACCCAACGGCGTGGCCACCGACTCGACCCCCTGCGGCGGCTGATCGTGGCCTTCGACCGGCAGCCGGCGGACCAACCGGTCGATCCAGGGTGAGGGCGCCGCCTCCGAACCACGCCCGACCATGTCCGCGAGGTCGCCCTCGGCGCCGACGCGGCGCACCCGCAGCCGCTCCCCAGGCTGCAGCAACGGCGCCAGATCGCCCAGGCCGAACGGCGGATCGGCCTGCGGGTTGTCGCTGTCGAACAGCGGCGGGCCATCTCCCGGCGCGAGCACCTGCAGGCGTACGACCATGCGCGCCAGGTCCGGCGGCGGCCAGACGATGCGCTGCGGGTCGGCCATGAAAATGGCCTCGCGCAATACATCAACGGGCAGGCGCAGCGACACGAACGAGCGATGCCGGCAGGGCTCGACGCTTCCTGGCGGCACCTCCAGGCAACGTCCGTCCTGCCACAGCCAGCCGCGGAAGTCACGCACAGCGCGCACGCCCGGCACGAGGGGCACGCCGTCCACATAGCCCGTGAGCCGGCCGATCACGCCCGGCGATTCGCTGCCGCGCGTGCGCTCGGGCAGGCGCTCGAAGGGCGCGATCCAGCCCCACGCACGATCGCCGTGAGAGACCGAGACGCGCACGCGATGGGCACGCGTGAAGTCCAGGTCGCCCCGCGCATGCGGCACCAGCGGCCCGCTGGCGAAGCTGCCCGCCAGGTAGACGAAACCGCCGGCATACGGGTTGTGGCCCACCGCTGCGCACAGAGCAGCGCCATCGCGGTACTGCACCTGGCAACCGGCCATCTCCACGGCCTGCTGCACCTTGGTGCGATCGTCGAAGTCGATCCCCGCGAACGGCAGCACCATCGGTCGCAGCGGCGTGGGCGGCTGGTCAGCCGCTCGCGGGTTCAGCAGCGCCAGCTGGCCGGTCGGGTGGCGCAGTCGCGCGATGATCTGCGCCTGCGTCTTGCGCAGGCCATCGCGGTAGTGGTCGTGGGCCCGCTGCTTCTCGTGCTGCAGCACAACCAGCGCCATGGCCACCGTGGCGATCGCCAGCAGCGCGAACACACCGCGGAAGAACAGCCGCAACCCCAGCGGCACCCGCAGCGGCGGCACGAAGCGGATCCACTGCGTGGTCCACGGCACGCGCGTGTCGGCGGTCAACGTCCGCCCACCCATCGGAACCCGCGCATGGGCACGTTCTCGATGCCATCGAACGCCGGATCGATCTCGCGCATGGCCTCGCGTATGGTGCTGACATGCTTGCGCACGTTGTCTCGGTTGCGCCCGCTCTTGATGACCTGGAAGAGCTCCTCGTAGCTCACCACCTCGGCTGGGCGCGCGGCAAGCACCGACAGGATGCGCTGTGCGGTGAGCGGCAGGTTCAGGCGCTGCCCACGCCAGCTGGCATGCCCCTGGCGCAACGGGTCGATCGACAACTCAGCAGCCGCAGGTGCACCTGGACTGCGGCTGCGCGCGGCGCGCAGCATCTCGAGAACGGTCTCGATGAAGTCCGCCTCGCTGAAGGTGGTCTTCTGCAGGTAGTCCCAGGCGTCGAGTGCCTTCATGATGCCGCGATAGATGGCCGCAGGCATGGCCGACACCACGAGCACGGGTGTGCCGTGGCGCAGCCGGTTGATCGTGTTGATGAGGGCCACGCCGGCATGGCGCTCGTGGCCGAGCTCGATGTCGAGCACCACCAGGTCATAAGCCTGGCGTCCCAGCGCGGCTTCGGCCTCATCACGGTTGAACCACTGCTCGACCCGCACCCCGGGGCGGGCAGCCTCGATCCAGCCACGCAGCTGGTTGCTGGTGGGCGGGTCGTCCTCGATCACGGCCACGATGGGCATGGCAGGTTGCTCTCCTTGGCATGGATTGTCGGCGCGACCCTGCGTCCGGCGGCGTGAAGGATTCTTCCGCAGCGTGTGCACAGCCGGTGGTCGCAGCCCCTGTTGCCTTCCGCGGCGGCTGCGAACAATGGCCTCGTCACCTCACGCCGCCTCCACCAGCGGCCCTGTTCGTCCCCTCACACCCCGCATGGAGTCGCCCTCATGAACCCGCGTCTCGCCGCCATCGCACATCTGCCCTACGCACTCCTTCGCGCAACCGTGCGCCGCCTTGCCGCAGTCACCAGGCGCGCCGGCCGCGTCGCCGCTGGCCGCACGGCCCTGATGATGGGCACCGCACTGATCGGTGTCGTCGGCTATCTGGTCGTGGTGCATGCCCCGATTCAGTCGGTGGCACCTTCCGAGCTTGTGCTGCGCGAGAACCGCCTCACCGGCCATGGCAGCCTGCACCGCGAAGGCACGCTGCTGGTGTGGCCCGGCCTGCACGAGGTGCGACGCTACTCGCTGCGCGACCAGATCTACCGCCCGCTCGACAGTGCCAAAGCCGACGGGGCGGCGCCCTTTCAGTCGATCGAGGGTCTGTCGCTGGGGGTGGACCTCACGGTGCGCTACGCGCTCGACCCGATGCGCCTGCCGGCCCTGGCCCGCCAATTGCCTGAGGATCTGGGGCGCGACCTCGTCCAGCCGGCCGTGCAGGGCGTGATCTACAAGACCTTCACCCGCTACACCGTGCGCGAGATCTTCTCGGCGCGCCGAGCGGAGATCCAGCAAACACTGGAGACCGAACTCAAGCCCAGGCTGGCGGCCGACGGCATCGTGCTGCGCTCGGTGCTGATGGGGCAGGTCGACCTGCCCGCCGAGTATCGGCAGGGCATGGACAAGTTGCTGGCCCAGGAGCTGGAGACCGAAAAGATGCGCTACACGCTCGAGCTCAAGGCCAAGCAGGTCGAGCAGACCGCGCTGGAGGCAGAAGCCGACCGGGTGCGCCGCGAGAAATCCGCCCAGGCGGCTGCAACCGAACAGGTGATCGCCGCGAAAGCGCAGGAAGAGGCGATGAAGCACGTGTTGCCCTTCAAGCAGAAGCAGATCGAGCAGCGCCAGTTCGAGGCCGAAGCCGAGAAGCAGGCACGCATCCGCGCCGCCGAGGGTGCGGCTCAGGCCCGGCGCATCGAAGCCGCGGGCGAGGCCGAGTCGCGACAGAAGCTCGCCGATGCGGAGAGCTACCGCCAGGAACGATTGGGCAAGGTGGCCAGCGAGCAGCTCGCACGCGACGGTGCGTTGATCAGCCGCCATCCGCTGCTGATCCAGAAGACGCTGGCCGACAAGCTTTCGGACAAGGTGGCGGTGATCATCGCGCCGCCGCCCACCGATGGCGGCTTCATCGGCCAGGCCCTGGTCGGGAAGTTGCCCACCGCCGCAACGGCGGCAGCCCGCGACAACGAGCAGGAGCAGTGACATGGCCACGGTGATGCTTGGCGCTCTGGCCGCATTGGCCATCGTGACGCAGGACCAGACCGCGCTGCGCGCCGGCCCGCGCGACGCCGCCGCGCAGCATGCCGTGCTGTGGCAGGGCGATGCGCTGGAGGTGCGCGGCCACAAGATGGACTACCTGCAGGTGTGGGACCACCGCCGCGAACGCGCTGGCTACGTGCGCGCGAGTCAGGTGCGGCTGACCGATCTGCAGCCCGCCGATGCGGACCCGCTGCTGGCCGTGATGCGCTTCCTGCGTGACCAGCCGGGCAGCGAGGCCCTGGGCATCGCCTACGCTGCAGCCTACCTGCAGGCCGTGCCGGCCCACAAGCTCGATGCAGAACCCTTCGACGCCATCGGCACGATGGCCGACCGACTGGCTCGCCGAGCGGCCGCGCGGGCCGGCCAGGCCGCGCCGGCGATCGTGGCCGCGCATCTGGAAGGCGTGAGCCACTATGGCGTGCGCATCGTCGGCACCGAGCGCGATGGCCAGCTGCAGCCCTGCTACGACGGCGAGGCCTTTCGACGGGTCCTCGCGCTGCCCTCGTCCACGCCGGTGCAGCGCGCCCGAGCGGCGCTGGGCCTGACTCGCCACGACTGCGTCGACGCCGGCCTGTCGCCGGCGCAGCGCCTGCCGCTGGACCAGTGGCGCGCCCAGGTGCTCGATGCCGTGTCTGGCGCCGACTTTGCCGATTTGCCCGAGCAGACGAAGAACCGCCTGCGCCTGCGCCGCGCCGGTGTGTGGGCCGGCCTGGCGTTTCAGCACGCGCGCGGCGCCGACCCCGCCGCCGCGACCGCTGCCGGCCAGCGCGCACGGGTCGAACTGGCCAGCGTGGACAAGACCGAGCTCTCCGACGAGGACCGGATGACCTACGCCGAGGCCGCCATCCGCGTGGGCGCTGCGCGCTGGGCCGTCGAGCCTGCGCCAGCCGCGGCGCGCAAGGCCGGCCTGCAGGTGCAGGTTGTCGCCGGAGAGGCGCCGGGCCAGACCTGCGTGAACCTGATCGATACGCGCAACGCCCCGGCGCGGCAGTTGGCCCGCCGATGCACCTATGGACTGGTGTGGGCCGCCTCGGCCCAGGCCAACGCATCCCACTCCGCTCTCGCCATTGCCGTTCAGCCGCTGGACGGCTGGCGAGAACAGTGGGTGTTCTGGCAACAGGACCGGCAATGGCACGTCGACGTGCTGCCACCGGCCGCCTCGCTCGCCTCGCCGGGGCAGGCTCTGGGCTACGTGGAGTTCGCCGGCTGGGTGCCCGGCCAGTCACGCATGCTGCTGGCACGCGAAACGCGCGTCGATGGTCGCACCCGCCGCAGCTTCGATGTCCTGCGCCTGGACACGCTCCAGGTCGAGAAGACCGCGAGCTCGCCCGATCAGCTATCGGCATTCCGCTGGCAGGATGCGGCCTGGAAGCGGCAGACGGTGGCGGTTCGATAGGGGCGTGGTGGATGCCGTGGCGGACGCGCGAGCTTGCGTGGTGGTCAACACTTCACGCGGACAGCAACCGTCGTTCGACTTCCTGCCATCGCTGCTCCACCAAGCGCCGCATGGAATCAGGCAGCAGCCATACCTCAAGTCGCTGCGCCAGCGTCGCCCCTCGCTGCAGCCGCTGCCGAACCCACTCGCCCACGCGATCGCCTGACCAGCCCTCCATTTCGGGGGTCGGGTTGAACCACGCCAGGTTTTGCCCGAAGACAGGCGCAACCTCATGCCAAAGGACATCGTGCAACTGCGCCGGTGTCAAGCCGGTGGCCACGAGCTCCCGACCAATGTCGTCGAAGTCGTAGTCCTGCAGCTCGCGTCCCACGAAGAGCTCCGCCAGTGCGGTCCACGCCCGTTCGCGCCCGGCGTCGGGCGTGAGTTGGGAGGCAGTCACAGTCGCGCCGGCTTGGGCAGCAAGGAATCAAAGGCCATGTCTGCACCGAACGCAAACACCAGCCCACCGGCGATAGCCGCGACACCGACACAGACAGGGGCGGTCGCAGCACAAACGCCGGCCGCAACTGCTGCTGACCCTGCAACCCACCCGCCCGCTACGCCAACACCCGCCAGCATCCCCTGTCTGGCAAGCTCTCGCGGCCTATCCTCTGCCGCATAGACCTCATAGCACGCAACTGCCAGAGACACGAGCAGAATGCGTTTCCCTGCCTTTCCAAGGCTTCGAGCCAGAGCAATCACACGTGGGTCGCCGCGTCCCGCGGATGCGACGATTTCAGCGAAGACCGAGGCCTGTTCAGCCTCGGTAAGCGCCCCGAAGCCGCGTTGGAAGATCCGCTGCGCATACTTCTCTGTAAGTTCGAGCATGCTCCTGCCAGTGGGCTTCAACTTGCTGGCAAACGCTCGTCCAACGGGACTGCTGCGCAACCGTGCAAGATCGAGGATTTGGTTGCGCAGCACATTGACTTGTGCTGCAGCGTCGCGGGCGGCCAACCGGCCAGATCCCACAGCATCGAGGTACTCGCGGGACATCGCTTGAATGTCGCGAACATATTGCGCCCGGACGCGCGACTCATGAATGCAGGCTGACGCGAAGTTGTAGGCAGTCGCCTGAAGTTCCGCGACAGAAGTCGACAGCACCACATCGCCATTGGCACGCTGGCCAGCACCACGCGCCTGCACCAAATCGGTTGACATCATTCGCCTCCTCTCCGAAAGAGATTAGGACATAGCGCCTGTCGTCCATGGAAAACCGGGGTGAGTCTTTCGAAAGACATGTGACTCGACGTCACACACCCGTCGTGCCCAGCACGTCCAGACTGCCCGCGTGCTGCCGCTCCCGCGCAAACCAGCGCAGCACCGGGTAGGTACCAGGCAGAACGGGCTGCACCTGCACCGGCAGATCCTGCCAGGCCATCTGCTGGGCCTCGCGCATCTGGATCTCGCCGCTCCAGTCGTAGACCTTGCAGAAGTGCAGCCTCACCAGCGCGTGCGGATAGTCCACCAGCTCCTGGCGCCATGGATGCACCGCGCCGACGGTGATGCCCAGTTCCTCGTGCAACTCGCGCCGCAAGGCCTGTTCCACCGTCTCGCCCGGCTCGAACTTGCCGCCGGGGAACTCCCAGTACCCGGCGTAGACCTTGTCGGCCGGGCGCGAGGTGAGCAGGAAGCGGCCTTCGCGGCCAGCAGCATCGCGCTCGATCAGCACACCCACGGCGACATCGACCGGCGGGCGCGGGACGGAGGAGCCGCCATCCACCCGCAGGGGTTCAGACACGGTCGAGTCCCTCGGGCGGTGCCCCGCCGGCGTCGTCACCGGCCTGTGCAGCCGCCGGCCCGACAACTGCGCTTGCCGCCGACTCGCCACGCCCGGCCCAGTCACGAGCGAACTGGTAGGCCACGCGGCCCGAGCGCGAGCCGCGCTCCAGCGCCCACACCAGCGCCGGCTGGCGGGCCGACGAAAGCGCCGGCTCACTGACCCCGAAATGACGCAGCCACTGGGCCACGATGGCGAGGTACTCTTCCTGCGAGAACGGGTAGAAGCTGATCCACAGGCCGAAGCGCTCGGACAGCGAGATCTTCTCCTCGATCACCTCGCCGGGATGGACCTCGCCATCGTCGGTGTGGGTGTAGGACAGGTTGTCCTTCATGTACTCGGGCAACAGGTGTCGCCGATTGCTGGTGGCATAGACCAGCACGTTGTCGGCGGTGGCCGACACCGACCCGTCGAGGATCGACTTCAGCGCCTTGTAGCCGGGTTCGCCTTCGTCGAAGCTGAGATCGTCGCAGAAGACGACGAAGCGCTCGGTGCGGCCTGCCACCAGGTCCACCAAGTCGGGCAGGTCCACCAGGTCGGCCTTGTCGACTTCGATGAGTCGCAATCCGCGGCCGGCGTACTCATTCAGGCAGGCCTTGATCAGTGAGCTCTTGCCCGTGCCGCGTGCGCCCGTGAGGAGCACGTTGTTGGCGGGCAATCCGGCCACGAACTGCGCCGTGTTGCGCACCAGCCGTTCCTTCTGGCCGTCGACTTCCTGAAGGTCGGTCAGCGCAATGGTGGAGAGCTGGCGCACCGGTTGCAGCCAGCCCGATGCGCCGCGCCGGCGATAACGAAACGCCACCGATGCCGACCAGTCCGGAGCCGCCAGCGGCCGCGGCAGGAGCGTCTCCAGTCGCTCGAGCAGGTGGTCGGCGCGGCGCAGCAAGGCTTCGAGATCGAGCATGGACATCGGCGCAGTGTATCGAGGCGCCTGGCGTGCCACGGCAACTGCCCACACCCGCCTGCCCGCCGCTCAGCCATGTGACGAATCCCGCAGGGACAACCCCGCAGCAAGGAAGGCGGCTCGACGTCGTCCACCGGGTCGTTTACATTTTTGCGCTGGCGGTGCGTAGCCATCGCTGGCTCGGCAACAACAACGAACGGTATTCTGGTGTGATGGGCACAGATGAGGAACTTGCCCAGTGGCTGGCGTCGCTGGGCCTGCAGCAATACACGGCCGCGTTCGCTGCCCATGACGTGGGCTGGGCCACGCTGCCGCTGCTCACCGATGACGACCTGAAGGAACTCGGTCTGAGCCTGGGCCACCGGCGGCTGCTGCAGCAGGCGCTGCGCCAGCGTCAAGCCGTGCCACCGGGCACCGTAACCCTGCCGTCGTCGCAGCCGCCCGCCCGCGGCGAGCGCCGCCAGATCACGGTGTTGTTCTGTGACCTGGTGGGATCCACCGAGTGGTCGCACCGGCTCGATCCCGAAGACCTGCGCAACCTCATCCATGCCTACTACTCGTCGTGCTGCCGCATCATCGAGCAATCCGGCGGCTTCATCGCACGGGTGATCGGCGACGGCATCCTGGCCTACTTCGGCTACCCGGCCGCGCGCGAGGATGCTGCCGAATGCGCCATCCGCGCAGGCCTGCGCGTGGTCGATGCCGTCAGCCGCGAGAACCACGCAGGCGCCGGCCGCCTCGAGGTCCGGATCGGGCTGGCCACCGGCCTGTCCGTGGTCTCCGACATGGTGGGCGTCGGCTTCTCGGAACTGCATGCCGTGATGGGCCAGACGCCCAACCTGGCCGCGCGGATCCAGGCGCTGGGCGCACCGGGCACCGTGGCCATCGCCGATGACACGCGGCGCGTGGCCGGCGGATTCTTCGTGTACGGCGACCTCGGGTTGCACGAGCTGAAGGGGTTTGCGCAGCCGGTGCAGGTGTGGCGGGTGGTCGGCGAGTCACAGGCCGGTGCCCGCTACGACGCCCAGCATGCGGCTCGTGCAGAGTGCATCGGCCGCGAGGTCCAACTCGAGTTGTTGCAGTCCAAGTGGGATGCGGTCCGGTCGGCGCGGCACGACAACGCCGTCGTCACTCTGTTCGGCGAACCGGGTATCGGCAAGTCGCGTTTGATGCGCACCGCCAGCGAACGACTGATACCGCCGCCGACGCACACCGTGTTGATGCAGTGCTCGCCCAGCCAGGTGGGCACGCCCCTGCACCCGGTGGTCGACTGGCTGCGCCGGGAGATCGCCACCGCACCTGGCACCGACGACCATGAGCGCCTGCGCTCGTGGCTGGGATCCGACGCGCGGGGGCCGGAGCTGGCACTGATGGCCGAGTTCCTGTCCATACCCGTGCCCGCGGGCGAGGCGCCCGCCCCGATGCCGCCCGATCGCAAGCGCCAGCTCACGCGCGACATCCTGGTGCGCCATGTGCAGGCCCGGTGTGCCGAGGGTGCCGTGTTGTGGCTGGTCGAGGACGCGCACTGGATGGACGGCGCAACCGAGGACTTCCTCGTGGCCCTGTTCAGTCGCCTGCGGCGTGAACCGCTCATGGCGCTGATCACCACCCGGCCCGAGCGCTCCTACCACTGGGCCGAAGCCCATCGCTGCACAGATGTCGTGCTTTATCCGCTGGCACGCGCCGATGCCCAGCGCCTGCTCGATGCCACCTGCCGCGGCCGCCCGCTGCCCGATTCAGTGCGCGAGAAGATCCTGGCCCGCACCGACGGCGTGCCCTTGTTCATCGAGGAGTTGACCACCACCGTCCTCGAAGGCGGCTTCGTGCGACAGGATGGCGATGAATGGGTCGTCGAGGAGCCCCTGCCGGCACTCGACATCCCGACCACGCTGCGCGACAGCCTGATGGCCCGGCTGGATCGACTGAACGACATCAAGGATGTGGCCTGCGTGGCCAGCGTGCTGGGGCGTGAGTTCACGTTCGCATTGCTCGCCCATGTGAGCAGCAAGCCCACGCACCAGCTCGTGGCAGCGCTCGACCGCCTGGTCGAGGCCCGCCTGCTGTTCCAGCGCGGGGTGCCGCCCGATGCCGAGTACATCTTCAAGCACGCGCTCATCCAGCAGGCGGCCTACGACAGCCAGCTTCGCAGCGATCGGCGCGCCCTGCATGCACGCATCGTTGCGGCCATCGAGGCCCATCAGCCCGAACTCGCACGGCGCGAGCCGGGTTGGATGGCCCATCACTGCGAGCTGGCCGGGCTGGTCGATCGCAGCGTCGACTACCTGCGCGCGGCCGGCGTGGCCTCGACGCGCATCGTCGCCATACCCGAAGCGCTGTCGTACTTCCAGCGCGCGGACGCGGCGATGTCGACGCTCGAGCCGTCCGCCGCCAACGCACGGCGCCACATCGACATCATCCTCGGGCTGATGGAGGTGGGCCGGTTCGCGATCCTGCCCAGCCGCCTGCGCGAGCTGAGTGCCCGGGCACGCGAGCTGTCCAGCCGCGATGGCGTGCAGTGCGATGCGAGCGTCACGGCAGCCATCCTGTTTCAGGACGCGCGCGCAAAGCTCTACTGCAGCTATTACGACCAGGCTCGAAGCATCTTCCACGAATTGCGCGCACTGGGTCGCACCCACGGCAGCGAGGCCATCGAACGCAAGCCGGCGTCGGCGCTGTGCATGAACCTGTGCTGCCAAGGCCTGTTCGGCGAGGCCGAGCAGTTCCAGTCGCCGGTCTACCTGGCCGGCGCCTACGTGTGGCGCAGCCATGCCCACATGGCCGCCCGCCGCCTCGATCAGGCCATCGACGATGCCCGCCGGTGCGTCGACCTGGCGACGACCCACGCCATGCCCTACCTGGCCTGGCACGGCCTGGTGTTCCTCGCGCTGTGCCTGTGCCGCCGCGGCGACATCGACGGCGCAGCAGCCGCACTGGTTCAGGCGCGGCAGTTGCTGGCCCAGGTCGAGGATGGCCGCTGGTCCTTGATGGACTACCTGCCTGCCATCGAGGCCGAGATCGCTTGCGCGCGCGGCGATCACGCGGCCGCATTGCAGTGCGCCGACGAGGCCGTCGACATTGCCCGGTCGATCGGCGGCGTCCATGGCGAGGCCATCGCGCAGCGTGCCGCTGCGGTGAGCCTGCTGCGTGCATCCGGCGATGTCGAGCGCGCCCAGGCCCGCTTCGACCGTGCGATGGCCTTGCATGCGCAGGGTGACGCGCATGCCGAACGGACCTACGGCGCCCTGTTGTGGGGACATGAACTGCATCGTGCCGGGCTGGCGCAGCGCGCTGCACCGTGGCTGGCCGAGGCGCGCGCGCTGGCGCAGCTGCACGGCTACGAGCTGAACCGCTGCGAGTACGATGCGGCGGTTGCGCTCTGATCGCCACCCGCCACGACGCTAAGGCCAGCGCGGAGCGGCCGTCTCCGCCAGTCCCAGCTCGGGGTGTTGTTCGAGCAACATGGCCACGGCGGCCCGGCCTTCCTCATACCCGCGCTTCAGGTTACCTCGATCCCAGCGATAGGTGATGTCGGTGCTGCCATGCAGCGGCACCTCGACCACGCGCGGCACCCGGCCGCTGGTCTTGCTCAGGTGAGCCTTGAACAAGCGGATGTCGTTCTCGCCCACTTCCGCGGCAAACTGCTGGCACAGGTTGGCCAGGCTGTCGTGCAGGTTGCGCGGCCGCCGCACCTGCCGGTAGTCCACGATGCGCACCACCCAGATCTCGTCCAGGTCGGGATGATCCTCGATCAGGTTGCGAAAGTTCACGGTGTCGATCAGCGCACCCTCGCTGTACTCGTGTCCGTCGTCGTTGGGCAGGTGCACGGTCTGCTCGATGTAGGGCAGCGCGGAACACGCGCACAGGCTCGGCCGCGTGATGGGCAGGTAGTCGCGCCGCTGGCCTCGCAGGCCCTTGCGGTAGTCGAGCCACTTGTTGTTGAACAGCTGGAGATACCCCGTCACCCCGGATCGCTCGTCGGCCACGCGCCAGGCGTTGTGGTAGATCTCCGGTAGCGCCTGACGCCACGGCTCGGCCGCGCCGCCGTAGCGGTGCACCAGCGCATCGAGTTGCGCCCGCCCCATGTCATCGAGTCCCGGCTCGCCCAGCAGGTCCAGTCGCTCCAGCGCCAGTCCAGCCAGCAGCGGGCTGTCGCGGTAGTAGATGTTGCTCAGTCCGTTCACGCCCGACAGGTAGGCCATCGACGTGATGAACCGGCTGGCCGGATGCAGCGCCAGCATGTTGTTGAGCACGAAGGCATTGCGCGTGGCTTCGTTGAACCAGCCCTGGGGCGACGCGAGCATGCGCGACCACTCCTCGATGGCTTGAGGCAGTTCGCCGGAGATGTCGTACACGTGGTGCCAGGTCGCTGGACTCAGCGCGTGCGACCACCAGGCCGCGGCGAAGGCGCTGAAGTTCGGTGCGAACGCGCGATTGACTGGAAAGCCCTCGTACGAGGCCGCGTCGCGAAAGGCGTGATCGTGGAAGAACTCGTACGTGCGCCGCGCCCTTTCGTCGCCTTCGAGCTGGTTGTAGTAGATGCCGACCCACGCGCCAATGCACGACAGCGACCACACGTCGAATTGCACGCCCCGGCGCTCCAGCGCCGACAGTGCCCCGATGTGAAAGCCAGCGGCCGGCCCGCCGCCGGCCAACGCGATCGCACGCTTCTTGGGCCGTTTCGCGGGTCGCGGAGCACGACGCGGCGATGCCTTCGGTTGCGGGGCCATCTGCCCTCCCATTCGTCCTCATTGTGGATGGCACTGCGTTGCATCGCAGTGTATGTTGCAGGACGTAACAGCGGGATCTCGGCCATCCATCGCTCGAAGGAGGAGGCCCATGGAAGTGATCGACGACTGGCCTCAGGCGAGGACGGACCCGGGAGCGGCATCCACGGGCGCCGCGTCGCGTGGCGTTGCGCGTCCGGCGGCCTTGGCGCACGGTGCTGCGGTGTCGTTGGCCGCCGCGCTGTCGCGGTTCGACCCACCTGTGCTCACGCTGCACTGCTACGAGGATGTCGGCCTGCGCTGGATCGCGCTGACGTTCGACAGCACCGTCATTGCGCCCTCGGTGGTGCTGCGCGCGGGCGATGGTCTGGCTCGGTTGCTGACCCCGGCGGTGCTTCGGTTCAGCAGCCTGCGGCCGCGCGCCGTGGTGTATCTGCTCGACGAGATCCCCGCCGGAGCCGCCGGAGCCGGGGACCCCGCAGCCGGCGATCGGCTGCCCGCATCGCGCTATGGCATCACGCTGAAGGAGTTGCGCGCATCGCGCGTCGCGGGATGGTAGGTTGCCAGGCGCAAGGCCCGTCACGGGCCTTCGCGTCAGGCGTCAGCCCACCAGCCGGGCGAGGATGGCGTCGAGTTGCTCGGTCGGGGCGCGCTTGAAGCCGGAGCGCGCGTAGCGCTGCAGCCGACCGACCAGGAACGACGTCAGGGCCGATGCCAGCGCCTGGGACTGCACAGTCGGCGTGGCCGCACCGGCCGCGTCGGCGGCGCTGCGCAGGGACATGCGCAGCTGAGACTCGAGCCGGTCGAAGAACTGGTTCATGCGGGCAATCAGGCGTTCGTTCTCGAACACCAGGGCATCGCCGACCATCACGCGCACCATGCCGGGGTTCTTCTCGCAGAACTGCAACAGCATGGTGGCAATGCGGGCGGCCTGGACACGGCCGTCGGACTCGCGCTCGGTGATCTGGTTGACCAGCGTGAACACGCTGGATTCGATGAACTCGATGAGCCCCTCGAACATCTGCGCCTTGCTGGCGAAGTGCCGGTACAGGGCGGCCTCGCTGACATCGAGCCGCCCGGCCAGCGCGGCTGTGGTGATGCGCTCGGCGCCGGGCTGCTCGAGCATGGCCGCCAGGGTTTGGAGGATCTGCACGCGGCGCTCACCGGGGCGCGGCCGCTTGCGAGACGGGGCCGGGGATGCGGCCACCACCACGCCGTCGACCGGCAGGGCACTCGGGGCAGGCACAGGCACGGCGACCAGCTGGGTTGCGGCCACGGCAGCCGTGTCGGGCTGCAAGTCGGCGATCGGTGCGCCGGATGGCTCAGGCTGAACGTGCATCTCGGCAGCCGCGGGGCGACGGGGAGGGCGAAGGCCGAGCGATTCTGGCACAGGGCCCCGGGCACCCCGGGGGGGCGAAAACACCTAAGTCCGCACGCCAATGGGCACGGCGTTGACCTCTGCGGCGCCACCCCACCGTTCAAGCGGCTTCAGCCCCCGCACGACCAGATCCACATAGGCCGGGCGTATCGACCAGCGTGCCACCACCGGCCCGCTGGCATCGCAGCGGCGGGCGTAGCGCTGCATCCAGACCGTGCGCATGCCCACGCGACGGGCGGCCTTCTGGTGCACCAGCGTGTCCTCGACCAGCACGCAGCGGGATGCGGGCACACCCAGCCGTGCAACCAGGCGCCGCAGCATGCGCGCGTCGGGCTTGGGGCGCCAATGACCGAACATGACCATGTCTTCGATGGACAGGACGTCATCGAACAACTGGGCAATGCCCAACGCCCCCAGCACGCGCACCGCGTACTCGCGCGGGGCGTTCGTCAGCACCATCTTGCGGCCGGGCAGGCGCCTCAACACCGCGTGGTCGTGCCGGTGCCCGCTGACCTGCGTTTCCAGTCCTGGCAGCCGGTGGGTGTCGTGCAGGAAGTGCTCGGCGCGCACGCCGTGGTGGCGCACCAGGCCGATCAGCGTCGCCCCATAGCGCAGCCAGTAGCCGCGGCGCAGCGTGTCGGCCTGCGCCGCGTCGAGCTTCAGCTCGCGCTGGACATAGGCCGACATCGACCGGTTGAGCGCACCGAAGATATGCGCCCCGGCGTCATGCAGCGTGTTGTCCAGGTCGAACAACCAGACGGTATCGCGAGCCGGCTTCAATGCGATCGGATCATCGTGCCGTATGCCTGATCGGTCAGGATCTCCAGCAGCAGCGCATGCGGCACCCGGCCGTCGATGATGTGCACGGCGTTCACCCCGCTGCGCGCCGCATCGAGCGCGCCCGCGATCTTGGGCAGCATGCCTCCGCTGATCGTGCCATCGGCGAAGAGCTCGTCGATGCGCCGAGCGGTCAGATCGGTGAGCAGGTTGCCCGCCTTGTCGAGCACGCCCGGCGTGTTCGTCAGCAACAGCAGCTTCTCGGCCTTGAGCACCTCGGCGAGCTTGCTGGCCACCAGGTCGGCGTTGATGTTGTAGCTCTCGTTGTGTGCGCCGAAGCCGATCGGGCTGATGACCGGAATGAACTGGTCGTCCTGCAGCGCACGCACGACGCTGGGGTCGATCGACTCGATGTCGCCCACCTGACCCACGTCGTGTTCCTTCGACGGGTCATCCTTGTCGACCATCTTGAGCTTGCGCGCGCGGATCATCCCGCCGTCACGCCCGGTCAGGCCCACGGCCTTGCCGCCGGCATGGTTGATCAATCCGACGATGTCCTGCTGCACCTCGCCGCCGAGCACCCACTCGACGACTTCCATCGTCTCCTCGTCGGTGACCCGCATGCCCTGGATGAACGTGCCCTTCTTGCCGATCTTGGCCAATGCCTCGTCGATCTGCGGCCCGCCGCCGTGCACCACCACCGGGTTCAGGCCGACCAGCTTGAGCAGCACGACATCCTCGGCGAAGTCCTGCTGCAGCGCCGGATCGGTCATGGCGTTGCCGCCGTACTTGATGACCAGGGTCTTGCCGTGGAAGCGCCGGATGTAGGGCAGGGCCTGGGCCAGGATCTCGGCCTTGTCGCGGGGCTGGATGTGGTCGACGGGCGAACTGGCGGCAACGGGGTTCATGGCGGACCTTCTGACGGGGGGCATCGCACTGCCGCTGCCGGAAGTGGCACGGCAGGCGCCGATTGTAGGGATGCACCGCGTACCGGTTCCCGCAACGGCAACCCTGCACCGGCAGCGGATTCGGCTTTGCCGCGACACTGTGGGCAACAGCCTCACCGAACCCCGCATGCACCCCCTCGGCCTGGAACACAGCTACGCCCGCGAACTGCCCGCCGCCTGCGTGGAGTGCCCGCCTGAGCCGGCACCGGCGCCGCGCCTGCTGTTTCTCAATGCCGAACTGGCGCACGAGCTGGGCTGGGGCCTCGAGAACCTGGGCGGCGACGACGCCGCTGCCGTGTGGTGCGGGAACCAGCTGCCCTCCGATGCCCGGCCAGTCGCCCAGGCCTACGCCGGCCATCAGTTCGGCGGCTACTCGCCGCAGCTCGGCGATGGCCGCGCCCTGCTGCTGGGCGAGCGGCTCGACCGTCACGGCCGCCGCCGGGACATCGTGTTCAAAGGCAGCGGGCGTACGCCGTTCTCACGCGGCGGCGATGGCAAGGCCGCGGTGGGCCCGATGCTGCGCGAAGTGCTCATCGGCGAGGCCATGCATGCGCTGGGCATCCCGACGACGCGTGCCCTGGCGGTCGTCGCCACGGGCGCGACCGTCTGGCGCGACACCGCGCTGCCCGGCGCTGTGCTCACGCGCGTGGCCGCCAGCCACCTGCGCGTGGGCACGCTGCAATACTTTGCCGCCCGAGGCGACTTCGACACGCTGCGCCTGGTCGTGGACTACGCCATCGCACGGCATGATCCACAGTTGAGCGAAGCCCCCGATCGCGTCTACGGACTGCTTCGCGCCGTGGTTCAGCGGCAAGCCAGACTCGTGGCCCAGTGGATGAACGTGGGCTTCATTCACGGCGTGATGAACACCGACAACATGACGTTGTCCGGTGAGACCATCGACTACGGGCCCTGCGCCTTCATGGAGACCTACGACCCGGCCACGGTGTACAGCAGCATCGACCACCAGGGTCGCTATGCATACGGCAACCAGCCGGCAGCGGCGCTGTGGAACCTGGCCCGGCTGGCCGAGGCGCTGCTGCCGCTGGTGGCCGATGCGTCCGACGAAGCCAGCGTGCGCGAGGCCGTCGAGCAGGTCACCCGGGCACTGGACGACTTCCAGCCAACTTACGCGGCCGAGCGACTGCGCGGCCAGCGCCAGCGGCTCGGCCTGCTGTCGGATGCACCGCCGGAAGACGCCGACGACGCCGCACTGGCCGCCGACTGGTTGGCGCTGATGCAGGCGCAGGCGGTGGATCACACGCTGGGCTGGAGGCTGCTGGCCGATGCGGCAACGGGCCGTTCGCAGCCGCTGCTGGCGCTGTTTCGCGAACCGCGCGACGCAGCCACATGGATCGAGCGCTGGCAGGCGCGCTGCGCGCGCGACGATGCCACCCGCGGCACCAACCCGGCCACCCGCTCCGCCGGCATGAGGCAGGCGAGCCCGCGGATCATCGCGCGCAACCACCTGGTCGAGCTCGCACTGACCGCCGCCACCGAGCATGGCGACCTGCAACCGTTCGAGCGCCTGCTGGAGGCCTTGCGCCACCCGTGGGACGACAGCGACGAGTACGCCCCTTACGCCCAGCCGGCCGCGCCCGAGCAGGCAGCCGGCTACCGCACCTACTGCGGCACCTGATCGGCCGCCTGCGGTGTGCAGGCCAGCGCGTGCACCATCAGGTGGCGCACGATGCCGTGCGGAAAGACGGCATGCTCGTGCACCGTGACATATCCCAGCGATCGGTACAGCGACGGCGCCTGGAAGCTGAGGGTTTCAAGATAGGCGATGGTGCAGCCGTGCTTGCGCGCACGCCCTTCGAAGGCATGCACCAGCCGTGCGCCCAGTCCCTGCCGCCGCAGCGCCGGCTCCACCCACAGCTGCTGCAGCTCGCAGCACGGGCCCCAGCGCCGACCGACCGCACCGCCATGCACGCGTCCATCGGCGTCGCGCAGGAAGCACGCCAGCGGCCGCACCTCATGCAAAGGCGCGGCCTCGTCGTTGGAACGGCCCAGCCCGCTGTCGACGACATCGAGATCCGGCGCGCCCGGCTCGTCGTGCAGGGTGATCGACAGGCCGTGCCCATCCAACGTCGTGCTCACGGTCAGAAGTGGATGCCGCGCATCATCTGCTGCAACGCCATGGCTTCGGCACTGAGCTTGGGCCGGTCGCTCTTGTCGCCGCGCGCGGCTTCCGAATCGGGGAACATGCGGAAGCTGGTGTTCATGACGATCTGCGCCACCCGTGGCGCGAAGGCATGCAGCACCTGGCCGAGGATGCCCAGCCGCGTGGCGATGCGCACCGGCTTGTACACGCAGGCCTGGGCAATCATGTCGGCGGCTTCCTCGGGGCTCAGCGTGGGCACGTTGTTGTAGATCTTGGTGGGCGCGATCATCGGCGTGCGCACCAGCGGCATGTTGATGGTGGTGAAGGTGATGCCCTGGTCGGCAAACTCGCTGGAGGCGCATCGGGTCCAGGCATCGAGCGCCGCCTTGCTGGCGACATAGGCCGAGAAGCGCGGCGCATTGGTGAGCACGCCGATCGAGCTGATGTTCACCACATGGCCGCGCCGCTTGGCCACCATGCCCGGCAGCAGGCCCATCGTCACACGCAGGCAGCCGAAGTAGTTCAGGCTCATGGTGCGCTCGTAGTCGTGGAAACGGTCGTAGCTGCTCTCGATGGCGCGGCGGATCGAGCGGCCGGCGTTGTTGACGAGGAAGTCCACGCCGCCGTGCGCCTCGGTGAGCTCACGCACGAACGCCGCGCATCCGGCTTCATCGGCGATGTCCACCGAGTAGCTGTGCACCTGCGCACTCTTGCCGGCGAACTCGCGGATCTCCTTCACGGCGTCGGCAAGCTTGTCCGCATCGCGCGCGCAGATGATCGTGACCGCGCCCGCCTCGGCGAACTTCTTGGCCGCCGCCAGGCCGATGCCGGACGAGCCGCCCGTGACCAGCACCACCTTGCCACTGACCGTTCCCCGCAGGCTGCGGTCGATGAACAGGTCGGGGTCGAGGTGGCGCTCCCAGTAGTCCCACACCCGCCAGGCGTAGTCGTCCAGACGCGGGCAGGCGATGCCCGAGCCTTCCAGCGCCTTGAGCGTCTCGCGGCAGTCGAAGCGCGTGGGGTAGTTGACGAAAGTGAGCATGTCCTCGGGCAGGCCGAGGTCCTTCATCACCGCGTGGTAGACCCGGCGCACGGGTGCCAGCGCCATCAAGCCCTTCTTCACGCTCTTGGGGATGAAGCCCAGCAGCGCGGCATTGACGAACAGGTTCATCTTCGGCGCGTGGGCGGCCTTGCTGAAGATGTCGAGCACATCGCCCACGCGATAGCCCACCGGATCGACGAGGTGGTAGCACTTGCCCGCATGATCGGCCTTGGCATGCGAAATGTGATCCAGCGCCGCGACGACGAAGTCCACCGGCACGATGTTGACGCGGCCGCCCTCGAGCCCGACCGCCGGCATCCACGGCGGCAGCAACTGCCGCATGCGCTGGATGAGCTTGAAGAAGTAGTAGGGCCCGTCGATCTTGTCGGCCTCGCCAGTGGTGGAATCGCCCACCACCATGGCCGGCCGGTAGACCGTCCAGGGCACCTTGCACTCCTTGCGCACGATCTTTTCGCTCTCGTGCTTGGTCATGAAGTACGGGTGGTCGAGACCTTCTGCCTCGTCGAACATGTCTTCGCGGAAGACGCCTTCGTACAGCCCCGCGGCGGCGATCGACGACACATGGTGGACATGCCCCGCGTCGACCGCCCGTGCGAATTCGACGAGATTGCGCGTACCCTCGACGTTCACGCGCACCTGGCTCTCTTCGTCGGCCTCCAGGTCATAGACCGCCGCCAGGTGGTACACGGCGTCGATCTGGCCCTTCAGGGCCTTGAGTTCGTCGCTGGCCACCCCCAGCTTTCGTGCCGTGAGGTCCCCCGCAACCGGAATGGCCCGGCTGCGCGAAACCCCCCAGAACTTGTAGAGCTGTGCCAGCTTGTCCTCGCTGCCGGGGCGCATCAGGAAGTGAACCGTAGATCCGCGCCTGGCCAGCAGTGCCTTGACCAGTCGCTTGCCGATGAAGCCGGTCGCACCGGTGACGAAATACTGCATGGTCTCTCCTGTCGAAGTCGTGATGTCGCCTGGCCTGGTCGCCGCCAGGCCGCCTGCCCGGATGTTAGGGCGCATGGCCCTGGGCACCTTGGGCAGTAACCCGCAGCGCGCCGCCGAACGATCGTACGCAAACCAACGCCCCTGTCGCGCGCCACCGACGCAATGTCGCGGTCGACGATGAAATGGCGCCGCAGATGCGCACAATGCCGGTCATGCCCGTCATCCACTGCCGCCGCGGGGCCCGTGCCACCGAAGTCCGCCCGAACCTGAGATGGCTCGGTGCGGTGGTTGCCGTGGTGCTGGTGCTGCTCGGCGGCTGCGCGAGCCGGATGCCGGTGATCGACCGGGCGGCGATCGCCAGCGAGGCCATCCCCGCGCGGCCCGACACCGAGCTGGCACGCATCGTCGCCGCCTCGACGCCCGAGGGCGCGCACTCGGGCTTTCGGCTGATGCCCCTGGGGTCGTTCTCGCTGGACACCCGCATTCAGTTGGTTCGCAGGGCACAGGTGTCGCTGGACGTCCAGTACTACCACCTCGAGGGTGACGAAACCGGCCGCTGGCTGTTGCGCGCACTTCGCGAAGCGGCCGATCGGGGCGTGCGGGTGCGGCTGCTGATCGACGATTTCTACACGAGCGGCCACGACGACCTGTTTCTGGCCTTCGCCGCGATCCCCAACGTGCAGGTGCGGGTGTTCAATCCGTTCTGCTGTGCCCGTGGTTCCGGGCAGACCGTCCGGTTCCTGGCCTGCATCGGCGACTGGGGCCGGGTGAATCACCGCATGCACAACAAGCTCTTCATTGCCGACGGCGTCGCCGCGGTGTTTGGCGGGCGCAACATCGCCAACGAGTACTTCCTGCGGGGCGAGAGCGACAATTTCATCGACCTCGATGCCCTCGTGGTGGGCAAGCTTGTCGAGCCGATGGCGGCGCTGTTCGACCGCTACTGGAACTCCGACCCGGTCTACCCGTACGAGGCCGTGGGCCACACCCAGCTGGATCCGCCGGCGCTGCGCGCCTATTTCGATCGCGTCACCGGCCCCGATCAAACGGCGCCGCCGCCGCTGCTGCCGCCCAATGACATCCTGGGCTACGGCCCGATCCGCGACGAGTTGGAGGACGGAAAGTTGGGCTTGGTCTGGGGAGCGGGCCATGTATTTGCCGATCACCCCGACAAGCCCTTCAATGGATCCGTTGGTGGCGAACTGCTCGAGACCAGCGTCACCTACAACGTGATGGATGCCGTGCGCAAGGCCCAACGCGAAGTAACGGCCTCGTCGCCCTACTTCGTGCCCGGCGCCCGCGGAATGGAAACGATCCGCCTGCTGCGCGAGCGCGGCGTGAGGTTCAGTGTCCTCACCAATTCACTGGGCGCCACCGACGAACCACTGGTGCACCTGGGCTACAGCCGCTACCGGGTCGACATGCTGCGCCTGGGTGCCGAGCTGTACGAGTTGTCCAACCAGCGCGTGAAGAGAAACAACCGGCTGTTCCACTTTGGATCGAGCCTCGGACGACTGCATGCCAAGCTGGTGATCATCGACCGTCGGCAATCGTTCATCGGTTCGATGAACCTCGACCCGCGTTCGGCCACGATCAACACCGAGATCGGTGCGGTGATCGACAGCCCGCAACTGGCACGCGAACTGCAACGCGTGATCGACCTCGACCGCCTGCAGAGCGCCTACCGCGTTCGCCTGCGCCCCGACGGCGCGCTCGAATGGCTCGGCATGGACGAGGATGGCGACATGATCCTGGAGCGCGAGCCCGAGGCCTCGCTGTGGCTCAAGCTACGCAATTGGCTGCTGAGCCCGCTCGTGCCCGAGGAACTGCTGTGAGGGCCACGCGGCCGGCGCCCCGGCTCATGGGGAAATTAGGCTGTGCCCTCGAACACACCTGTCTACACTGCGCAAAGGGGTAGGCCCGCGTCAAGCTGCCCCATTGAAGGCCCACCTCTCATACCGACGCCCACACCCGGAGACACCATGGTCAAGAAGCTACAGAAGATGGCGCAGAAGCAAGCCGCCGCGCCGGCCAGCCTGCTCGACAACCAGCTGGCCCAAACGATCAAGGACTCGGCGCAGCAGATCTGGCTGGCCGGCCTGGGCGCTTTCGCCAAGGCGCAAGGCGAAGGGACGAAGGTGTTCGAGACGCTCATCAAGGAAGGCACCAGCCTGCATCGCAAGACCCAGGCGGTCGCTGGCGAGCGGCTGGGCGACGTGGCCGGCAAGATGACCGCCATGGCCGGCGAGGTCGGCAGCAAGGCCAACGCACAGTGGGACAAGCTCGAAGGCATCTTTGAGGAACGCACCGCCCGTGCCCTGAGCAAGTTGGGCGTGCCCACCGCCAAGGATGTCGCCGCGCTCAGCGAGCGCGTCGATGCGCTGGCTGCAGCGGTGGCGCGTCTGGGCGGCCCGTCGGCGCCATCGTCCGCAGTTCCGACCAAGAGCGCGCGCAAGCCCGCCGCGCGTCGCAAGACGGCGACGCCTGCACCTGCACCCGCGGACGCGGCTGCGACCGAGACCCCCCGCAAGCGGGTCTCGCGCAAGACGTCGGCGGCGGGCAAGGCCTGATCCCGATGGCTGCGCCGACACGTGCCCCGGCTGCTGCGCCTCGCGTCGGCCTGGCGCTGGCCGGCGGTGGCCCGCTGGGCGCGACCTGGGAGCTCGGAGCGATCTGCGCACTCGAAGAAGCCCTGCCCGGGCTCGACTTCACCGACCTGTCGGGCTATGTCGGCGTATCCGCGGGCAGCTTCATCGCTGCCGCCCTGGCCAACGGCATGCGCCCGCGCCAGCTGTGCGCCTCCTTCATCGAGAACGATGAATCGGCCGGCGCGGACGTTGTCAGCCCGACCCTGTTCGTACGCCCGGCCATCGCCGAGCTGCTCGGCCGGCTGGCGTCACTTCCCGTGCTGGCCACGCAAGCCGGCATTCAGCTGCTGCTCGGCCGTCGTTCGCTCATTGCATCGGTCGAACGGCTCGGGCGCGCCCTTCCCACCGGCTTGTTCAGCCACGGCCCGCTCGAGGCGCGCCTGCAAGAGGTGTTCTCCGCCCCTGGGCGCAGCAACGACTTCAGGCGTCTGAAGCATCGTCTGGTGCTGGTGGCCACCGACCTCGACAGCGGCGAGGCCGCGCCTTTCGGCAAGCCGGGCTGGGACCATGTACCCATCTCACGTGCCGTCGCCGCAAGCGCGGCCCTGCCGGGGCTCTTTCCGCCAGTGGCCATCGGTGGCCGCTGGTACGTCGACGGTGCCCTCAAGAAGACGCTGCATGCGCGGGTGCTGCTCGACCAGGGCGTGGACCTGCTGCTGTGCCTGAATCCGCTGGTGCCGTTCGATGCCACGCACTCGCGTCGGCACCGCATTCTCGAAGGCGGCACACGCATCCCGCACATCGTGCAAGGCGGACTGCCATTGGTGCTGAGCCAGACCTTCCGAACGCTGATCCACTCCCGGCTCGAGCTCGGCCTCAAGGGCTACGAGAGCACCCATCCGCAGACCGACATCGTGTTGTTCGAGCCCGACCAGCGCGATCCCGAGATGTTCCTGGCCAACATCCTGAGCTACTCGCAACGCCGGCATCTGGCCGAGCATGCCTACCAGGCCATGCGAGAAGACCTGCGCTCGCGGCGCAATTCGCTGGGTGCCCTGCTGGCGCGTCATGGCCTGGCACTGGACGACGCCGTGCTGGACGACCCCAAGCGCCACCTCGTCAGGCGCAAGCCTGCCCACCGCGGTCAGCTCGCCCATCCGCTCAAGCGACTGGACGAGGTGCTCGACGACCTCGAACTTGCACTGGCCGAGATGCCGGTGCCTCAAGCCTGAGTCCCGCCTGGCCCGCAGTCGCCCGCGGATCGTGCAACCAGTCGGTGACGGGCACGCCGGGACGTTTCGCGTCCCTGCGCGCACGCCGCCGGCGGCCGGATCACAGGTAGCGCGCTTCCAGGTGGGCCCGCAGGTGCGCCGGGTTCAACACCTCGCCGCTCGCGCGGCGGCACAGATCATCGGTGAGGTAGCGGCTACCCTGCGACCAGATGCGCCGATGCAGCCAGTCGAACACCGGCTGCAAGTCGCCTCGCCCGATGCGCTCATCCAGGTCCGGCACCGAGCGGCGCATCGCCGCAAACCACTGCGCCGAGTACATCGCGCCCAGCGAATAGCACGGAAAGTAGCCGAATAGCGCAACCGGCCAGTGCACATCCTGCATCGGCCCGTCCTTGTAGTTGCCGCGCGTATCCACGCCCAGCAGTTCGGCCATCTTCTCGTCCCACAGGGCTGGCACGTCGTCGAGCTCGATCTCGCCCTCGATGAGCGGCCTCTCGATCTCGTAGCGCAGGATCACATGGGCCGGATAGGTCACTTCGTCGGCATCGACGCGGATCAACCCCGGCTTCACTCGCGTGATCAGTCGATGGAGGTTTCCTGGCTCGAAGGCTGGCTGCTCGCCGAAGGCCTGCGCCACCAACGGCGACAGCAGTGCCGCAAACCCCGGGTGGCCACCGAGCTGCATCTCGCAGCTCAACGACTGGCTCTCGTGGATGGCCATCGATCGCGCCTGCGAAACCGGTTGGCCCAGCGTCTCGCGTGGCCGGTTCTGCTCATAGCGGCCGTGGCCAGTCTCGTGGATCGTGCCCATCAGGCTGACCAGGAACTCATCGTCACGAAAGCGAGTGGTCATGCGCACGTCCTCGGGCACGCCGCCGCAGAACGGATGCGTGCTCACGTCCAGCCGGCCCGCTTCGAAGTCGAAACCCAGCAGCCTCATCGCCTGCTCGCACAGCGAGCGCTGGGCGCCGACCGGGAAGGGCCCGTGGGGCTGAACCAGCGGCTCGCGCGACTGCTTGTCGATCGCCCGCTGAATCAGTGACGGCAACCACTGGCGAACGTCACCGAAGATGCGATCGAGCTGGGCGCTGGTCATGCCCGGTTCGAAGCGGTCCATCATCGCGTCGTAGCGCGACAGTCCCGTCTGGTCCGACAGCAGCGTGGCCTCTTCGCGCGCGCAGGCGAGTACGGCGCCGAGGTTGGCGACGAAACCCGCCCAGTCATTGGCCGGGCGCTGTGCCCGCCAGGCATGTTCGCAGCGCGAACTGGCCAGTTGCGTGCGCTCGACCAGGGACTCCGGCAGCGCATTGCTCTGCCGCCAGACGCGCCGCATCTCGCGCAGGTTCGCGCGCTGGTCGTCGTTCAACGGCTCCTGTTCGGCACGATCAAGGTCGTCGCGCAGCTTCGGGTCGGTGCTCATGCGATGCATGAGCGTCGCCATCTCGGCCAGTGCGGCTGCCCGCGCATCGTTGCCCGCAGGCGGCATGTACGCGGCCTGGTCCCAGTAGGCGATCGACTGCAGGTGCTGCAGGCGATGCAAGCGCAGGTAGGTGGCCGCCAGACGGTCGTAGGCCGTGGTGCTCGTGCTTGTACTCGACATGGTGATCCGATCCAGAACCCAGTGCCGCGCATTCTCGCTGCGGAGCACGCTCAGCGCCAGGCGCAGGGTCGCTCCGCCATTCAGGGCTCGAACGTCCCCGGGAAGGCCCACAGCAGCAGGGCCGTCATCGTCAGATAGCGCAGGAACTTCCCGATCGCCATGAACCCCACGCACGGCCAGAAGGGCAGCCGCAACCAACCCGCCACCGCGCACAGCGGATCACCGATGCCCGGCAGCCACGACAGCAGGCAGCCCTTGGGGCCCAGCCGCTCCAGCCAGACGAGGGCGCGAGCTTCGAGGCGACGATGGGCAATGCGCTCGTAGGCACGCTCGGCGCCATAGCCCATCCACCAGGTGACGGCGCCACCCAGGGTGTTGCCCAGCGTGGCCACCAGCACCGCCGGCCAGAACAGCTGTGGGTTGAGCTTGACCAGCCCGAACACCGCGGGCTCCGAACCCATGGGCAGCAGGGTCGCCGAAACCAGCGAGACCACAAAGACGGTGGACAGCCCGAAGCGCGGCAGGGCCAATGCCGTGAGCAGTGCAGTCATCCAGGCTTCCATGTGCCCGATCATAGGCAGGCATTGCCGGCCTCTGGCCGCGCGCGGGATCCACGACGGCTCGCCACCGGTATACTGCTGCCTGTTTTTTCAGCAGCACCACCGACACGGCCGACGCGCCCCCGCGATGCACGCGGCGCTCCATTTGCCCCCATCGACGCCCATGCGCCTCGGCCCCCACGAACTGCCGAACCGACTGTTAGTCGCCCCGATGGCCGGGGTGACCGACCGGCCCTTCCGCCAACTGTGCCGCCGGCTGGGTGCGGGTTACGCTGTCAGCGAGATGATCACCTCGCTTCCCGGGCTGTGGCACACCGCCAAGACCCGGCGTCGTGCCGACCATTCAGGCGAGCCGGGACCGGTGGCGGTTCAGATCGCCGGCACCGAGCCGCACCAGATGGCACACGCCGCCCGCCACAACATCGACCACGGCGCGCAGATCATCGACATCAACATGGGCTGCCCGGCGCGCAAGGTGTGCAACCGCTGGGCAGGCTCTGCGCTCATGCGCAACGAGCCGCTGGCGCTGGCCATCATCGACGCCGTCGTGGCCGCCTGCGCACCCAAGGGCGTGCCGGTGACGCTCAAGATGCGCACCGGCTGGAACGACGCCGAGCGCAACGCGGTGCGCCTGGCGCGCGCTGCCGATGCTGCCGGAGTGGCGATGATCACCGTTCACGGCCGCACCCGCGAGCAGGGCTATCGGGGGCACGCCGAGTACGACACCATCGCTGCGGTCAAGGACGCCGTGCGCGTGCCGGTGGTGGCCAACGGGGACATCGACACTCCCTGGCGAGCGCGTGAGGTGCTGCAGCGAACCGGCGCCGACGCACTGATGATCGGGCGCGCCGCGCAGGGTCGGCCCTGGATCTTCCGCGAGATCGCTCAGTTCCTCGATACCGGCACCCTGCCGCCACCACCGGCCACGCGCGACGTGGCCCGTTGGTTGCTGGAACACCTGGACGATCATCACGCGCTCTATGGCCCCGATGTCGGCGCGCGCAGCGCCCGCAAGCACATCGGCTGGGCCGTCCGCGGACTGCCCGGCGGCGCGGCACTGCGCACCCGGCTCAACGAGCTGGACGACGCCCAGGCCCAACGGGCCGCGCTGTCCGCCTACTTCGAGCACCTGGCCGACATACACCCGCTGCTGCCATTGCCACTGGATACGGCCGACGTCGACGATCACGGCGCCATTTCTCGTATCGCCCCGGCGAGCGGCCACGCTGCGCGCGGCGGCAACGCCCTCGCCGTGCACGCTCGGTCCGGGTCTGAGTACGGAGTTCCCGCCCCATGAGCAAGAAGAAGATCGAAGAGTGCATCCGCGACAGCCTCGAGCAGTACTTCCGCGACCTGCGCGGCACCGAGCCGCATTCGGTGCACGAAATGATCGTCGGCGCCGTCGAAAGGCCGATGCTCGAGGTTGTGATGCGCCATGCCGATGGGAACCAGAGCCGGGCCGCCGACTGGCTGGGCATCAACCGCAACACGCTGCGCCGCAAGCTGCTCGATCACAAGTTGATCAAGTGAGCATCGGCAGCTGCCGTCCATCTCTCACACGCGTTCATCACTTCACCAGGTTGTACCCATGACCACCGCCTTGCTCTCGGTCTCCGACAAGACCGGCATCGTCGAGTTCGCCCGCGCCCTGCACCAGCGCGGCATCCAGTTGCTCTCCACCGGCGGCACGGCACGCCTGCTGGCCGACCACGGCCTGCCGGTCACCGAGGTGTCCCAGGTCACCGGGTTCCCAGAAATGCTCGATGGTCGGGTCAAGACACTGCATCCGCGCATCCATGGTGGCCTGCTGGCGCGACGCGACATGCCCGAGCACATGGCCGCGTTGAAGGCCCACGGCATCGCGCCGATCGACCTGCTGGTGATCAACCTGTACCCCTTCGCCCAGGCCACCGCGCGGCCCGACTGCACGCTCGACGATGCGATCGAGAACATCGACATCGGTGGGCCGGCCATGCTGCGCGCGGCGGCCAAGAACTGGCCCGATGTCGGCGTGGTGATCGATCCGACCGACTATCCCCAGGTGCTGGCCGAACTCGACGCCGGCGGTCTGACCCGCACGACGCGCTTCGCCCTGGCGCGCAAAGTGTTCGCCCACACGGCTGCCTACGACGGCATGATCGCCAACTACCTCAGCGCGCTGGAGCCTGGCGCCGAGGACAAGCCCGCAGCGGTACCGGTGCGGCAGGAGTATCCGGGCATCTACACGCTGCAGCTCGAGAAGACACAGGACATGCGCTACGGCGAAAACCCGCACCAGAGCGCTGCCTTCTATCGTGAGCGCCACCCGGCGCCTGGAACGCTGGCGCAGTGGACACAGTTGCAGGGCAAGGAGCTGTCGTTCAACAACATCGCCGACGCCGATGCCGCCTGGGAGTGTGTCAAGACTTTCGACGCGCCCGCTTGTGTGATCGTCAAGCATGCCAACCCGTGCGGCGTGGCGATCGGCGGCTCTGCAGCGGAGGCCTACGCGAAAGCCTTCAAGACCGATCCGACAAGTGCGTTTGGCGGCATCATCGCGTTCAACCAGCCCCTGGACGCGGCCACCGCCGATGCCGTGGCGCGACAGTTCGTCGAAGTGGTGATCGCGCCCGAGATCACTGCCCCAGCGCGTGCCGTCTTCGCCGCCAAGCAGAACGTTCGGGTGCTGGAGGTACCGCTGTCACGCCAGGGAAATGCGCTCGATTTCAAGCGAGTCGGCGGGGGCATGCTGCTGCAGTCGACCGACGCGCGCAACGTCGCGGCCAGCGAGCTCAAGGTCGTGACCCGCCTTATACCCACCCACGAGCAGATGCAGGACCTGCTGTTCGCCTGGAAGGTGGCCAAGTATGTCAAGAGCAACGCCATTGTCTTTTGCAGCGCAGGCATGACCATGGGCGTCGGCGCTGGCCAGATGAGCCGCGTGGACTCGGCGCGCATCGCCAGCATCAAGGCCACCAACGCCGGCCTGTCGCTCGAGGGTACCGCAGTGGCCAGCGATGCGTTCTTCCCCTTCCGCGATGGCCTGGACGTCGTCGTCGATGCCGGCGCCCGTTGCGTCATCCAGCCGGGGGGCTCGATGCGCGATGCCGAGGTGATCGCCGCCGCGGACGAACGAGGCATCGCGATGGTGTTCACCGGCACCCGCCACTTCCGGCACTGACCGCGTGGGCTCGGCAGTCGGCGCATGACCCCGTTGGCGATGCCAGCGCTGGGCACCGTAAGATCGCGACCATGACGCGCGCCGACGCCATGGGCCTGCTGCTGTCGGCAGCGGCCCGCCTGATCACCGGCGCCCAGGGACACTGGAAGGGCTGCCCGCCCAAGGCCGAGCAGCGCATCTACTTCGCCAACCACCAGAGCCACCTGGACTGGGTGCTGATCTGGGCGGCGTTGCCCCAGGATCTGCGGGCCGTCACCCGGCCCATCGCCGCACGGGACTACTGGACCGCCAGCCCATTGCGGCACTGGCTCACGCGCGAGGTGTTCCACGCCGTGTACGTGAATCGCCAGCGCACCGACGATCAGGACCCTCTCGAGCCGCTGGTGGAGGCCCTGCACCATGGAGACTCGCTGGTCCTCTTCCCTGAGGGCACGCGCAGCAACAAGGGCTTGCCGCAGCCGTTCAAGAGCGGCCTGTACCACCTGGCCGAGCAGTTCCCCGAAGTGCCCCTGGTACCAGCCTGGATCGACAACGTCCAGCGCGTCATGCCCAAGGGCGAGGTCGTGCCGGTGCCCATCCTCTGCACGGTGACGTTCGGAGCGCCGCTGCATCTCCAGCCGGGCGAAGACAAGCGTGTGTTCCTCGATCGGGCGCGTGAGTCCGTGGTGGCGCTGCGGCCGCACCTGAACTGAGGCGGGCGTCGAGTGGGCTCGTTGCGACAACTCGACACCGAACAGCAGGTCGCGCTGTTGTTCGTGATCCTGTTCGGCCTGCTGTTGGCGGCTTCGGCGCTCGCGGCTGTCCGCCTGCTGCGCGAGCGCGCCGGCCAGGACGACGCCCGAGCGAGGCGTTGGCGCGGCGAGCTGCGCGCGCTGTGGATCGGCGCGACCGTGTTCTGGCTGGCCTGGGTCAGCGGCTCGGTGGGCGCCACCGTGCTCTTCGGCGTGGTGTCCTTTCTGGCCCTGCGCGAGTACATCACCCTGCTGCGCACGCGTGCCGGCGACCACCGCAGCCTGCTGCTCGCGTTCTTCGTCGTGCTGCCCGTTCAGTACGCGCTGGTGGGAAGCCGCAGCTTCGACCTGTTCTCGGTGTTCATTCCGGTCTACATGTTCCTGGCCATCCCGGTGGTCAGCGCCCTGGCCGGCGACCCCGAGCGCTTCCTCGAGCGCAATGCCAAGATCCAGTGGGGCGTGATGGTGTGCGTATACGGCTTGTCGCACGCTCCGGCACTGCTGCTGCTCGATTTCCCGCGCCTGCAAGGACGTGGCGCCTTCCTGCTGTTCTTCCTCGTCGTCGTGGTGGTGTGCGGCCAGATCGGGCAGGCACTGGCCCGGCATTGGGTGCGGGCGCTGCCGGTGGCGCGCCAGATCGATCGCGGCTTCTCCTATCGCGCATTCGGCGCAGGTCTGCTGGTCGCCGGTGTCGCCGGCGTGGCGATGTACTGGGTGACGCCGTTCAAGCCTGGCCAGGCGCTCGCGATGGCGCTCATCGCGGCGGGTGCTGGTGCACTGGGCGAATTCGTGATGAGCGCGCTCAAACGGGATGCCGGCGTCAGCCATTGGGGCAACGCCGTGGCCATCACGGGTGCGGTGGGCCTGCTCGATCGGCTCGCACCGCTGTGTTTCGCGGCGCCCGTGTTCTTCCATTCGGCGCGCTGGTACTTCCAGCTGCGCGCCTGAGCCCATGCGGCTGCTTGGCATCGATCCTGGCCTGCAGCGCACCGGGTTCGGCGTGATCGAGATCGATGGCGCCCAGCTGCACTACGTCGCCAGCGGCACCATCGCCACCACCGAAGCCGCCCGCGGCGACTTGCCGGCACGGCTGAAGATCATCTTCGACGGAGTGTGCGAAGTCATCGGCCGCTACGAGCCGGCCGCTGCCTCGGTCGAGATCGTCTTCGTCAACGTGAACCCGCAAAGCACGCTGCTGCTGGGCCAGGCCCGCGGGGCGGCGCTGGCGGCTCTGGTGCACCGTGGCTTGCCGGTGGCCGAGTACACCGCCCTGCAGATGAAGAAGGCGGTCGTCGGCCATGGACTGGCCGCCAAGGCCCAGATCCAGGAGATGGTGATGCGGTTGCTGCGCTTGCCCGGGCTGCCGGGCAAGGACGCTGCGGACGCGCTCGGGTTGGCCATCACGCATGCCCATGCGGCGCGCAGCCTCGCGGCCCTGGGCCGCGCGGGCAGCATTGCGCCACGCGCACAGGCGCGCTACCGGCGAGGCCGAGCTGGCTAGAACAACGCGCGGATGCCGTCGACCACGCGTTTGAACACCCAGATGTTGAACGAGCCCAGCACCACCACCACGGCCCAGCGGAACAAGGCCACCGCGCGTTCGCGAGGTACGTCCTCGCCCGTGCTGAGGTGCAGCGCGTAGAACAGGGCCGCGCTACCCGACAACAGCACGAAGAGCCCGGCACAGATCCAGTAGACGACGTTCATGGGTGCGGCGACTCTACAACAGCAACGCCAGCCTTTCGAGCACGAGTACGGCAAAAAACCCGACAGCAGCGATCAGCGTCCATTTCAGGATCACGATGCCGCGCCGCCGCCATGCCGCATCGCCGGTCCCGACCGCCATTGCGAAGCACAGCAGGCTGCCCACCAGCAGCAATCCGAACACCAGGCGAAACACCATCATGGCAACGCTCTCCTGCGCCGGATGCAGCCCATGAGCACCTACCAGGCCGGTGCCAGCTCGGCAAACCCGGTCGGCGCTGTCGACTCGTCATCAAAGGTGACGAGATCCCATGCGCTCTGGTCAGATAGCAGAGCGCGCAGCAGCTGATTGTTGAGCGCATGGCCGCTCTTGTAGGCCGTGTAGGACGCGAGCATGGGGTGACCGGCGTTGTACAGGTCGCCGATGGCGTCCAGAATCTTGTGGCGCACGAACTCGTCGTCGTAGCGCAGGCCGTCGGCATTGAGCACCCTCCAGTCGTCGACGACGATGGCGTTGTCCATGCTGCCGCCGAGTGTCAGCCCGCGCGAACGCATGGCCTCCACGTCCTTGGTGAAGCCGAACGTGCGTGCCCGCGCGATGTCGCGCTTGTAGCGGCCCGACCCCATGTCGAACGTGGTGCGCTGGCCCGTGGCATCGACGGCCGGATGCCCGAAATCGATCTCGAACGTGAGCTTGAAACCGTGCCACGGCTCCAGACGCGCCCACATCAGCCGTGCACCCTCGCCCTGTCGAACCTCGATCGGCCGCTTCACGCGCAGAAAGCGCTTCGGGGCCCCCTGCAGCTCGATACCCGCGCTTTGCAGCAGGAAGACGAAGCTGGCCGCCGACCCGTCGAGGATGGGCACCTCGTCGGCGGTGATGTCGATGTAGAGGTTGTCCAGCCCGAGGCCGCAGCAGGCGGACATCAGGTGCTCGATGGTCTGCACGCGGGGCGAGCCAGGGTCGCCCCCCACCGAGATGGTGGAGGCCATCCGCGTGTCGCTGACGGAATCGAAGCGCACCGGGATATCGACCGGTTGCGGCAGGTCGACACGCCGGAACACGATGCCGGTGTCGGGGGCCGCCGGACGCAGCGTGAGTTCGACCTTCTGGCCGCTGTGCATGCCCACGCCCACCGCGCGCGTGAGCGACTTGATCGTGCGCTGCCGGATCATGCTGCGATTGTCCCGGAATCGCCCTGGACGCGCCGATGGTCGGTCACGGCGCGGCCGCCGAGATGCGCAGCACGCGTCGCTCGTCTTCGCTGAGGTGGCAGCGAAAGGCTCGATGCCCCGCAGCCAGGCCCTCGACCGTGCGCACGGCAAGGGTCACGCGCCAGGTTCGCGTGGCCAGCGGCTGGCCTGCATACTGGATGACTTCGGCCGGCCCTCGCTGCGACGACTCCAACCGTCCCGCCAGACCGCTATCGGCACCCAGCGTGCGCAGCGCATGCGCCGCGCACACCTCTGCGCCCGTGAGTCCGGGTGCTGGATCCGGCGCCGCACCGGTGGGCACCGAAGCCGCTTGTGCATCGGTCGAGCACGGCACCTGGCTGTAGGTGTTGCCGCAACGGTACAACCCGCCTTGTGCCCAGGCGACCGGTACGGCCAGCGCCAAGACCCATGCCAGGCCCGCGCGCAGTGAGCACAGGGCCCCGTGTGTGCATCGACGCGCCGAGGCTGGTGCCCCCGTGTCGGGTATGTCGACGGTGACCAAGCCGGTGCGATCGGCATCGGGCTGCATGGCGCTGACTGTATACGCAATGTCGTGGCGGACTGGCACCGGTTGGCGCATGAGCTCGGGGTACAGTCGACGGCATGACCGGACGGCGCCCCGATGGCGCCCGGCAACCGCCCCCTGCCCGACTGCATGACCGACCACCCCGGCAGCTTCCTCGGCGATGTGGCTGACCGCGTGGTGGCCTGGCACAACCGCCATCCGCTGGCTCAGCGCATCCGACGTACCGACGTCCAATCGGTGGGGATCGTGCAACTGCCCTTCGGCCGCGAGCCCGAGCCAGCGTGGCATGCCGAACCGGCGCGCCGCGGGTTCTGGCAGGTGATGTTCCCGGGACGCCTGCGGCGCCGCGTATGGCCCGCGTTCAGCGAAGACGCGCTGCCCGAGATCGGTGTGCAAGCCCTGCAGGCGTTTGCGCGGCGGCATGGCTACCTGGATCGACCGGGACCCGCTGATCTCCCCATCCGGGAGCTGCAACTGAACGACGCACTGCTCGCAGCCGGTGCGAAGTCTGGCGCATCGCAGCGCGATGAGCGATTCCTCGTCACGGCGGCGATCGATGCGGGTATGCGCCGTCCGCGCGTCGTCCTGGGTCAGGGTCGCATACCGCCGGTGCTGGGGCAGCGGATGTGGAGCCTGCCCCGGCTGGCGGCCCTGGGTGGCGGCGTGATGCTGTGCCTGGTGGCCGGGGTCGCCGCACTGTGGCTGCGGGCGATGGCGCCGCGCTCGGTCGGGCCCGCACCGGCCGCCCCGGCAGCATCGGCGCCCCAGCGGTCCGCACCGCCGGCGAGTGCCGGCCCAAGGGTCGCAGCCTCGGCCGTCGCGGCGCCGACGTCGACTGCTCCCACGCCGGCACCCAGCATCCCCGCAGCCATTCGGTCGCCGGCGAGCGGCCCGGCATCGGCATCGGCATCGGCATCGGCATCGGCATCGGCATCTTCGCCTGCGCCTGCGCCGGCATCGGCTGCGGTTGCGGCGCGGCTGCCGGCTTCAGCTTCGGCTGCTGCAACGCCCGCGGCATCGGTCGTGGCCGCAGGGGCAGCGAGCGCCCCAGCATCGGCTGCGGTGGCTGAACCGCCCGCTGCGTTTCCGCTGCCGGAGGTGCAGTTTGCCTCGCAGCCATTGGTGCGCCTGCGCCCCGATTTGGTCCCCGGACGCCGAAAGGACGCCGCCTCCGGTGCGCCTGAGCCGGTTCCTGGTCCCCGGGGTGCCGGCGGTCCGCCAGCGGCCGCCAGCCGCCCAACCGCAACCGCGTTCTATGCGCTGGTGAGCCGCCCGATGCGATCGCGCGCCGAGGCTGCTGCGCTGCTGGAGCGACTGCGGCGTGAGACCCAGCGCATCGGCCACCCAACCGCCACCCAAACCGGTCTGATCGAGTCGAGCGAAGGCTGGCGCGTGACCTGGTGGCCCTTCACGCACCCCAGGCAGGCCGAAAATGCACGAGCCGCGATGGCCAGCCGGCGGTTTGCACTGGAAGTGGTCGCGTTTTGACATCCACGGCCGCCGTGAGCGGCCCACTGTTCGGAGGATGACTCCATGCTCGTGAACTGCGTGGTGTATCGCGAGGGCACCAAGCTCGCCGACATTGCGGTCGACTCGATCAGCGATCACCTCGGACAGCCCGACACCTTTGTCTGGGTCGCCCTGCGCGACCCCTCGCAGCAAGAGCTCGAACAGATGCAGGACGAGTTCAAGCTGCACGACCTGGCGGTGGAAGACGCGCTCAAGGGCCACCAGCGCCCGAAGATCGAGGAGTACGGCGATACGCTGTTTGTGGCCATGCACCTGGTGGAGTACAGCCCGACCGATGAGCTGGTGGTGGGCGAGGTGCATGTGTTTGCCGGATCCAACTTCGTGCTGTCGGTGCGCAAGCGCAGCACGCAGGGCTTCCTGGGCGTGAGGCAGCGCTGCGAACGCGAGCCCGAGTTGCTCGGGCTCGGCGCAGGCTTCGTGCTCTATGCCCTGATGGACGCGGTCGTCGACCGTTACTTCCCGATGGTCGACGCGCTGGACACCGAGCTCGAAACCGTGGAGGAGCGCATCTTCGAGCGCGGCACGGGCCGCAGCAACATCGAGCGCCTGTACGAACTCAAGCGCCGCGTCACCACTTTGCGGCATGCGGTGGCCCCGTTGCTCGACGCCTCTTCACGTCTGCATGGCGGGCGCGTCCCACCGGTGTGCGCGCGCAGCGAAGCCTACTTCCGAGACATCTCGGATCACCTGGCGCGCCTGCTGATGTCCATCGATGCGATCCGCGAAACGATAGGCACCGCAATCCAGGTCAACCTCTCGATGGTGACCATCGAAGAGTCCGAGGTCACCAAGCGACTGGCCGCCTGGGCCGGGATCTTCGCGGTTGCGACGTTCTTCGTCGGGGTGTGGGGCATGAACTTCGAGCACATGCCGGAGCTCAAGACGTTGTGGGGCTATCCAGCGGCGCTCGGCCTGATCGGCGTTACATGTGGCACGCTGTGGTGGCGTTTTCGACGGGCAGGCTGGCTCTGACGTCCTCGACCTCGGCAGACAGGAGGCGATTGGGAACGATTCTTGTTATCATCCCAGTATCGATCAACCTGCCGTCCGTCGAACATGCTGCTTCGCCCCACCCACACCCGTCTGACCCTGCTGCTCGCCCTCGCGCTCGGCTCACCTCTGGCCCATGCCCAGGAGAAGGTGCTGAACCTGTACTCGGCGCGCCATTACCAGACCGACGAGGCGCTGTACGCGAACTTCACCAAGGCCACGGGTATCCGCATCAACCGACTCGATGGCAAGGAAGACGAACTGGTCGAGCGCATCCGCAACGAGGGCGCCAACAGTCCGGCCGATGTCCTGCTGACCGTCGACGCCGCTCGGCTGGAAGTGGCCGACTCGATGGGTTTGTTCCAGACGGTGCAGTCTCGCGTGCTCGAGGAGCGCATTCCCGCCACGCTTCGCACCCGCACGTGGTTCGCGTTCTCCACCCGCGCGCGGGTGATCGTCTACAACAAGACCGCGGTCCAGCGCGAGGCCGTGCAGAACTACGCCGACCTGTCTGCACCGGCGCTCAAGGGCCAGGTGTGCGTGCGTTCAGGGTCGCATCCATACAACCTGTCGCTGGGCGCAGCCATGATTGCGCACGATGGCGAACCCAAGGCTGAGGCCTGGGCCCGTGGCCTGGTGGCCAACTTCGCGCGCACGCCCAAGGGAGGTGACACCGACCAGATCAAGGCGGTGGCCGCCGGCGAGTGCGGGGTGACGATTTCGAACACCTACTACCTGGCGCGCCTGATGCGCTCGACCAAGCCGGAGGACCAGAAGGTGATGAACGCCGTGGGGGTGGTGTGGCCGAACCAGTCGACCTGGGGCACGCACATCAACGTGTCGGGTGCGGGCGTGCTCAAGCATGCGCCCAACCGAGAAGCGGCCGTGAAGTTCCTCGAGTACCTGGCCAGCGACGAGGCGCAAGCCTACTTCGCCAACGGCAACAACGAATGGCCGGTGGTCCCCTCGGTGAAGGTACCCAACAAGGAACTCGCGTCTCTGGGCACCTTCAAGCCCGACCAACTGCCCATCGGGGACCTGGCCAAGACTACCGTGCAGGCGCAGAAGGTCTTCGACCGCGCCGGCTGGAAGTGAGCCACCTCGCGCGATAGCGCCACCGGCCAGGCCGAACCGCGCGATCAGCTCACGCTGGCGGCCTGCCCACGCGCGATCTGCCGGCACAGCACCACCAGGGGCACCAACCCGACGGCTACGATGGCCAGGGCGGCCGTCGAGGCCTCGGCCAGGCGCTCGTCGGTGGCCAAGGTGTAGGTCTGGGTCGCCAGTGTGTCGAAGTTGAACGGTCGCATCACCAGCGTTGCCGGCAACTCCTTCATGACATCGATGAACACCAGCAGGCCGGCCGTCATCGCGCTGCCGCGCAGCAGCGGGAGGTGGACGCGCTTGAGCGTCGCCCAGGGTCCGTGGCCGAGACTGCGCGCCGCATCGTCCATGTGCGGGGTGATGCGCGCCAGGCCTGCGTCGACGCTTTGCACCGCGGCCGTGAGGAAGCGCACCAGGCACGCGTACACCAAGGCGGCGATGGTGCCCGTGAACCACAGCCCGGTCTGCCAGCCAAATTGCTGGCGCAGCGCATCGGCCAGCAGGTTGTCCAGCCGTGTCACCGGGATCAGCACGCCCACTGCGATGACAGTTCCAGGCAAGGCGTAGCCCAGGCCTACCACGCGATGCGCCCAGCGCATCGGCGCCCCCTGATGCAGTCGGGCCGCGTAGCCGATGAGCAGCGCCATCGCGACCGCCAGCACCGCTGTGCCGCCCGCCAGCAGCATGCTGTTGCCGGCCAGCTGCAGAAACCGCGGTCCGAACTGCGCATCACCCTCAGACCATGCCATGCGCAGCAGCAAGGCCGCGGGCAGTGCAAAGCCCAGCCCGAAGGGCACGGCGCAGGCCGCCACCGCCAGTGCAGCCTTCGAGCCCTGCAGCGCCAGGCGCGGCGCCTGGCGTCGACGCGCCGACGCATCGTCGTAGCGGGAGCGGCCTCGTGACAGCCGTTCGACCATCAACACCAGCGCGACGAACGCCAACAGCACCACCGACAATTGCGCCGCCGCCACCCGGTCGCCGAGCGAGAACCAGGCCCGATAAATGCCGGTCGTGAAGGTCTGCACCGAGAAATAGGCCACCGTACCGTAGTCGGCCAGGGTCTCCATGAGCGCCAGTGCCATGCCGGCGGCGATGGCCGGGCGCGCCAGCGGCAGCGACACGCGCACGAAGCTCTGCCCCGGGCCCAGTCCCATGGACCGCGCAACCTCCAGGAGTGCACCCGCGCGCTCCAGGAACGCCGTGCGCGCCAGCATGTAGACATAGGGGTAGAGCACCAGCACGAACATCGCAATGGCACCCCCGAGCGAGCGGACATCCGGGAACCAGTAGTCGGCCCGCTTCCACCCGAACGCATCGCGCAGCGCGGTCTGCACCGGGCCCACGTATTGCAGCAGGTCGGTGTAGGTGTACGCCATCACATACGCAGGCATGGCCAGTGGCAGCACCAGCGCCCACTCGAACATGGCGCGGCCAGGAAACTCATGGCGGGTGACCAGCCAGGCCGCCCCCACGCCCAGCAGCCCGACGCCCGAGCCCACGCCAGCGCACAGCCACAGCGTGGTCAGCACGTACTCGGGCAGCACGGTGGCAGCCAGGTGCTCCCACGTCCCACCGGTTCCCGACGCGAACACGTGCAGGAAGACCGATACCAGCGGTACCGACACCCAGGCGGCACTTGCCAGGGCCAGCAGCCACAACCATGAGCGCGGCGCAGGCCGCGGCCAACCTGAACGAGAAGCAGTCACCGCCACAGTGTATCGGTGTGCTGCCCGTATCATGCCCGCCATGGCGGACTCGACACCCTGGCTCGAACTGGATCGCATCACGGTGGGTTACGGCAGGCGCGCCGTGGTCGAAGACCTGGCGCTGCAACTGGACGCAGGCCGCATCGGTTGCCTGCTCGGCCCTTCGGGCTGCGGCAAGACGACGGTGCTGCGGGCCATTGCCGGATTCGAACCGGTGCGCGCCGGTGCCATACGGCTCGGCGGCACCACGGTCAGTTCGTCCCAGCAGCAGGTGGCGCCGGAGTCGCGCCGCATCGGCATGGTGTTTCAGGACCATGCCCTGTTCCCCCACCTGACGATCGCGGCGAATGTGGCGTTCGGACTGCGCGGTCGCGCCGACGCAGACGAGCGCACGCAGCAGATGCTCGAGACGGTTGGGCTGGCGCATGCCGCACAGCGCTACCCGCACGAGCTATCCGGTGGCCAGCAGCAGCGCGTGGCGTTGGCCCGCGCGCTGGCTCCACAGCCCGCGTTGTTGCTCCTGGACGAACCGTTCGCCAACCTCGACATCGAGCTGCGCGAGCGACTGGGCGGCGAGCTGCGATTGCTGCTCAAGAACGCTGGAACGACGGCGCTGATGGTCACGCACGACCAGCATGAGGCGTTCGCGATCGCCGATGACATCGGTGTGATGAGCGAAGGGCGCATCCAGCAATGGGACAGCGCCTGGCGCTTGTATCACCAGCCAGCCAACCGCTTCGTCGCGGACTTCGTGGGCCAGGGCGCTTTCGTGCCTGGCGTCGTCGATGCCGGGCACCGCGTCCTGATGGAACTGGGGGTGCTGCAGGCCAGCGACCCCGTGCGTTGCACCGAGCATGGCGACCTGTGTCCCAGTGGCTGCAAGGTCGACGTGCTGCTGCGACCGGACGACGTCGTGCACGACGACGCCAGTCCGGTCACTGCGCAGGTGCAGGCCAAGGCGTTTCGCGGTGCAGAGTTCCTCTACACACTGCGCCTGGACAGCGGCGCCACCGTGCTGTCGCTGGTGCCGTCGCACCACAACCACGCCATCGGCGAACGCATCGGCATCCGGCTCGAGCTCGACCATGTCGTCGCGTTCAAACGCGTCGACAGCCCGCCGATGACCTGCGGCTGATTCCGGCCGAACTGGCCGGCGCGGCTGGTCTGCGGCGCCCTCAGGATCCCTCGGCTCGCTTGATCAGCCGTTCCACCTCGAACTGGGCCGGGAACTTGTCGCCCATCTTGGTCAGTATGTCCAGTTCCGCTCGTGCGGCCTTCTTGTCGCCAGCGTCCAGATAGATGCGAGCCAGGTTCAGACGAAAGCCGGGCGCATCACCCGACAAGGCCAGTGCGCGCTTCGACTCCTCGATGGCCTGCGGGAAGGCGCGATCGGCGGCCAGGATCATGGCGTAGGTGTCGCGTGCGGCCGGCAGGTTCGGCGCGTTGCGCACGGCCTTCTCGGCGATCGCGCGTGCGCCGGGCTTGCCCTGCCTCAGATACAACCAGGCCACGTTGTTCAAGGCCATGGCGTTTTCCGGCTGCATCTTCATCACTTCAACATACCGGCTCTCGGCCTGCGCCAGGTTGTTGGCCCGCAACGCCGTGTCGCCCAGGTAGAAGAGGAAGATCGCGTCCTTGGGGTGCTCCTTGAGCCATGCGTCGGCGAACTTGCCGGCCTCGCCTGCGCGTTGTGCGGCCACCAGCACGCTGTGCAGGCCTGTGGCCGCAGCCGTGCCATCGCGCTTGATCGTTCCCTTCTTCAGCGCCGCGACCGCCGCGTCCCAGCGCTTCTGCGACGCCTCGATCTCGCCTTCGGCGACAAAGCCCGCGGCGTCGTCGGGCCGCCGCTGCTGCAACTGGCGGGCCAACTGCAGCGCTTCATCGACGCGCTTTTGCTTCATCGCGATGGCGATACCCATGCGATGCGCCTGCAAGGAGTCCGCGTCCTTCTCGATGGCGCGGCGCACATCGCGCAACGCGGCGTCGTACTCCTCGCCCTGCATCCGCGTGGTGGCCTGTCCCACATAGCCCAGCGCATCGTCAGGCCGCAACGCCACGATCTTGCCGTAGGTACTGAGCGCCTGCTGCCGGTCTCCCGTGCCCAGCTGCAGCCGGGCGAGCCTGTCCAGCATCTCCACGTTGTTGGGCAGTGCCGCCACCGCCGCCTGGGCGGCGGCCAGCGCGCCCTTGTAGTCTCGCTGGCGCGTGAGGTGATCGATCTGGGCACCGCGCGCCTGTGTGTCGGTGGCCGGCGCCGCCGCTACGGCATCGGCGTAGGCCTTGTTCACGTCCGATGCAGGTGCGCCGGCACGCTGCTTCAGGTCGGCCATTGCCAGCATGGCCTGCACGTTCTTCGGGTCGCGCTCGATCAGCTTGGCAAAGCGCGCCTGTGCTGCGGCAGCGTCGCCCTGGCGCATGTCCAGCGCGGCCAATGCGCCGACGGCCGGCACATACTTGTCGTCCTTGGCCAGTGCGTCCTCGAACGCCTTGCGGGCAGCGTCGAGGTCCTGCTTGAGCACATGCACGCGCCCGCGCAAGTGCGGCGGCACGGGACTGTCGGGCTGCTTCTTCTGCAGCGCGTCGATGGCCTGCATGGCCGCATCGAACTCGCGCCGCTGGATACGGGCGGTGATGAGTGCCATGTCGACCGAGCGGCCCTCGTCGGCCGCCGCCAGCCGCTGCAACTCCCCGAAGCCGTTGTCGGTCTGGCCGCGCGCAATCTGCGACAGGGCCAGCGCCGCGTTCAGTCGCTTGTCGTCCGGTCGAAGCTGCGCTGCGCGCGCGAACAAGGTCTCGGCCGTCTTGGTGTCACCTTCGAGCAGATGGGCCTGGGCCGCCAGCGCGAGGGCTTGTGGCAGCGGCGTCTTCATCTCGAGCAAGGGCTGCAGCGTGGCCAGTGCCTTGGATGGCTGGCGCATGCGCAGATAGGCCTCCGCCAGCAAGCGGCGGGCGTCGATGGACTGCGGCGCCAGTTGCGTCGCTCGGGCCAGGAAGGACTCGGCCTGCGAAGGCGCCCCCAGCTGCAACTCGGTGGCACCGGCGAGCATCAAGGCGCGGACGTTCTCGGGGGCAGCCCGCAGCAACGCCTGGATGAGGTCGCGCGCCTGCCGGTAGTCGGCCGCCGTGAACGCGATCTGCGCCTCGAGAAACTGCGTCTGCTGCGCCGTGGGGCGAACCTTCTTCAACTCGGCCAGCTGAGCGCGGGCACCGTCGAGATCACGATTGGACAGCAGGGTCGTGATCAGCGCTGCATGTGCCTCGGGCAGGTCGGGCTTGGCAGCCAGCGCCTTTCGATACAGCTCGATCGCCGCCGCCCGATCGCCGCGTGCGGCGCGCACCAGGTCCGCCTTGAACAGCAACGCCTCGACGTTGTCGGGCGACTTCTGCAGAAGGCTGTCGATCGCGGACAACGCACCGTCCACATTGCCGCCGGCAACGGTCAGTCGTGCGTTGACCAGGATGGCTGGCGCGTAGTGCGGCGAGATGGCCAGCGCCTTGCCTGCCGCGGTGCGCGCGTCGTCCATCATGCCGCGGCTGGCGTAAGCAGTGGCCAGCGTCGTCTGCAGCTCGATGTTCTGCATCGGGTCGGCCAGATCGGTGGTGCCGTACTCCTCGGTGACCCGGCGCGCCTCGCCCTTGGCCAACAGCGCCCGAGCGCGCAGCGGCACGACCTGGGATTCGGGATGCTTGAGGTCGAGCGCACGCTTGAGCTCGACCTCCGCACCAGCCGCGTCACCCACTTCGAGCAGGGCGCGCCCGAGCAGGAATCGAGCCTCGGCAGAGGAGGCGTTCTGGTCCAGCGCGTTCTTCAACTCGATGACGGCCGCCTTGGGATCCTTCTTTTCGAGATAGCCCTTGGCCGAAGCGATCAACTCGGCCTCGCCCTTGCCACCACACGCAGCCAATGCCAGCAGCGCGACCAGTGCCGCACCCCGGACCCACGACGTCCTCTGTTGCATCTCCACCTCAGCACCCCCTTGAATCACTCCACCTGCGACGCACGCGCGGCGCCCCTCGAAAACCGTTCTCAGCGCAGCACCGCTCGCGTACCAGCTGCGCGAACCACGCCTTCGCCCAGCGCGGCACCAAAGCGCTTGGCCAGCCGCTCGGCCACGTTGTCCCGCGGCGTGTAGTCGATGATTTCCTCGGCCTTGACGATGTCACGGGCCACCCGGTCCAGATCTCCGAAACCGTCGGCCAGACCCAAGCGCACCGCCTCTTCGCCGTTCCAGAAGAGACCGGAAAACGTCTCGGCCGACTCCTTCAGGCGACTTCCTCGCCCCTGCCGCACCACATCGATGAACTGGCGGTGAATCTGGTCGATCATCGCCTGTGCATAGGCTCTGTGGCGCTCGTTCTGTGGCGAATACGGGTCCAGCATGCCCTTGTTCTCGCCGGCGGTCAGCAGTCGCCGCTCGATGCCCAGCTTCTGCATCAGCTGGTCAAACCCGAAGCCGTCCATCAGCACGCCGATGGAACCCACCAAGCTGGCCTTGTCGACATAGATCTCGTCGGCCGCGACTGCGATGTAGTACGCGCCGGATGCGCACATCTCGCCGACGACCGCATACACCTTCTTGCCGTGCTTGGCCTTCAGCCGCCGGATCTCGTCGTTGACGATCCCGGCCTGCACGGGACTGCCGCCGGGGCTGTTGATGCGCAGCACCACCGCCTTCGCGCCGGCATCCTCGAAAGCCTGGCGCACTGCGCCCAGCAACGTCTCGGCACTCGCATCGGCGTCAGGGGCGATTTCGCCACGCACGTCGACCAGCGCCGTGTGCGGCCCGCTCGGTGGCGCCTGCGGGCCCTGCTGTTGCAGGAAGACCCACACGATCATCACGGCCAGCAACAGCCAAGCGCCGCGAAAGAACACATTCCAGCGGCGCTCGCGCCGTCGCTGTGCCAGCAACTCGCTGGCCAGCAACTCGAGCGAGCGCTCCAGCGACGAGCGATCGGCTTCGACCGCTGCCGGCGCGCGCACGCGATCGCCCGGCGCTGCCGTTGCACTGCCAGGGTGGGGGCCGCCCTGTGGTGCAGGCGCTTGATCGTCAGGTGGTTGGGGGCTCATGCTTGGAAGCCGGAGCCGTTGGCCCCGTGGGAGTTTGCGCCGTGTCTGCCGAGGCGGCGGCGGGCTGGATATCACGGCTAGGATACCAATACACCTGCCCGGCGCACTCGAAGGTTTCGATGGCCATCAGGCGCCGCTGCGCGCACGGACCGGCCAGGCAATGGCCGTGAACGGGATCGTAAGTGGCCCCATGGATCGAACAGACGATCCAGCGGCGCTCGTGATCGAGGAACTCCCCCGCCTGCCAGTCCATCTCGACCGGCACATGCGCGCACCGGTTCATGTATGCAACGACGCGCCCGTCGAAGCGCAAGGCAAACGCGCGCGCAGGCTGACCCCACAACCGCACGTCGAACCCGAAAGCCAGCCCGCGCTCGGCCAACGCCGACGACTGGCACAGTGGCAGGGACTCGGCCAACGGCCGTTGCGGCACCTTCGTGCCCGTCGCTGGGCCCGGCGGTGTCGCTGGCTCAGGCATGGTCATTCAGCCAGGCATCCAGCTCGGTCGTCGAGTGCACGACCGCCAGGGGATGCAAAGGCGCAAACGCATCGGGCTCGTGGGCGCCGTAGCTCACCCCGATCGCGGGTGTTCCGGCGTTGACAGCCATCTGCAGGTCGTGCGTGGTGTCGCCAATCATGAGCGTGCGCTCAGGCTCGGCGCCGAACTCACGCATCAGCTCCAGCAGCATGCGCGGGTCGGGCTTGCTGGCCGTCTCGTCCGCCGTGCGAGTGCCGTCGAAGACACCGCGCAACTGCGCGGTCTGCAACGCGTCGTCCAGCCCGCGCCGGCTCTTGCCCGTGGCCACGCCCAACCAGTGGTTGCGCGCCTTGAGCGACTGCAGCATGGACAGCGTTCCAGGAAACAGCACGAGGTCGTCCTGGTGAGCCAGGTAGTGGTGTCGATAGCGCTGCGCCAGCTCAGGGTAGCGCGATGTCTCCAGCCCTGGCACGGCGTGGCGCAACGCATCGTGAAGGCCTAGCCCGATGACGTATGCGGCCTGTGCGTCGTCGGGCACTGGCGCACCGATGTCGGTGCACGCGGCCTGGATGCAGCGCACGATGAGGGCGGTCGAGTCGAACAGGGTGCCGTCCCAGTCGAAGACGATCAGGTCGAAGCGGCGGGGTCGCAGGGTCATACCGTACAGAGGTCTGGCTGTGGGTGTGGTCGCCGCTGCGGCTGAGGCGGAGGGCAGGTGCCGGGCGGCGGGCAGGGGTGCACCTCAGTGTGCCTCGCCCAGCCGGCCCAGCAGTGTGACGCATTCGGGTGGCAGCGGTGCCAGCAATTCGATGCGCCGGCCATCGGCGGGGTGATCGAACGACAACAGTCGGGCATGCAGGAACATGCGGCCAAACCGCAGCCCATCCAGGCCCTCGGCGCGCGCCAACTGGCGATTGAGCGCGAAGTCGCCGTACTTCTCGTCACCCACGATCGGGTGGCCGGCATGTGCGAGATGCACCCGGATCTGATGGGTGCGACCTGTCCGTATGGTGACGTCCAGCAACGTGTACTGCTCGTAGCGTCGAACCACTTTCACCAGGGAGATCGAGCGCCTGGCTTGCGGCTGTTCGTCCCCGACCACTCGCACGCGCCGCTCGCCGGCCGCGTCGAGGTATTTGTGCAGCGAGGCGTCGATCACTTTCAGGTGCTGGGGCCACGCGCCCGACACCAACGCCGCGTAGGTCTTGCCGGTGTCGCGGGCGCGGAACTGATCCTGCAGTGCCGTCAGCGCGCTTCTCTTCTTGGCCAGCAGCAAGATGCCCGAGGTTTCCTTGTCGAGTCGGTGCACCAGTTCGAGAAACCGCGCCGAAGGGCGCGCCTGTCGCAACTGTTCGATCACGCCAAAGCTCACGCCGCTGCCGCCATGAACCGCTACGCCGGCGGGCTTGTCGATCGCCAGGAGGTGCTCGTCCTCGAACAGCACCGGGAACTCGCGCGGCGGTGCAACCGCAGCCTCGACTCGCGGTGTCGGCAGGCTCACCGGCGGCACCCGGACCTCGTCCCCGGTCGCCAGACGGGTGTCGGCCTGTGCCCGGCCCTTGTTGACACGGACCTCGCCACTGCGGATCAATCGGTAGACGTGGGTCTTGGGTACGCCTTTGAGCAAGCGCAAGAGGAAGTTGTCCAGGCGCTGGCCCTCGGAGGTGTCGTCGATCTGCAGGTTGCGCACCTTCGGACGATCCGCAGGCGCGCGCCTGCTGGCATCCAATTTGCTGCTTATAATCGACCGAGCCACATCCGCGCCGTAAGTGCTTGATTTTTCAGAGTTTACCCGGGCACGCCCGGCGCGAGGGTGGTGGTGCGCCCCAACCGGCGCACCGACAAGCGTTGATGCAACGCCGGCACTTCACAACAGGCCGCGCCCCCGAAGTGGCGCGGCGGTCGTGCGGTGGCCGGCGGAAGAGAAACGTCGTCACAGCCGTCCCGGCTTCGGGAAGTAACAAGCTCATGGGCGGCAGACGGGGGCTGCATTGCAGCGTACCCGCTCTGTCGTCCGCGTCGTCGCCAACCCGGTTTGCATGACCGCCCTGCCCCTACCCCTGAACCGCGCCGATGACGGCGCTGCGCGCCGCGACGCGCCGGGCATCGGGCCTGCGGTGCCGCCCACCGGCTTGTGCACGCCGCACGCAGCCCCGCTGAAGGATTGGTCGCCCCGCGATCACCAGAGGCCTCGGGCAGTTCATCCATCGGCCGTTACGCGTTGATCGTGCATCGAATGAGCCACCGGCGCTGATGCCGGCGGCGGGTTCGTCGCGCCATCCGGGTCCCGCCCGGGCGGCGCGCACTGGAGTGCACATGAAGCGCATGCTGATCAACGCCACGCAGCCGGAAGAACGGCGCCTGGCCATCGTCGACGGGCAGAAGCTGCTTGACTTCGAAACCGAAATCGAAGGTCGCGAGCAACGCAAGGGCAACATCTACAAGGCCGTCGTGACGCGGGTGGAACCGTCGCTGGAAGCCTGTTTCGTCGACTACGGCGAAGACCGCCACGGCTTCCTGCCGTTCAAGGAAATATCCAAGCAGTACTTCCGTGACGGAGTCGAGGCCAAGAACGCCACCATCAAGGAGGCCATCAGGGAAGGCCAGGAACTGCTGGTCCAGGTCGAAAAGGAAGAGCGCGGCAACAAGGGCGCCGCGCTCACCACGTTCGTCAGCCTGGCCGGGCGCTACCTCGTGCTCATGCCCAACAACCCCCGCGGCGGTGGCGTTTCGCGCCGCATCGAGGGCGAAGACCGCGAGGAGCTGAAGGACGCGCTGGATCAGCTCGAATACCCCAAGGGCATGAGCCTGATCGCCCGCACCGCCGGAATCGGCCGCTCGGCGTCCGAGCTGCAGTGGGACCTGAACTACATGCTCAAGCTGTGGTCGGCGATCGACGCCGCCAGCAAAGCGGGCAAGGGCGCGTTCCTGATCTATCAGGAGTCCAGCCTGGTGATCCGTGCGATCCGCGACTACTTCACGTCGGACATCGGCGAGATCCTGATCGACACCGACGACATCTACGATCAGGCCCAGCAGTTCATGAACCACGTGATGCCGGAATCGGCCTCCCGTGTGAAGCGCTACCGCGACGACGCAGCGCTGTTTTCGCGCTTCCAGATCGAGCACCAGATCGAGACGGCGTTCAGCCGCACCGTGAACCTGCCCTCGGGCGGCGCCATCGTCATCGACCACACCGAGGCCCTGGTAGCGGTGGACGTGAACTCCGCACGCGCCACGCGCGGCGGCGACATCGAAGAGACGGCCACGCGAACCAACCTGGAAGCGGCCGACGAGATCGCGCGCCAGATGCGACTGCGCGACCTGGGCGGCCTGATCGTCGTCGACTTCATCGACATGGAGGAGTCGAAGAACCGCCGCGAGGTGGAGCAGCGCTTGCGCGACGCGATGCGCCAGGACCGCGCCCGCGTTCAGTTCTCATCGATCAGCAAGTTCGGCCTGCTAGAACTCAGCCGCCAGCGCCTGCGCCCCGCACTCAGCGAAGGCAACCACATCACCTGCCCGCGCTGCAACGGTACCGGCCACATCCGCGACACCGAGTCCTCCGCGCTGCAGATCCTGCGCATCATTCAAGAGGAGTCGATGAAGGACAACACCGCCGCCGTCCATGTGCAGGTGCCGGTGGAAGTCACGTCCTTCCTGCTCAACGAGAAGCGCACCGAGATCACCAAGATCGAGCTCAAGCAGCGCGTCACCGTCCTGCTGGTGCCCAACAAGCACCTCGAGACACCGAACTACAAGCTCGAGCGCCTGCGCCACGACGACCCTCGTCTGGAAAACCTGCAGGCCAGCTACACGATGATCGAAGAGCCCGATGACGAGGTGTCGATCAGCCGGCGCGAAAAGGCCAAGGCCAAGCAGGAACCCGTGATCAAGGGCGTGCTGCCCGACCAGCCGGCGCCGGTGGCACCGCCCAAGCCCGAGCCCGCGGCACCGGCGACGCCCGCCACCGCATCTGCCGCGCCCGCGACGCCGACACCCAGCTGGGCCGCGGCACCCGCCGAACCCGCATCCAGCGGCGGCTGGTTCGGTTGGATCAAGCGGCTGTTCGGCGCCGCACCGGCGCCTCAACCCGAGCCAGCACCGGCTGCGGTCGCGGCAACCGCGGGCGAGGCCACCGCTTCAGACCGCACCGAGACCAAGGCACCGCGCGAGCCACGCGAGGGTCGCCGCGGCGGCCGTGGTGAGCGTGGTGGCCGCGGCCGCGAAGGACGGCCGGAGGGCCGCAGCGGCGAAGGGCGCACCGAAGGCAGGGCCGAGAAGGGCCAGCGCCGCGATGGCCGCCGTCCGGAACGCCCCGGCGCGACCGCCGAGGGCACCGACCTGGGTACGACCAGTCGTTCGCGCACGCCCGCTGAGCAGCCCTTGCCGATCGCCGACGAGTCGGCGCTGGCCTCCGCGATGGCGCCTGGCGAGAACGCCGTCACGGCTGACGATGACCGCGAGGACAAGCGCCGGCGGCGGCGGCGCGGTGGCCGCGGCGCACGCGACGAGCGTTCGGATGCAACGCCTGTCGATGCGCCGGCCGGCTCCGAGGGCCCGGCGCCGACCGCAGACGCCGGTGCCGAGGTCTACTCCGACTCGCCCGCTGCAGAGGCTGTGCCGCAGCCCGCGGCCGGCGAAGATGTCGGCGAAGGGCGTCGGCGCGGGCGCGGGCGGGATCGCTACCGCCGCGAGCGCCGCGAAACGGACACAACCGCCGCGACCGAGGCCATGCCCGGCAGCGGTGAAGCCCCCGACGCGCAATCCGCAGAGCTGCAACCCGCCCCGTCGGCCACTGGGGTCGTGCCTGCGTCGCGCGAGACGACCGGGCGCACAGGACCCGCGGAAGCCGCGCCGGTCGCGCTTGCAAGAGCCGAGCCGTTCGAGTTGCCCGTCGATGCGTTGCAGCAAATCCTCCAGGGCAGCGGCCTGGTCTGGGTGCACTCCGACATGCAGAAGATCGAAGCCGCGCGCGCCGCGTTGGCAGCCGAGCCGCCGCCGGTGCGCGTGCCGCGCGAGCCAAGGCCGGCAACGGTTGCCGATGAAGGTCCGCTGGTGCTGGTCGAGACCCGCCGCGACCTGTCGCAACTCAAGCTTCCGTTCGACGCCGTGACATCCACGCGCTGAGATCGCCGCCGCGGCGGCGGCCAACGCCTGGCGCCGCTCGGTACAGCGCCAGGCGACCGGCGGTCTCGCGGCGCGGTACCGCTGAGGCCGGCACTTGCGTGAAGCGGTGCGGCGCAACGATGCTTCGTGGGCGGCGATAGGTCCGCGCCACGAAAGCCACTATGAGTACGTTGCGACCCTCTCGGTTCCAGTTCCGGTTGTCATCGCGCCACCTGCGGGCAGGCGCCGTTGTCGCCTGTGCGGCCGCACTCAGTGCGTGTTACGTCGTTCCGATCGATCCCCACACCGGTCGCCCGCTGCGCAGCGCCGATCCGGTCGCCGTGGTACCAGCGGGCGTGCAGCCCATGCCGCCGATGCCTGCCGTGATGCAGGCACGGTTGTATCCGATGAACGAAGTTGCACAACAGGCGGGCATGCTGGTCGCGCAAGTGCACGACGGACTGAACAACCGGGGCACGTTCGCGTTGCAGTACCGCGGCGCGCCGATGCAGGGCGAGTCCACTCGGGTCGACGCGAACTACACCGGATTCGGTCGCATCCACCAGCAAGTGCTCGGCGGCTGGGGCCGTGACACCGGCGGTCGACGTGGCATCGCCAACGCCTACAGCAGCAGCGGCATGCATGCCGCGTGCGAGTACCAGCTCACCGGCCCGGCCAACGGTACGGGTGCGTGCCTGTTCTCCGACGGCGCCAAGTACCAGATGCACTTCGGGCAGTGATCACGGCAGGCGCTCCAGTGCCTGCAGGTACGCCGCATCGCACATGAGGTCGTCCCACGGGCACGGCGGTGTCGCAGGCAACAGCGCCAGCCTGCGGGCCTCGCTGGTCTCGTCCGGACGCCAGCGGCCGGCTGCGGCAGCGCGCTCGAGGTGCGTAAGCAGATCGTCCACACCCTGGCCGCCACCCAGCGACTGGTTGCACAGCAGCACCAGGTCGCATCCGGCCTCGAGCGCCGCCACGGCCGCCTGCGGTGCGCTGCCCACGGCCTGGGCGCCGGCCATCGACAGGTCGTCGCTGACGATCGCACCCTGGAAGCCGAGCCGGGCCCGGAGGATGTCGCGCAACCAGCGCGAGGAGAAACCGGCCGGCATCGCATCCACGCGCGGGTACACGATGTGCGCCGGCATCACGGCGCTCAGCGTCCCGGACAACCACGCGTAGGGCATCGCGTCATCACTCAAAAGCGCTCGAAGTGAACGGCCATCACGCGGCAATGCATGGTGGCTGTCGGCCCGTGCGTGCCCGTGGCCTGGAAAGTGCTTGCCGCAGTTGGCCATGCCGGCCAGCAGCAGACCGTGCATCAGGCTCTTGGCCAGCAGGGTCGTCACCCTGGCGTCACGGTGGAACGCACGATCCCCGATCACCGCGCTGCGTCCGTGGTCGAGGTCGAGCACCGGCGTGAAGCTCAGATCCACGCCGCAGGCGCGCAGCTCGCTGGCCAGCACGCGGCCGGTCGCGGTGGCCGCGTCGGTGGCCCGCATGGCATCGCGCATCCACATCTCGCCCAGCGTGCGCATGGACGGCAGCGGCGTGAAGCCATCGCCTTGCAGGCGCTGCACGCGCCCGCCCTCATGGTCGATGCACACCAGCAGGTCGGGACGCACCCCCTTGGCATCGGCCACCAAGTCGGTCAGTTGCGCCCGGCTGGACCAATTGCGCGTGAACAGGATCAGGCCGCCGGTGAGCGGATGGCGCAGACGCCGGCGATCTGCGTCATCGAGCGCGGTGCCGGCGATGTCGAGCACCACCGGTGCGTGCGGGCTATCGGATCGCAGAGTCATGGCTGGCCGTTCACTTCCACCACCACGAACGAGGCGGCATACTCGGTTTCGTCGGTCACGCTCACATGGGCGCGCAGGTGGCGATCTTCGAACCACTGGCGCAGCGGGCCATGCAGCTGCACGTAGGGCTGGCCGCTGGGCAGATTGAGGATCTCGCAGTCGCGCCAGGTCATGGGCGAGCGGATGCCCAGGCCGATCGCCTTCGAAAAGGCTTCCTTGGCCGAGAAGCGCGTGGCGAGATACGCCTCGCCACGCTGCTGCGACCGGGCGCGCCGGGCGTGGAACACCTGCAACTCCGACGGCCCCAGCACCCGTTCGGCAAAGCGATCGCCGCGTCGTTGCAGCGTTTGCCGGATGCGACGCAGGTCACAGATGTCGGTGCCAACACCGCTGATCATCGTGGCTCTCGGGCTCGGGGTCTCAGTGCCGCCGCGGTGCATCGGCACAGCGGATGCACGCCAGGTACTCGCGCACCGTCGCGGCCATGCCCAGCTCCAGCGCATCGGCCACCAGGGCATGGCCGATCGAGACCTCCTGCACGCCCGGCACCTCTTGCAGGAATGCTGCCAGATTGCCACGGTTGAGGTCGTGGCCGGCGTTGACCTGCAGCCCAACGGCCTGCGCGGCACGAGCGGCCGCCGCATAGCCTGCGAGCACCTGCGCCTGCCGGCCTGTGCCATGGGCACTGGCATACGACTCGGTGTAGAGCTCCACCCGGTCGGCCCCTGCCGCCGCGGCATGAACCATGGCCTCGGGCAGCGGATCCATGAACAGACTCACCCGTGCGCCGAGCGCATGGGCCTGCTCGATCAGCGGACGCAAGCGCTCGATGTCGGACGGCAGGTTCCAGCCATGGTCCGATGTGAATTGGTCGGTGGCATCGGGCACGAACGTGCACTGGTGCACCCGGTGGCCGGCGTCGATGACCTCGCGCAACACGCCGAGCAGGTTGTGAAACGGATTGCCTTCGATGTTGTACTCGGCCTGTGGCCACTGGACCATCAACGCAGCCAGGTCGAGCACGTCATGGCGCCGGATGTGCCGCTCGTCCGGGCGCGGGTGCACGGTGATGCCCTGAGCCCCGGCCTGCAGCGCGATGCGCGCCAGGCCCACGACATCCGGGATGCCCAGGCGGCGGGTGTTGCGCAGCAGCGCGACCTTGTTCACGTTGACCGACAAGGCCGTGCCGTGGCTTTGCGCCTGCGGCTCGGCAGCCACGAGTGGGTTCATGATGGGTTCCCGGACGCGGAAATTGACAGACGATCGCCGGATGAGGCGGCATCGAGCAATGCGCGCGCATCGCGCATGGCGTCGCGGCTGCGCAACCGCGACGTACCCAGATGATAGTGAAGGAGCGCGCGCAGCTGCGTGCGCAGCGCCGGTCCGGCAGCCAGGGCTGCGGTGCACAACGCCGTGTGGTCCTGCGTCTGCAGCGCCTGCGCCAACGCCAGCCAGTGCTCGCCCGCAAGCGCACCTTGGAAGTCGGCCAGTGGTGCTTCGGCCAGCCCTGCCTCGCCTGACAGCCGGTAGGGAGCGGCGGGCTCCAGTGCCCGCAGCGTCGTCGTCGTGCGGCCGAGCTCGGGCAACACGCCCACTTCGCGCATCAGTTCGAGCTCGAACGCCCTCAACGCGGCCTGCTCATCGGCCCAGGCCAGCGTGGCCAGTGCCTGGCCGTAGGCCGCGAACAGCTGCTCGTGAGGGTCATGCCGCGCCAGCAGCTTCATCAGCAGCTCGTTGAGGTAGAAGCCCGAGAACAGGCGCTCGGGCGGCAGCGCAGCCAGGGGGCCGATGAACTCGGCACTGCGCAGCGTATGGATCTCGCTCGCGTCGTCGCCGGACGAAGGCGGTCGCGGCCGGGTCAGGGATACCGCAATGCGCTGGAACGGCAACAGCACCGAGCGCAACTGCGAATACGGGCGCTTGGCTCCCTTTGCCACCACGGCAATGCGACCGAGGTCGCGGGTGAAGAGGTCGAGCACCAAGCTGGTTTCGCTCCAGTCCCACTGGTGCAGCACATAGGCCGGCTGCGTGGGGGCGCGGCTCAACGGACCCCCGGCAGGTCGACCATGGTTCGCGAGGACCGCACCGGACCCACTACTCGTAGCCGTAGGAGCGCAGGTGCTCCTCGCTGTCGGCCCAGCCCGAACGCACCTTGACCCACAGCTCCAGATGCACGCGGCTGTCGAGGAGCCGCTCGAGTTCCTGCCGGGCTTCGCTGCCGATGCGTTTGAGCCGCTCGCCGCCTTCACCGATCACCATGCCCTTGTGGGCATCGCGCTCGACGATGATGGTGGCCGCGATGCGCCGCAGTCCCGGGCGGGGAACGGCCACTGCACCAGCGTCCACACTTCCGGGGCGCGCAGGCTCGTCCTCGAAACGATCGATCACGACCGTGGCGCTGTAAGGCAGCTCGTCGCCGGTCAGGCGGAACAACTTCTCACGGATGAGCTCAGCTGCGAGAAAGCGCTCGCTGCGATCGGTCAGCGCATCGGCTTCGTACAACCACGGCTGTGACGGCAAGTACGGCGCCACGATCTGGAGCAAGCGCTCCACGTCGGCAGCCTTGTGCGCCGACATCGGCACGAACTCGGCAAAGGGATGGCGCTGCTGCATGCCCTGGAGCCAAGGCAGCATGTCGTTGCGCCGGGTGACGGCATCGAGCTTGTTGGCCACCAGGATGGCGGGCTTGCCCTGCGGCAGCAAGGCCAGCACCTTGGCATCGTCCAGCGTGAACCGCCCGGCCTCGACAAGGAACAGCACGAGGTCGACGTCGGCCAGCGCCCCTTGTACCGTGCGGTTGAGGTTGCGATTGAGTGCCGTCTGGTGTCGCGTCTGGAACCCGGGGGTGTCGATGAAGACGAACTGGGCATGGCCTACGGTGCGCACGCCGTGGATGCGATGACGTGTCGTCTGCGCCTTGCGCGACGTGATGCTGATCTTCTGACCCACCAGCGCGTTCATCAGCGTGGACTTGCCGACGTTCGGACGACCAACGATGGCCACCAGGCCACAGCGGGCGCTGTCCGCGTTCGCGGTCGGATCGGGGGTTGGGCCGTCGTCCATGTCAACTGCGCAATGGCCCGTCGGGGCGGTCGGCGGCCTTCAGGCGTTCCAGCAGTCGGCGTGCCGCCGCCTGCTCGGCAGACCGACGCGAGCGCCCCTCACCGGTCTCGGCCAGTTCCAACGCCACGGCAGCGCACTCGACCTCGAAGGTCTGCGCATGCGCCTGGCCGCGCGTGGCCACGATCCGATAGGCGGGCACTGGCAGTCGTCGCGCCTGCAGCCACTCCTGAAGCTCGGTCTTGGCGTCCTTGGCCCAGCTCTCGGCATCGGTGGAGGCGATCAACTCACCGAACAACTGGTGCACCAGCCGG
>JAKLLB010000090.1 GCA_023150345.1 Aquabacterium sp.
CGCGCGGCGCCGGTGGCATCCGTTGCAGGGCGTCGGCGGTCTTGAACTCGATGGCGTGGCGCACGCCTGCGCGCTCGGCGTTGCGGGTGGCGAAGTCGGTCATGCGAAACGAGACGTCGCCGGCATGCACGGGCGCGGCCGGGGCATGCACCGCGGCGCGGGCCTCGGCCTTCAGCCGCTGCCAGTGCGCTGCGTGCTCGCGAAACGGCAGCAGGCGCTCGAACGCGTAGCGGCGCTGCAGGCCGGGGGCCATGCCGCAGGCGAGCTGGGCGGCCTCGATGGCGATGGTGCCGGCGCCGCAGCAAGGGTCGAACAGCGGGCCGTCCTCGGCGCGGCCGCGCCAGCCCGCTGCCGCCAGCAGGGTGGCGGCCAGCGTTTCCTTCAGCGGCGCCTCGCCCTTGACGCCGCCGCCATGGCGCTCGTCGCGCCAGCCGCGCTTGAACAGCGGTTGTCCCGAGGTGTCGACATACAGCGTGGCGTGCGTGGGCCCCAGGTGCAGCGCCAGCGGCAGATCGGGGTTGCGCGTGTCGACGCTGGGGCGTGCGCCGGTGGCCTCGCGCAGGGTGTCGCACACCGCGTCTTTCACGCGCAAGGTGACGAAGTTCAGGCTCTTCAGTGGCGAGCGCTGCGCGCTGGTGTCGATGCGCAGGGTCTGTTCGGGCGTGATCCAGTCGCGCCAGCGCACGCTGCGCGCCAGCGCGTAGAGGTCATCCTCGCTGGCATAGGGCCCGTGTGCCAGCGGCCACAGCACGCGCTGGGCCAGCCGGCTGTGCAGGTTCAGGCGCATGGCCAGCCACACGTCGCCGCGCACCTGCACGCCGCCGCGCTGCTCGACCACCGCACGTTCGCGCGGGTCGGCGGCCAGCACGTGACGGTCGATGCCCAACAGGGCCGCGCACTCATCGGCCAGCAGGGTTTCGGCGCCGGCGGCGCAAGGCAGGAAGAGCGGAGTCATGGCTTGGGGGGCGGGCTCAGATGGACTTGCGCTGGTTGGCCGGCGCGATCTTCAGCGCCTCGCGGTACTTCGCCACGGTGCGGCGCGCCACCTGGATGCCCTGCTCGGCGAGCATCTCGGCGAGCTGACTGTCCGACAGCGGCCGCGCCGGATCCTCGGCGCCGACGAACTGCTTGATCAGTGCGCGCACGGCCGTGCTGGAGGCATTGCCGCCGGCCTCGGTGGCCAGCGAGGAGCCGAAGAAGTACTTCAGTTCATAGGTACCGAAAGGCGTGGCCATGTATTTGGCGGTGGTCACGCGCGAGATGGTGGACTCGTGCAGGCCAAGCTCGTCGGCGATCTCGCGCAGCACGAGCGGCTTCATGGCGATGGCGCCGTGCGTGAAGAACGCCTTCTGGCGCTCGACGATGGCCTGGCTCACGCGCAGGATGGTGTCGAAGCGCTGCAGGATGTTCTTCACGAACCAGCGCGCCTCCTGCAGGCGCGTCGACAGGCCGCTGCCGCCCTGGCGCTGGCCGCGAATGGCCTGGGCATACAGGTCGTTGATGCGCAGCTTGGGTGCGACGTCGGGGTTGAGGACGGCTTTCCAGCCGCGGCCGGCCTTCTGCACGATGACGTCGGGCACGATGATGTTGGCCTCGGCGCGCGCGAACGGGCGCCCCGGCTTGGGCTCGCAGGTGACGATCAGCGCCTGGGCCTCGCGCAGCAGGGCTTCGTCGGCACCGGTAACCGCCATCAGCTTGCGCACATCGCGCCGGGCCAGCAGGTCCAGGTGTTGCTTGCAGATGATGATGGCCAGCGCCTGCGCCGCGCTGCGCGGCCGGGTTCGCAATTGCAGCACCAGGCAGTCGGACAGATTGGCCGCGCCGACGCCGGTGGGCTCCATGCTCTGCAGCCACTTCAGGGCGCAGCGCAGGCGGTCGAGCAGCTCTTCGCGCACGGTCGCCTCGTCGGCGGCGATGTCCAGGCTGTCGGCCAGCCGCGCGGCGATCTCCTCCAACGGGTCGGCCAGGTAGCCGTCGTCGTCGAGCGACTCGATCAGCGCCAGCACGGCTGCCGCGTCTTCCTCGGACAGACGCATGCCCAGCAGCTGGCGCCTGAGGTGGTCCTGCAGGGTCGGGCCCGCCTGGGCCGAGTCGAGCGGCTCGAACTCGTCGTCCCCGCCCGCGGCGGCGTTGCTGGGCAGTTCGCGGATGCCGTCGAAGTCGTCGCCCTCGGTGCCGTTGGCCCAGTCCTCGCGTTCGGCCAGTCCGAACTCGGCGCTGTCCACGCCGGCGGGCTCGTCGCCCGCGGCGGCGTCGTCGGTGGCGGACTCGCGCTCGCTGCCGCTGCCGGCATCGGCAGAGCGCTCGGGCCGAGCGTCGGATGCGGGCTCATCGGAGGCCGCCGGTGCGCTCACGCGCTCGAGCCCGAGTTCCATCGGCGAACGCTCGCCCTCGATCTCGAGAAAGGGGTTCTGCTCGAGCATCTGCTCGATTTCCTGATGCAGCTCCAGCGTGGACAGCTGCAGCAGCCGAATCGACTGCTGCAGCTGCGGCGTCAGCGCCAGATGCTGGGACAGCCGGACTTGAAGCGAGGGCTTCATGGCGTCCTACATCCGGAAGTGCTCGCCGAGGTAGACGCGGCGCACATCGGCATTGGCCACCAGCTCGCCCGGCGTGCCTTCGGCCAGCACCCGACCCTCGCTGATGATGTAGGCGCGATCGCAGATGCCCAGCATCTCGCGCACGTTGTGATCGGTGATGAGCACGCCGATGCCGCGCGCCTTGAGAAAGCCGATGATGCGCTGGATCTCGATCACGGCGATCGGATCGACGCCGGCAAAGGGCTCGTCGAGCAGGATGAAGCGCGGTTGGGTGGCCAGCGCGCGGGCGATCTCGACGCGCCGCCGCTCGCCGCCCGACAGCGCCAGTGCGGGCGAGTCGCGCAGCTTCTCGATCGACAGATCGTTGAGCAGCCGCTCGAGCCGCTCGTCGATGACCGTGTTCTTCAATGGCCGACCCTGGGCGTCGACCTGGAGTTCCAGCACGGCGCGGATGTTCTCGGCCACCGTGAGCTTGCGGAAGATCGACGCCTCCTGCGGCAGGTAGGACAACCCCATGCGTGCGCGTTGGTGGATGGGCCTGCCTTGCACCGGCAGGCCGTCGATCTGGATCTCGCCGGCGTCGGCCCGCACCAGACCCACCACCATGTAGAAGGTGGTGGTCTTGCCTGCGCCGTTCGGCCCCAGCAGGCCGACCACCTCGCCAGCGCCCACGGCCAGATGCACCTCCTTGACCACCATGCGCGAGCCATAGGACTTCTGCAGTCCGGTTACCTCGAGCCGGCTGGTGGTCGCCGGCGTCACCGCCGCTCCCCGATGGCCGGCGTGCTGCGCAGCGGTGGTGCACTGGCGGCCGCCGGCGACGGATCGGATGCCGGCGCACCAGGCCGGGGCGACAGCACGGCGCGTACTCGGCCACCGGGGTTGGCCGGTGTCGCTGCGCCGCCTTGGACACTGAATGCTTCTGCCGCGTTGTCCCAGACGATCACGCTGCCGTGGATCTCGTCGGCCAGCTCGGTGCCGCGCAAGCGGCGGGCGCTGGCCTCGCCGGCAAAGCGCAAGGTGTTGGCGCGGGCGTCGTAGTCGATGCGCTGGGCGCTGGCCTCGACCCACTCGTCGACGGCATCGCGCTTCTGTCGGTACTGAGCCGGCTTGGCCGCGGTGCCCAACGCGGCGGCGAGCTGGTAGCCGTCAGGCGTCTTGCGCAGCTCCACCCGGTCGGCGCGGATCTGCAGCGTGCCCTGGGCGATCACCACGTTGCCGCTGCAGACGTTGACCTCCTTGAGCAGGTCGACCACGCAGTTCTGGTCGGATTCCACCGCGATGGGCCGGTTGCGGTCGGCCTTCTCGGCCTGCGCGGCAAAGGGCAGCGCCAGCGCCGCCATGGCGATGCAGGCATTGCCGAGGGCGGTCCGGCCAGGGGTCGGGCGATGTGTTGTCATAAACGGCACAAAACTTGCAGACCATTCTAGTCTGAAGCCTGTGCCGGGCGACGCAGAAGCGGCCCGGAATTTGCGTGTTCACTCCGGCCGACGCGCACGCAGACCCGTGCCACGATCGACCGGCGAGTGCGCCCGCGGGCGTGACCTCAGGTGCGCGCCTTGCGGATGAGTGCGTCCAAGACCGCCAAGGTCTGTGGATGTCCGCCCGACTGACTGACCGAAGTGAGAAAGCGTCCGCCCACGCCCAGCGTGGGCACGCCATCGATGCGCCAGGCAGCTGCCGCCTGGTTGGCCTGGTTGCAGCGCGTGGCCACCGAGAAACTCTTCATCGTCTCGGCGAGCTTGGCGGGGTCGATGCCATTGTCGGCGGCCAGCTTCTTCAGGTCGGCGTCGCGCTCCAGGCGCAGCTTCTGCACATGCACCGCCGGGAACACCTTGGCGTGTACCGTGCCGATCAATCCCATCACCTCGAGCGCGAAGTACAGCCGTTGATAGGCTTCGTGCCAGCCCTGGAAGACCACGGGAATGCGGCGGAACTGAACGTCGGCGGGCAGTGCGCGCACCCAGGCCTCGAGCGTGGGCTCGAATGCGGCACAGTGCGGGCACCAGTAGCCGAAGAACTCCACCACCTCCACCTTGCCGGCGGGACCGCCGGTGAGCGGCCTGGCCAGGCGGGTGTACTCGCGGCCTTCGGTGGGGCCACCCTGCGCGCGCGCCGGCAGTGCCAGCACACCGCCCAGCCCGCTGGCACCGAGGCCCAGGGCAAAGTCGCGTCGTTTCATGTATTCGGTCCTCTCGGTCGTCGGGGCAGGTGGGATGGACTCCGGCAGCGCCGCTGAAGTTCAACGTTCGACGCGCACCAGGTTGGCTTCGATGCTGTCACCGGCCAGACGCGCCTGGACCGCTTCGGCATCGGGTCGACCTTCGTACGGACCCAGCCGCACCCGGTACACCGTGCGGCCGGACTGCTCGCGCTCCATCACCTTGGCATCCAGGCCGAGCATCGCCAGCCTGGCGCGCTGCGTTTCGGCGTCCTCGGGTCGCGAGTAGGCGCCGGCCTGCACGTAGTAGCTGAACGCATCAGTGGCGCCGGCGGTGGACTTCACCGCCTGTCCGGCCAGTATGGCGGCCGGGTCGCGCGCCGGTCGTGCTGCCGAGGCCGCTGCGGCGGCGGCCGAGGCGCCGGGGGGCGCCACGGTGGGCGATGAAGGACGGCTTGCCGACGCTGCCGCAACGGGCCGCGCCGGCGGGGCCGATGCGGCGTCGACCGTGCCGCTGGCCGAGGGGCCGGGCACCGATGCGGGGCGCGCCGGGTTCTTGCCGGCCAGCGGCGCATTGGGGTCCCAGTTGCGGTTGCGCGCGGCCTCGGCGGCGTCTTGTTCGGCGGTGCGTTGCGGCAGCTTGTCGACGAAGGGGATGGGCACCTTGGTGATGTACAGGGCCACGCCCAGCGCCAGGCCCAGCCCCAGCAACAGGCCGACGATCAGGCCGAGCGCGAAACCACCGCGGGCGGGGGACTTCATGCGGGGACCTCCGCCGCGGTGTCGCGGCTCATGGATGCAGGCGCGCTCACGCCGATGAGCTCCAGCGCGTTGGCCAGCACCTGGCGCGTGGCCGACAGCAGGGCCATGCGCGCCCGCGCCAGCTCGGCGTCGTCGACCAGGAAGCGTTCGCTGGCGTAGTAGCTGTGGAACGCGGCAGCCAGATCGCGCAGATAGAACGCCACGTCGTGCGGGGCGTGGTCGTCTGCTGCCGCGGCCAGCATGTCCGGGTAGGCGGCCAGCTGCAGCATCAGCGCCTGCTCGGTGGGGGCCGCCAGCCGCGCCAGATCGGCGCCGCGCAGGTCTGGGCTGCCGCCCTGGCGGGTGTACTCGGCCAGCACCGAGCAGATGCGCGCGTGGGCGTACTGCACGTAGAACACCGGGTTCTCGTCGTTGGCTTTGAGCGCCAGGTCGACATCGAACACGAACTCGGTGTCGGCCTTGCGGCTGATCAGGAAGAAGCGCACCGCGTCGCGGCTGGTCCAGTCGATCAGGTCGCGCAGGGTCACGTAGCTGCCGGCGCGCTTGCTGATCTTCACCTCCTGGCCACCCTTCATCACGGTGACCATCTTGTGCAGCACGTAGTCGGGCCAGCCCTGGGGTATGCCCACGCCCGCGGCCTGCAGGCCTGCGCGCACCCGGGCGATGGTGCCGTGGTGATCGGTGCCCTGCACGTTGATCACCTTGTCGAAGCCGCGCTCCCACTTGTCGATGTGATAGGCCACGTCGGGCACGAAGTAGGTGTACGTGCCATCGCCCTTGCGCATGACCCGGTCCTTGTCGTCGCCGTAGTCGGTGCTGCGCAGCCACAGCGCGCCTTCGTGCTCGTAGGTCTTGCCGGCGCCTTGCAGCCGGGCCACGGTGGCGTCGACCTTGCCCTGCGCATACAGGCTCGATTCGAGGAAGTAGTGGTCGAAGTGCACGCCGAAGGCCTGCAGGTCGAGGTCCTGCTCGTGGCGCAGGTAGGCCACCGCAAACTGCCGGATGCCGTCCAGGTCGTCGGGGCGTCCGCTGGCCGTGAACTGGCGGTCGTCGGCCTGCACTGCACTGCCGGCCAGGAAGTCGGTGGCGATGTCGCCGATGTAGTCGCCGTTGTAGGCCGCGTCGGGCCATTGGGCGTCGCCGGGCTTGAGGCCCATGATGCGGCACTGTGTGGATTGCGCCAGCGTGGCGATCTGCACCCCGGCATCGTTGTAGTAGAACTCGCGCTGCACCTGCCAGCCCTGGGTCTCGAACAGCCGGCAGATCGAGTCGCCCAGCGCCGCCTGGCGGCCGTGGCCCACATGCAGGGGGCCGGTCGGATTGGCCGAGACGAATTCCACCATCAGGCGCCGGCCGTGGGCCGCTCGACGACCGAACCGCACGCCGGCATCCAGCACCTCGGCCACTACCGCCTGGCGCGCCGCGGGCTGCAGCCTCAGGTTGACGAAACCCGGGCCAGCGATCTCGATGTCGGCGACCCAGCGTTGCACCGCCGGCTCGGCACGCAGTCCTTGCACGAGTTGCTGGGCCAGTTCGCGCGGATTGCGCTTGTGCGCACGCGCCAACTGCATGGCAGCGGTCACGGCCAGGTCGCCGTGGGCGGCCTGTTTGGGCGACTCGAAGGCCGCCACCACTGCGGCGTCCGGCGCAATCTGGGCGAGCACGCGGGCCAGTGCGTCCTGCAGCTCCTGCTTGGCTTGGATCATGGAGGGCGATTCTACGGTTGGGCCTCGTGGGCCTTGCCGGGGGCTCGCCCCGCGGCGGGTGCAGGGCGACGAGCGGTGGACTGCGCGAGTTGCGCGGCAATTTCCCCACTGTTCGACGGCTGCCGGCGCCGATGACGCATCCAGAATCCGAAACTGGCGCATCGTGCGCCGCGTCGCCCGTCCATGCCCGCACCTGCATCGTCCGTCGCCCCGCCGACCGCACCCGACCATCCGGCCTGGATCGGGCGCTACCGCGTGCAGTCGCGCCTGGGCGAAGGTGCCACCAGCGAGGTGTTCCTGGCCCGCGACGACTTCCGCGAGCGCCTGGTCGCGATCAAGCGGGTGCGCGCCGCGCACACCGTCGAGGGTGCCGACCACCACTACCGCAGCCACTTCTTCGATGCCGAAGCCGCACTGGCTGGCAAGCTGCAGCATCCGAACGTGGTCGAGATCTTCGATGCCGTACCCGACCCGGTGATGCCCTACCTGGTGATGGAGTATGTGCCGGGTGTGACGCTGCGACGCTTCTGTCGTGCCAACGCCCTGCTGTCGCTCGACCAGATCGTCGAAATCGGGTTCAAGTGCGCGATGGCATTGGGCTATGTCTCGCGCCAGGGCTTGATCCACCGCGATGTCAAGCCGGCCAATATCCTGGCGGTGATGGACCGCGACGACGTCGTCGACGTGAAGATCAGCGACTTCGGCAGCGTGCTCGACACGCTGTCGGACCGCACGCAGGTCTTCCGTGTCGGCTCGCTGGCCTACATGTCGCCGGAGCAGCTCGACGGCAGCACGCTCGATGCCCGCGCCGACCTGTATTCGCTGGCCGCGGTGCTGTACCACCTGGTGGCCGGACGACCGCCGTTCGACGCCACCACCCAGCCGGCGTTGATGCACCAGATCTACACCGCCGAGCCGCCGCCCCTCACGCGGCTGCGAGACGGCGTGCCCGAGCGCATGGATGCCATCCTGCGTCGCGCGCTGTCCAAGAGCCGCGAGCAGCGCCAGCCGAGCTGGGACGTCTTCGCCCAGGAGTGGGCCTCGCTGGTGGCCAACGCCGAGGTGCCGCGGGCGCAGGCCCAGGACGTGCTGGACTCCGAGCGATTCAACCTGCTGCGCTCGCTCGAGTTCTTCGCCGAGTTCGGCGATGTCGAGCTGTGGGAGGTGGTGCACCGTGCCCGCTGGCAACGCCACGCATTCGGCGCGGCGATCTACCGCAAGGGCGAACAGGGCAGCACGTTTCACATCATCGCCCAGGGGCGGATCGACGTGTATCGCGATGGCACCCGGGTGGCGCAGCTGGGCACCGGCACCTCGGTGGGCGAGATGGCCTACCTGGCGCCGAGCCCCGACCTGCGCACCCATGCGGCCGACGTGATCGTCTGCGAGGCGGCCACCACCGTGTCGTTCACGCCGGAGTCGATGCAGTCGTTGAGCGCTGGCACGCGGCACCTGTTCGACGGTGCGTTCATCCGCGTGCTGGTGCGGCGGCTGCATGCCGCGCACGAGGCCATGGCGCATCCGCGTCGCATCCTGTAGCAACCGCCGACACCTTCTGTCGCGGTCGTGTGCACCGCAGGCCCCATCCCTACGTTGTTGGATTGCCCGGCGCAGCGCGCTCTGCTCCAATCGCCGGCGAACCCCGCATCCGCCGGGATCACAACGAGGAAGGAGTTCCCATGATCAAGCACCTCACCGCCATCGCCACCACCCTGCTGCTGGCCGCCGGCGGCGCACATGCCGCCGACGCCGCCAGCGCGCCCAAGGCGCCGACCGCCCAGCAAAGCAAGATGGGCGCATGCAACCAGGAAGCCGGCGACAAGAAGGGCGACGAACGCAAGGCATTCATGAAGGAATGCCTGTCGGCCAAGAAGTCGACTCAGCAGGACAAGATGAAATCCTGCAACACCAGCGCCAGCGAAAAGCAGCTGAAGGGCGCCGACCGCAAGAAGTTCATGAGCGAGTGCCTGAAAGCCTGAGCCAGGACCTGAGGCCGTCCCTGCGGACGGCCGGCTGGGTCAGCGGGCAAACCAGCCGCGGGCCAGCAACACGCCCAGCAGCGGCAGCCACATCATCAGGTGAGCGGCGCGCATGACGCGCCGCCGCTGGGCATCGATTGCCTCGGCCGAGGGCAGTTGCCCGTGCACCTGCAGCGTCCGCTGCCAGCGCAGGTACTGCCGGTGGGCGCGCCAGCTGTCCCAGGCCATCCAGCCGAACAGCGCCAGCTTGCCCCAAAGCAGCGGCTGCGCCAATGTCCATTGCGGGCCTTTGGCGCCCCATGCCACGCGTGCCAGTCCGGTGGCCAATACGACCGTGCCCGCGGCCAGGGCAATGCGGTCGACCTTCACCAGCCGGTCCACCACGGCAGCGTTGAACCACTCGGGTCGGGCCAGGGCGGTCTGGCTGGTCAGAAAGACGGTCCAACTCAGGAACGCCAGGATGTGGGCATAGGCCAGCAGGGTTTCGAGCATCGCGCAGCCGTCGCGAGAGTGCGGTGATGTCCGGGATTGTCGGTCCCCCGGTCGGCCCGCGCGCCCAGCGGGGTCAGCCAGCCCCGGGCGGCGACCGCCAGTAACTGGCGTCGCCGTAGGTCTGCTTGAGGTGGTCGATCCACAGCCGCACCCGCAGTGGCAGGTGTTTGCGCTGTGGCACCAGCGCCTGGATGCCGTTGGGCGGCGCCGCAAACGGCGCCAGCACCTCGACCAGTTGCCCGCTGGCGATGTGTTGCTCCACCTCCCAGGTGCTGCGCCAGGCCAGGCCCAGCCCCTGCAGGCACCATGCGTGCAGCACCTGGCCGTCGCTGCAGTCCAGCCGGCCTCGCGGGCGCAGGTGGACCACCTGGCCGTCGATGGTGAACGCCCAGCCCCGGCTCTGGCTGGCCTCGGAGCTGAGCACCAGGCACTCGTGCTGAGTCAACTCCGACGGATGCCGCGGCGCGCCGGCTCGCTGCAGATACGCCGGCGCTGCCACGCACAGGCGTCGGTTGTCTGCCAGCCGCACGCTCACCAGGTTGGAGTCGGGCAGATCGCCCACGCGCACTGCGCAGTCGTAGCCCTCGTGGACGATGTCGACGATGCGGTCCGACAGGTTCAGCGACAGGCTCACCTCGGGATGCAACTCCAGAAAACGCGGCACCAGCGGCGCCACGTGGCGGCGGCCGAACCCCGCCGGTGCCGTGATGCGCAGGTGCCCGCTGGCCTTCACGCCCCCGGCGCTGACGCTGGCCTCGGCGCTGGCCAGGTCCGCCAGGATGCGCTGGCAATCCTCGAGAAAGGCGCTGCCTTCATGGGTGAGCGACAGCCGGCGCGTGGTGCGCACGAGCAGCTTCACGCCCAGGCGCTCCTCCAGCGCGTCGATGCGTCGCCCGATCACCGCTGGCGCCACACCCTCGTGCTGCGCCGCTGCCGTGAGGCTGCCCTTGGCCGCCACCGACACCAGCGTTTCGAGTTGCTTCAGGTGATCCATCCGATAAGATTACATATGAATCAGTCACGAATCAATCGCGTTCGATGCACTTAATGCGGAATCAAGTTCGCAATAGAGTGCGATCAACCGGCGCTGGGTCCGTGCATGGCCACATGGCGTCGGCGCGCGGACCGACGGCCGCCATCCCCCGACGTGAACCCTGGACACCGAGCACCACCATGACCGAACGCACCGCCTGCCACCGCCTTCAGGTGGCCACCGAGTTGTATCGCTTCATCGAAGATCGCGTCCTGCCCGGTACGGGCCTGGACAGCGCCGCCTTCTGGGCCGGGTTCGATGCCATCGTGCATGACCTGGCGCCGAGAAACGCGGCCCTGCTGGCCGAGCGCGACCGCCTGCAGGCCGAAATCGACGCCTGGCATCGCGCGCACCCGGGGCCGATCCGCAAGCGGGCCAAGTACCGCAAGTTCCTCGAGAAGATCGGCTACCTGGTGCCGGTGCCGGCGAAGGTGCGCGCGACGACGAAGAACGTCGATGCCGAGCTGGCGCTGCAAGCCGGCCCGCAGCTGGTGGTGCCCATCACCAATGCGCGTTATGCCCTGAACGCCGCCAACGCGCGCTGGGGCAGCCTGTACGACGCGCTGTACGGCACCGACGCGCTGCCCGAAGACGACGGCGCCACCAAGGCCGGGCCCAACGGCGAGGCCTACAACCCCGTGCGGGGCGCCAGGGTGATCGAGTACGCGCGCCATGTGCTCGACCGCTGCGCGCCGCTGGCCAAGGGCTCGCACCTCGATTCCACTGCCTACCAGGTGGTCGACAACGCCCTGGCCGTTACCTTGAAGGATGGCCGCCGCGTCGGGCTGAAGAACCCGGCGCAGTTCGTCGGCTTCCAGGGCGAGATGGCCGCACCGCAGGCGGTGCTGCTGGCGCACCATGGCCTGCACCTGGACATCCGCATCGACCGTGCCCACCCGATCGGCCAGACCGACCCGGCCGGCGTGGCCGACCTGGTGCTCGAGGCCGCGCTGTCGACCATCCTCGACCTGGAGGACTCGGTGGCCGTGGTCGATGCCGCCGACAAGGTGCTGGCCTATGGCAACTGGCTGGGCATACTCAAGGGCACCCTCACCGAGCAGGTCAGCAAGGGCGGCAGCACCTTCACGCGCGGGCTGAACGCCGACCGCGTCTACACCGGCCCGCGCGGCGAGGACGTGGTGCTGCACGGCCGCTCGCTGCTGTTCGTGCGCAACGTCGGCCACCTGATGACGCACCCGGCCATCCTCTGGGGTGACGATGGCCGCGAGATCCCCGAGGGCATCCTCGATGCCGTGGTCACCACGACCATCGCACTGCACGACCTGAAGGGCAACGGCGCCGAAGGGCGGCGCAACAGCCGCCGCGGCTCGGTCTACATCGTCAAGCCCAAGATGCACGGGCCCACCGAGGTGGCCTTCGCCAGCGAGCTCTTCGGCCGCGTCGAACGCATGTTGGGCCTGCCCCAGGCCACGGTCAAGCTGGGCATCATGGACGAAGAGCGTCGCACCAGTGTCAACCTGAAGGCTTGCATCGCCGCCGCGGCCGACCGCGTGGCCTTCATCAACACCGGTTTCCTCGATCGCACCGGCGACGAGATGCACACCGCCATGCAGGCCGGGCCCATGCTGCGCAAGGGCGACATGAAGTCCAGCGTATGGATCCAGGCCTACGAGCGCAGCAACGTGCTGGTGGGGCTCGAGTGCGGGTTGCGAGGCCGCGCGCAGATCGGCAAGGGCATGTGGGCCATGCCCGACCTGATGGCCGCGATGCTGCAGCAGAAGATCGGCCATCCCCGCGCCGGCGCCAACACGGCGTGGGTGCCCAGCCCCACTGCGGCAACGCTGCACGCGCTCCACTATCACCAGGTGGATGTGTTCAAAGTGCAGAAGGCACTGGAGAAGACCGACTTCGACGCCGAGCGTGAGGCCCTGCTCGAAGGCCTGCTGACGATACCGGTGGTGAAGAAGCCGAAGTGGAGCGATGCGGAAAAACAGCAGGAACTGGACAACAACGCCCAGGGCATCCTCGGCTACGTGGTGCGCTGGGTCGAGCAGGGCGTGGGCTGCTCCAAGGTACCCGACATCCACAACGTCGGCCTGATGGAAGACCGCGCCACGCTGCGCATCTCCAGCCAGCACATGGCCAACTGGCTGCACCACGGCGTGGTGAGCAGGGCGCAGGTGCGTGCCACCCTCAAGCGCATGGCCAAGGTGGTGGACCGGCAGAACGCGGGCGATGCCGCCTATCGGCCGATGGCGGGGCGCACCAACGAATCAGCCGCCTTCCAGGCCGCCAGCGACTTGGTGCTCAAGGGCCTGGCGCAACCCAGCGGCTACACCGAGCCGCTGCTGCACGCCTGGCGCCTGAAGGTCAAGGCCCAGGGCTGAACCGGGGTTGTGTCCGACGCCGGCCTCAGGTCGGTGTCGGCGTGCCATTCATGCGGTCGGCCTTCAGAAAGTAGGTACGCGCCAGTGCCACCAGCTGATGGTCGGTCGGGTGGTCGACCGTTTCCCAGCCGATGATCTGCGGCGCGACCGCTGGGCGGTGCTTCTCGACGTAGTGGCGAAAGTCGGCCTGGGCGGTGTGCGAGCCGGTCACCAGCACCTCGGTGATGCCGGCCAGCGCGTCGCACACGGCGCCGAAGAACTCATGCTCGGTGCGCACGCCGCTGGCATGCTGGCGCGTGTGGTGATGGTGGGCCTTCACCTTCTGCGCTTGCACATGCTCGGCATCGAACTGCAGCACCTGGGCGGTTTGGTGGTCGATCCAGACCACGGCATGGAACAGGCTCATACGCAGACTCCTTCGGGTGGGGTTGAGACGGTGGATGGCGCTTTCGGCGCAGGGCGGGCCGGTGCGGCGCGCGGCGGTTGCCGCGTGCCGGCGCTGGCCGCTGGTGGAGGGGTCGCGCGGGTGGCTACAGGCGTGGATGTGCCGGCGCTCCGCGCTCGCGCGCGGCCTCGCAGGTGACGCAACGCAGCGCCTGGGGTTCGAGCAACAGCCGGGCGTGGGGAATGTCCCCGCCGCACTCGTGGCAGCGACCGTAGGCGCCAGCCTGCATCCGCTGCAATGCCTGCTGCAGCGCCGCGATCTCGGCGGTGTCCAGGTCGGTCAGGGCCATGTCCACTTCGCGATCGGCGTCGCGCTGCGGGGCATCGTCACCGTCTTGCAGCAACACATCTCGCGCATGCTCGGCACGCGTGCGACCTTCCTGGTGCGCGTCCAGCTGCTGCCGCAGGGTGGCGATGCGCGTGCGCAGCAGGCGCTCGAGCTGCTCGCGCTGCTCGGGATTCAGGTGGTGACTCATGCCCGTGTGCCCTCCTTGGCGCCATCATGTTGGCACTCAGCACATGGGGGCTGCTTGAGCCGGCTCAAGCCACGGGCGCGGGGCCCGACAGGCTCCTAGAATGGCGCGTCTAGAGGAGTCCGGGCAGCAGGCGCCGGTCACCGCCGCGGCGGCGGCCGGATTCGACCGACGCGCTGCCACTGTGTAGGCCATGCCCACCGACCGTTTCGACCTGCCCGAACGCGCCGACGTCCTCGTGGTCGGTGCCGGCCCGGCCGGCAGCGCGTGCGCCACCGTGCTGGCGCGGCAGGGCCTGGGCGTGGTGCTCGTGGACCAGCAGCAGTTCCCTCGCGACAAGGTCTGTGGCGACGGGTTGATACCGGACGCCCACCGAGCCCTGCAGCGCCTGGGCGTGCATGCCGAGGTCATGGCTGCGGCGCAGACCGCGGGTCATGTGGCCTGCATCGGTCCGCGGGGCGGGCGGGTCGATGTACCAGGGCGCCTGGCGGTGCTGCCGAGGCGCGAACTCGACGACATTTTGCGGCGTCATGCCGAGCGTGCGGGAGCACGGTTCCATGCCCCTTGGCGCTTCGACGGTCTGTTGCGCGATGGCGCGGGCAACGCCCGTGTGACGGGGGCGCGGCTGGTGCCAGTTGGTTCGCACCATGGCCAGCCGCGCGAGCTGCGGGCAACCTGGGTGGTGCTGGCCACTGGCGCGGTGCCCCACGCACTGCGGGCGGCCGACGTGTGCGAACGCACCGCGCCCAGTGCGGTGGCGCTGCGGGGCTACCTGGCGCACGCCGGGCCTCGATCTTCTGCACCGGCACTGGAGGTCGTCTGGCACCCACGGCTGAGGCGCGGCTACGGCTGGGTGTTCCCCGGCCCGGGCGGCGTCTACAACATCGGCGTCGGCCTGGCCCACAGCCATGCCCGCGGCGCCGATGGCCGCCATGGCATGGCCGACGTCAACCTGCGCGAGATGATGCGCACCTTCACCGAGGTCTACCCGCCCGCGGCAGCCCTGGTGGCGCAGGGGCAATGGGTCGGCCCGCTCAAGGGCGCGCCGCTGCGCTGCTCGCTCGAAGGTGCGCGGGTGGCCCAACCCGGATTGCTGGTGACCGGCGAGGCCGCCGGCAGCACGTACGCGTTCACCGGCGAGGGCATCGGCAAGGCACTCGAAACCGGCATGCTGGCAGCCGAGTCCATGGCGCCCGAAATACGTGGCCATGGCGGGCCGATCACCGTGGACGCCGACACCCGCGTAATCGAACGCTACCGCAGCGCGCTGGCGGCGCTGAAGCCCCGCTTCGACCTGTATGAACGAGCCAACCGGGTGAACGACCACCCGTGGCTGGCCGATCTGCTGATCTGGCGCGCG
>JAKLLB010000091.1 GCA_023150345.1 Aquabacterium sp.
CAGCCACACCAGCCGTTTGGCGTTGTAGGCCACGCACTTGAGCGTGATGGCCAGTTCGTTTCGGGCCAGCGTCATGGCCCGCACCACCTTGCCGCCCAGCTGCTCCAGCCCGGCAAACACGTGTTCGACCCGGGCTCTGGTCTTGTTGATGGTGCGGTTGCGCGCGTCCAGCCGCTGGCGTGCCTCCTGGCCCGGCTTGGCACGTCGGGCGATGCCGTCGCGCAGTTGATGGCGCGCCAGCAACTCGCGGTTGGCCTGGGCGTCATAGCCCCGGTCGGCCAGCAAGCGGCTGCGGGTGTTGGTGGTGTCCAGCACCGCCTGCAGCGTCTGGCCGTCGTCCACATTGGCCGCCGTCACCTTGATGCGGCGGATGAGCTTCCAGCGCGCATCCACGTTGCTGTGCACCTTGTAGCCATAGAAGCTCTTGCCGTGCTTCTTGGTCCAGCGCGCATCTCGGTCGGTGTGCCTCAACCGCTTGGTGCTCCAGCCTTCGGGGGCCTTGCCTTCATTGAGCACCTGGCGTTCCTCGCTGCGCACCTGGGTGATGGGCGCCTGCACGATGCTGGCGTCCACGATCTGCCCACCTCGCGGGATGTAGCCTTGTTTCTGCAGTTGCTGGCTCACCGCCTCGAAGATCGCTCGCGCGCCCAGGCCGTCCTTGCTCAGGCGCTGCTTGAAGCTCCACAGTGTGCGGGCATCAGGAATGTGCAACTGGCCGTCGAGCCGGCAAAAGCGCTGGAAGCTCATGCGGTCCAGCACCTGATGTTCGCAGTCTTCGTCGCTCAGGTTGTACAGCGACTGCAGGAACACTATGCGCACCATCACCTCGGTCGGGTACGGCGGGCGTCCACCCTTGCTGCGGTCCGCCCGGGGGCACTTGGCATCCACCGCTGCGGCCAGCGCACCGAAGTCGATCAACTCATCCATCGCTGCCAGGTTCGCAACGTAGCCCCGCAGCTTGGCTTGGCGTTGCTCCTGCACGAACAGATCGGCCTCAGGCCGGTCCTGGAAGAAGGCCGAGGGCTTGATGCGCGGGGTGATCATGCTCTCCATCTTGCCGCGTCAGTGAGCTCGCAACGAGAGAGGTTTCAAGAAGTGCCCTCATGGCGCGGGGCCTGCCCCATCGCGGGGCGCCTGTGGTCACTTGAAGTAGAAGCCCCAGAGGTTGTCGACGGCTGCAATATCGCCGTTCGGCTCTGCTGCAGACGGCATCTTGGTGTATTCCGTGAGAACCAGTGCAACCCCGAACCCCTTCGGTGAGAGCGCCATCAAGGCTTGGTCGTTGCCGTACTTTCCGCGCGGGCTTTTGGCGACGCCGAGGACATAGTCTGAGCTTGTCGCTGTTCCACTGGGGAGGGCTTTGACCATCTTGTTGAGCATGCCGTCGTAGGCAAGCCACTGGCTGTTGTACCAGCCGATGTAGTTGCCGTTGCGGTCGATCGCTGTCAGAGTGCTGGTGCTGGTCAGGCCGCAGTCGCTCGGGAGTATCTGCTTCGTTTGCCAGGTTCCATCGATCCGCCTGATGGCTGTGCAGCCGTTGTAGAACGAAATATTGCCAGCCGTGCCGTCGGCCACAAACAGGGCGTAGTGAGATTTCAGCGAAGTTCCAATGTCCGGGCTGAGGTCTCGCGGCTGCCAAGTTCCGGAGGAAGGTGATCGGTCCGACAGGAGGATGGCCCTATTGGTTGTGCCGGTGTCTTGCTGCCACACCGCGGCGACATGGCCGTCCAGACCGGCCCGTACGGCCACGAGGGAGGCATTGGCGGCACGATCCTCGAGTTTTTCACCGGCGGGTGTACTGCCAAAGCCGGAAGCAACCCTGCCGCGATAGGCCACGACGTCGTTGGTGCCGAATTCATTCCCCTGCTCGCCGACGACCGTCACGTTCCCGGATCGATCCAGCCCGGCGAGAACTTCCCTTCCAACCTCGCGCAAATTTCCCAGACCGATATTCTCTAGGTACTCGACACGGTAGGTTGCCTCGCTGCTTGTCCGCATGGCAATGCCTGGCCGGTGGCTGTAGAGGGTGTTGACCATGCCGGGCATGCCGTCGAACATGATGGCCGTTTCGCCGCGATCGTTGATCATCGGAATCGGTCCTCCATAGCTCATGGTGCTGGATACGACCTTCACCGGCGCTTCCCAAACGGCGCTGCTGGCCAGGCGCCTGGACGAGTAGATGTATTTGCAGCCTGGTTGGCCTACGTATGCGCCGTAGCTGTCTGTGCCGCAGGTTTGTTCGGAAACCCAGGTGATCAACGCATTGCCGTTTGGCGACACCGCCAAACGCGGTCGAAATCCATCCGCGATCGGAGCGGATGCATCAACCACGGTCGGATTGCTCCATGATGGCTCGACGGCGTCCGTGCCTGCCGCACGATCCGAGACTTGGAGGGCCTTCCTGCCTAGAGCGTCGGTTTGCATGAAGATCGCCGTGGCGAGGCCGTCGTCCGATATTCGGACTTCGAACCCCTGGGTGTTCGCAAATGTCCATACAGTGGCCGCACTGTTCTCGATGAGTGCGCCTGCCCGCCAGGTCCGACCGCTCAGGGCCGATGCCGACGCGGCATTTACCGTCAGCGTCGCCGCATTGCTGTTCTTCGCACTGCCCACGCCGTTGCTTGCCACCGCCCGGTACTGGCTCGTTCCGACGGTGGTCGTGGTGAAGCTGTAGGTGGCCGAGGTGGCGCCGTTGATGTTGGTCCAGGTGCTGCCGCCGTTGCTGCTGATCTGCCACTGTATCGTCGGCGTTGGCGTTCCGGTCGCAGCCACGGTGAAGGTGGCCTGGGCCCCGACGGTGACGGTCTGGCTTGTCGGCTGGGTGCTGATCGACGGGGCGACGTCAGCGGGGGTGACCGTCAGCTGGGCTGCCTGGCTATAGGCGGTGCCAGCACTGTTGCTGACCTTGGCACGGTAGTAGTTGCCGCTCAAACCAATGCCGGTCGACGCGACGCGATAGGTGAGTTCGGTGGCGCCGCTGATGTCGGTCCAGTCGGCCGGGTTGGCGCTGTTGGTCGCGCTGGATTGCCACTGCACGGTCGGGGTCGGGCTGCCGCTGACGTTCACGGTGAAGGTGGCGGCGGCCGGTGCCTTGACGCTCACGGCGGCCGGTTGCGCGGTCACCGTCGGGGTGGACGGTGTCACCGACGTGGCCTTGACGCCCAGCGTGGCGATCTGGCTGGTGATCGTGGCAGCGTCGTTGCTGATGATGACCCGATAGCGGCGGCCGTGGTCTGACAGCGGCACGTCGTTGAGCAGCAGCAGCGGCGCATTCGTTCCCGCCAACGTTGTCCAACTGCTGCTGCCCGCTGGGCTGGTTTCCCAGCGGTAGGTCAGGTTGGTGCCGGACGCGGTGACGGCCAGGGTGACATCGGCGCCCTCGGTGACCTCAGCCGGGCTGGTCAGATCGACCGTGAACCGAGGTGTTTCCACGATCGGTGTGCAGCGCAGCGTCGCTGTGCTGGTCGTCACCGTTCCGCCGTCGCCGGTCACTCTGGCACGGTAGAGGTGGCCGTTCTGATCGGTGGTGACGTTGGGGATTACCAGCGTCGCGCTCGTGGCGCCGGAAACGTCCGACCAGTTGCCGCCGCCGTCGGTGCTGCGCTGCCACTGGTACTCGAGGTTGTCCCCCTCGGCGCGGATGGTGAAGGTGGCGGTTCCATTGGCGAGTACGGTCTGTTCTGTGGGGTGGGCGTTGACGACTGTCGTGGTGGGTGTGTCGTCTCCCCCTCCGCAGGCCGTGAGGGCTGCAGCCACTGCGAGTTGAGTCAAACCAAGCGTCAAACGAGACGCAATCCCTGAGCGTGATGCCATAACTTAACCCCCGATGCGGCGCTCCCGACCATGCAAGCCGGGCAGACCGTTGCTGTCGATGAAAATCAAGGAGCCATGTTGGGAGAATCCCGGGGCAGCTGCGTTCGCGGATGCAGCGCCACTGCGCGGCCCGGAGGAATACCCCCTCCCTGAAAGGTATGCCCGGCAGCAACCGGGCTGATGGCAGTGTGTGAATGCGGCGTGCGAGACGTCTTCACGGAAGGATCACGAAACCCTCACGGCGCGATCACGAAACAAGTTGAAACGATTGTGGCGTTCATCACGGACTCTTCCGGTGTGTGACCTGCGTTAGCCTGAGCGCCTACGGGTGGGCGTGGGATCTCGGTTGCCCAGCGGTCGGGCGGGGGCTTGACTTCCGCGACGCTGCGCTGCCGAGGGACGCGAAGTTGCAGGGGCAGGGACGATGGGCAACGAAGAGCAGGGTGGGCCGTGCCGCTTCCGGTTCGGCGAGGCGGTGTTCGATGAAGCCGCGATGGCGCTCACGGTGGGTGGCAAGGGGGTCGTGGTCGAGCCTCTGCCGTTGCGGGTGTTGGCCGAGTTGCTGCGCCATGCCGAGGAAGTGGTCACCCGGGAAGAATTGTTCGAGGCGGTCTGGGAAGGCCGTCCGACGGTGGACAACGTGCTGGCCAATGCCATCACCAAACTGCGCCGGGCCCTGGGGGTCGAGGGCGCACGTATCGTCAACGTGCCACGCATCGGGTATCGGTTGACCGGTCAGGTGGAAAGAATTCCGATCGGTCGCGCGCGTGCCGAGCCGCCACCGATCTCCGGTTTTCAAGCCGGCCGGCCGGTGCCCGGCCGTGAGGGTTTTGAATTGCTGCGCCCGCTCGGGTCTGGCGAGCGGCGACATGTCTGGCTGGCACGCGAGCACAAGACCGGGGAAGAGCGGGTCTTCAAGTTCGCGACCAATGCCGAGGAACTGCGGGCGCTGAAACGGGAATCCACCTTGCTGCGGGTGCTGCAGAGTGAACTGGGGGATCGCCGCGACATCGTCAAGGTCAGAGGTTCGGCATTTTCCGAACCGCCCTATCACATGGAGTGCGAGTACGGCGGGCAGGACTTGCTGGCCTGGGCGGGCGAGCCGACCGCGCCGTTGCAGGGCCTGTCGCTGCAGGAGCGGCTGGGGTTGTTCGTCGGCATCGCCGATGCGGTGGCGGCCGCGCACAGCGTGGGCGTGCTGCACAAGGACTTGAAACCGGCCAACGTGCTGCTGCGGCCTGCCGATGCCCGGGCCGCCGCCGAGGGTGGGGACGCAGGGGCGGGGGCCCATGAGGCGACGCTGCCCTGGCGGGCCTGCCTGACCGACTTCGGCAGCGCCCATGCGCTCGACCAGGCGCGACTGAAGGCCAGCGGCATCACGCTGATGGGGTTGACGGTGGCGGCAGACCGGGAGGGAGCGCCGCTGCCCTGGTCGGGCACGCCACTGTACTGGGCGCCCGAGCTGCTGGCTGGCCAGGGGGCGACGACGCGCAGCGATGTCTACGCCCTGGGCCTGATGCTCTTCCAGCTGGTGGTGGGCGACCTGAAGCGCCCGCTGAGTACGGGCTGGCAGCGCGAGGTGGACGACGAGCTGCTGCGCGAGGACATTGCCGCGGCCACGGAGGGCGACCCGCAGCGGCGCCTGGCCAGCGCCGGGGAACTGGCAGATCGCCTGCGCCGCTTGCCGCAGCGGCGCGATGAGCGCGGGGTGCAGCAAGCCGCACAGCAGGCGGCCGAGCAGGCTCAGCGCGAGCGCGAGCGGCGCCAGGCGCGCCGGCCCTGGTTGGCAGCTGCGGCGCTGCTGCTGGTGGTGGCGCTGGGTGCGGGCGGATGGCTGTTCGAGCAGAACCGGCGTGCGCTGGCCGAGGCGCAGGTGCAGGCCCAGCGAAGCGCGGCGATGCTCGATTTCGTCAGCCGCGACGTGCTCGACAGCGCGGACGTCACCCGCGTCGGCGGCACGCGGCTGCTGACGATGACCGAGGTGGTGGAGCGCGCAGCGCAGAAGCTGGAGGGGCGGTTTGCCGGCCAACCCGACATCGAGGCGGCGCTGCGCCGGCGCCTGGGCGACATCCTGGTGCGCAGCCGGGCCAGCACCGCGGCGATGCAGCAGTACCAGCGGGCGACGGCGCTGCTGTCGCAGCCTGGCCAGGCGGCGGGCCGTGGGGAGGCCGGTCGGGAGCTGCCCTTGGCGCTGATCGGCTGGGCGCAGGCCCAGGTGGACTTCTTCAAGCCGGACGAGGGCGAGCAGCTGCTGCACCGGGCGCGCGCGGCACTGCCGCCCGGCGAACTGGACGGTGTCAATGAAATGGCGCTGCGCTGGCTGGCCGTACAGGTCGACATGCTGGCCGCGAGGCAGCGTGCGGCCGAGGCCATTCCGGTCGCCCGCGAGCTGCTGCGCCGGGTGGACGCCTGGCCGCAAGCGGCATTGGCCGACCGGCTGGAGGCCCGTCAGCGGCTGGCCGAGCTGCTGCTGGCCGGCAGCGCCGAGCAGCGTCCCGAGGGCGAGCGCCTGCTCGAGGAGATCACGAGCGCGCCTTACAGCGCGCAGTCGGTGGGGGCAGTGGCCTTTGCGCGCGCCGAGATGGCGCTGGCCCGGTCGCTGGCAGCGCAGGGCCGCGCTGAGGAGGCTCGGAGGATGCTGCTGCGAGTGCGCGAGGTGCTGACGCAACTGCTGGGCGAACGGGCGATGCATGTCGGGCTGGTCAACTTCGAGCTGGGGAACCTCAGCAGTGACGATCCTGTGGGCCAGCCTGGGATGACCCTGCAGTACGTGCTGGCCGCCGAGGCCGCCTTCGCCGCATCGCTGGGGCCCACGCACGGCTACGTGATCAGCATGCGCAACAACCGGGCGACCACGCTGCTGCAGCTCGGCCGGGCCGCCGAAGCGCTGACGATCCTGGACGAAGTGCTGCCCTGGTATGAGCAGCGCAAGCTGGGAGACGGCATCCGCTACTACCGCGCCTGGGCGCTCAATGACCTCGGGCGCTGCAGGGAGGCTCTGGCGACGCTGGAAGGCATCGACGTCAAGTCGGCGGCCTGGCTGCATGTGGCGTCCGATCCCCACATGGGTTGGAAGATCAAGTTCGAGCGCGGCCGGGCTCTGGCTGGCAGCGGCCTGCGCGAACAGGGCCGCCGCCTGTTGCAGCAGGCGCGTGCCGAGGCGCAGGTCAGCGGCGGTGGGGGCGCCTGGGTTGCGCGCATCGAGCGGGCCATGGCGCGGGGGTGAGCGGGAGTGAGTTGGGGGCGGGTGGCCGGATCGGGCGGGGATAATCCGCCGCCCTTTCTCCGGGTTTGCCTCCCGCCCTGTTCTTCTCGGATCACACGATGAGCCGCGCCGTCGCCCCGAAGTCCGCCACATCCTCCAAAGCCTCCAGGTCCGCGACCGGGTCGACCTCGAAGCGTGCCGGTCGGCCCGGCAAGGTGGCCGAGCCGAAGCTGTCTCGACAGCGCCGCCCGGAGGCGATGGCGGCGGACGACTGGCAGCGCGAGCTGCGGCGGCAGTTCGGCCGCGAGCAGCGCTTCGGGCTGGAGTTGCGCGAGGGCGGGCCAGTGTTCGGCCAGTGGCGGGTGGTCAACCCGGCGGGCGGCGGGCGGTATCTGGTGACGCTGCGCGGGCGTGCGCCCGGCGACAACCACTGCACCTGCCAGGACTTCGCCACCAACGACCTGGGCACCTGCAAACACATCGAGTTCGTGCTGCACCGGCTGCAGTCGCGGCGCGGCTCCAAGGCGGCCTTTGCGCGCGGCTACACCCAGGCGGCCAGCGAGGTCCGGCTGCAGCGTGGCCCCGGCCCGCTGTGTACGCTGCGCTTTCACCCGGGCAGCGAGTGCCCGGCCGGGTTGCGCCAGCAGGTGCAGTTACTGTGCGGGCTGGGTGCCGAGGCCCCGCCGCCCTGGGAGCTGCCGATGCCGCAGTGGCGCGAGCTGGACGCACTGGCGGCCGCCGCGGCGCAGGCCGGCCACCCGTTGCAGTGGCAGGAGGCGGCGCTGCGCCACCTGGCCCAGTGGCGCGATGCCGGGCAGCGCCGCCGGCGGCTGGACAAGGCCTACCCCGGCGGCGCCGAGGACCCGGCGCTGGCCCGGCTGCTGAAGACCCGGCTCTACCCCTACCAGGCCGAGGGTGCCCTGTTTGCCGCCCGCGCCGGCCGCGCGCTGATCGGCGATGAGATGGGGCTGGGCAAGACGGTGCAGGCCATCGCCGCGGCGGAGCTGATGGCGCGCCACTTCGGTGTGCAGCGTGTGCTGGTGGTCTGCCCCACCTCGCTGAAGCACCAGTGGCAGCGCGAGATTCAGCGCTTCACCGGCCGGCCGGCGCAGGTGCTGCAGGGGCTGCGTGCCCAGCGGCAGCAGCAGTGGCAGTGGCGGGCTGCGGAAAACGTGGAACCGGGCGAAGGCAGGCCGGCCGAAGGCGATGCGGTGGTGCGCTGCAAGATCGTCAACTACGAAACCCTGGTGCGTGACGCCGACCTGGCCGAGGCCTGGGCGCCCGAGCTGCTGATCGTCGACGAGGCGCAGCGGGTCAAGAACTGGAACACCCAGGCCGCACGCGCCCTCAAGCGCCTGGCCGACCCGGCGCTGTGCCCCTACGTGGTGCTGCTGACCGGCACGCCGCTGGAGAACCGGCTGGAGGAGCTGATCTCCATCGTGCAGGTGGTCGATCAGCACCGCCTCGGCCCCACCTGGCGGCTGCTGCACGAGCATCAGCAGGTCGACGACGCCGGCCGCGTGATCGGCTACCGCGATCTGGACCGCATCGGCAGCACGCTGGCGCCGATCCTGCTGCGCCGCCGCAAGGCGCAGGTGCTGACCCAGCTGCCCGAGCGGGTGGACCAGACGCTGTTTGTGCCCCTGACCCCCGAGCAGCGTGTGCACCACGACGAAAACGGTGCCATCGTCAGCCGCATCGTGCAGCGCTGGCGCAAGACCGGCTGGCTGTCCGACACCGACCAGCGCCGCCTGCAGTGCGCCCTGCAGAACATGCGCATGGCCTGCAACAGCACCTGGCTGCTCGACCACGAAACCGACCATGGCCACAAGGCCGACGAGCTGCTGACGCTGCTGGAGGAGCTCTTCGAGCAGCCCGGCGCCAAGGCGGTGGTGTTCAGCCAGTGGCTGGGCACCCACGAGGTGCTGATGCGCCGCCTGGCCGCACGAGCGGCGCAGCAGCCTGCCGGCGGCCGCTGGGGCCATGTCTTCTTCCACGGTGGTGTGCCGGCCGAGCAGCGCGGTGCGCTGGTGGAGCGTTTTCACAGCGATCCGGACTGCAGGCTCTTCCTCTCCACCGATGCGGGCAGCACCGGGCTGAACCTGCAGCACGCCGCGGCGGTGGTGGTCAACATGGACCTGCCGTGGAACCCGGCGCTGCTGGAGCAGCGCATCGGCCGCGTACACCGCCTGGGCCAGCGCCGCGGGGTGCAGGTGATCAACCTGGTGGCCCAGGGCAGCATCGAGGAGGGCATGCTCTCGGTGCTGGCCTTCAAGACCTCGCTGTTCAAAGGTGTGCTCGACGGAGGCGACGGCACGGTGTTCATGGAGGGCACGCGCCTGTCTCGCTTCATGAAGAGTGTGGATGCGGCCACGGCCGGCATGGGGGTGGCGGAGCCGGTCGACGAGGCAGTGCAGCCGGTGCCGGACCCGGGCGTTGCATCCGCTGCAGAAGCTTTCAGCGGTGTGGGGGAAGACACTGCGGAGGATGTGGCCCCGGTGGAGAACTCCGCGGCACCCGCCGTGGCAACGGCGCCACCGCAGCCACCGTGCGCATCGCAACCCGCCCCCGACCTGCCGCCCGATCCACCGGCAGTCTCACGGGCAGCAGGTGGCGCCGCGCCCACCGCCGATCCCTGGGGGCCGCTGCTGCAGGTGGGCCTGCAGCTGCTGCACACGCTCGCACGGCCGGAAGCGGCCACTGGGGGGCAGGGTGGGGCGCCGGCTGGAGAGGGCGCGACAAGTCTCGTGCACACCGACGAAGCCGGGCAGCGCTACCTCAAACTGCCCCTGCCCGAACCCCAGGCGGTGCAGCGCCTGGCCGATGCATTGACGCAGCTGCTGGGCACGTTGCGACGCTGAACGCACGCGGCAACTCCCCAGTCCGACAGGCTCCTAGGTTTCACCTCACGCACTCAGCAGCTTGTGCACCAGCTCCGGCGTGGTGGCCGCCTCGTACTTGCGCATCAGCCGGGCGCGGTAGACATCCACCGTGCGCGGGCTGATTGACAGCCGCTTGCCGATCAGCTTGCTGGTCAGCCCCTCGATCAGCAGCGCGGCGATCTCGCGCTCGCGCGGGGTCAGGTCGGCCTCGAGCCGGCGCAGCGCGGAGAGGTCCTCGAAGGCCCAGATGCCCGCGGCGTGCGGGTCGGCCGGGTCCAGCGCGCGGCCGGAGACGTGGCACCAGAACAGCTCCTCCTGCCCGCGCGCATCCAGGCGCTTCATGATGCGCTCGTCGGCATAGCGCCCGGTGGCGTCCAGGCTGGCGGTGATGCGCTCGCCGGTGCGCTCGAACTCCGCCGTGCTGGGGTAGAGCACCGCGAAGCTCTGGCCGATCAGCTGCTCGCGTTCCATGCCGAACATCTCCAGCAGCTGGCGGTTGCAGTCCACCATCAGCCGGTGGCGCGACAGCACCAGGCCGATCGGCGCGAGTTCGAAGGCGGTGCGGTAGTCGAGGTCGAGCATGGGTTCAGACCGGGTGGAAGCCCGCATGGACAGGCCGCCGGATCGTGCATGAGGGGCCGGCCTTAATCAATTCTACGTAGCCGCTACTTAAGGCGTTACGTAGTACGCTTCGCGCCGTTCCAGATGTTCCCTGTCCACCTCTTCCTCATTCTGCGGAGGCTTCACGCATGAACAAGGTCTACCCGAGCGCCCAGGCGGCGCTCAACGGCATCGTCCGCGACGGCCAGCTGATCGCCGTCGGCGGCTTCGGGCTGTGCGGCATCCCCGAGGCGCTGATCGACGCGCTGCAGGCCAGCGCGGTCAAGAACCTGACCGTCATCTCCAACAACGCGGGCGTCGACGGTTTCGGCCTGGGCAAGCTGCTGACCACCCGGCAGATCAAGAAGATGATCTCCAGCTACGTCGGCGAGAACAAGGAGTTCGAGCGCCAGTACCTCAGCGGCGAGCTGGAGCTGGAATTCACCCCGCAGGGCACGCTGGCCGAGAAGCTGCGCGCCGGTGGCGCCGGTATCCCGGCCTTCTTCACCCGCACCGGCGTGGGCACCATCGTCGCCGAGGGCAAGGAGATCCGCGAGTTCGACGGCGAGAAGTACGTCATGGAGCGCTCGCTGGTGCCCGAGGTGTCGCTGGTCAAGGCGCACATCGCCGACAAGAGCGGCAACCTGGTCTTCAACAAGACCGCGCGCAACTTCAACCCCAATGTGGCGCAGGCCGGCCAGATCACCGTGGTCGAGGTCGAGAAGATCGTCGAGACCGGCGAGCTCGACCCCGACCAGATCCACCTGCCCGGCATCTTCGTGCACCGCATCGTGCTGAACACGACGCCGGAAAAGCGCATCGAGCAGCGCACCGTCCGGAAGTCCGCGTGACCCCGCGGACTGCGCAAGGCCCGACCGCCCCGAACTGAATCAGGAGATCAAGACATGGCATGGACCCGCGATGAAATGGCCGCCCGCGCCGCCAAGGAACTGCGCGACGGCTTCTACGTGAACCTGGGCATCGGCCTGCCCACCCTGGTGGCCAACCACGTGCCCGCCGGCATGGAAGTCTGGCTGCAGAGCGAAAACGGCCTGCTGGGCATCGGCCCCTTCCCGACCGAGGACCAGGTCGACGCCGACCTCATCAACGCCGGCAAGCAGACCGTCACCACGCTGCCCGGCTCGGCCTTCTTCAGCAGCGCCGACAGCTTCGGCATGATCCGCGGCGGCAAGATCAACCTGGCCATCCTGGGCGCGATGCAGGTCAGCGAGAAGGGCGACCTGGCCAACTGGATGATACCGGGCAAGATGGTCAAGGGCATGGGCGGCGCCATGGACCTGGTGGCCGGCGTCGGCCGCGTGGTGGTGCTGATGGAGCACGTGGCCACCAAGAAGGACGGCAGCAAGGACCTGAAGATCCTGCCGCACTGCACCCTGCCGCTGACCGGCGTGGGCGTCGTCAGCCGCATCATCACCGACCTGGGCGTGCTGGACGTGACGCACCACGGGCTGGAGCTGGTCGAACTCGCCCCGGGCGTGACGCGCGACGAAATCCAGGCCGCCACCGGCGTGGCGCTGCATTGAGCGTGCCGATCGCGGGGTGACCCGCGGTTGTGAGCCAGGAACGGCACCCTGCGGGGTGCCGTTCTTGTTTGGGTGGCCATCGGCCTGCTTGCCTGCAGGTATTCTTGTATATACACTAAGTCCGTGCGAATCTCCTACGACCCCACCAAGCGCGACTGGACACTCGCCAACCGTGGGCTTGACTTCGAGGACGCCGCACAGGTCTTCGATGGTTTGACCGCCGAGGTCGAAGACACGAGGAAGGACTACGGAGAGACTCGGATCATCTGCTTCGGACTTCTTCACAACCGCTTGGTGGTTGTCGGGTACACACCGCGTGGCGCAGTGCGTCATGTCTTCAGCATGAGAAAGGCCAACGATCGTGAGCAAGCCCGCTTCGCGCCGTACTTTGGGCTCTGATCTCGCGCGTGTCGACGCGCATGTCATCCAGCCTGATGAGTACGAGGAACTTCCAGAGATGACGGACGAGATGTTCGCACGCACCGTTTTCAAGAAGGCGGGCCGACCCAAGTCGGCCAGCCCGAAACAGATGATCAGCCTGCGCTTGCCGCCGGAAGTGATCGCGCGCTGGAAGGCAACCGGCCCAGGCTGGCAAACAAGAATGGCCGAACGCCTGGAGAAGACCCCGCTTCCCGGCGCGACGAATGAAGCCTAGCGAGCGCGTTGCACAGCGCCCGCCACGTTGGCGCCGGCACCGCCATGCGCATTCTGCGAGGACCCTGACCGGAATGGCACCGCACGGCGTCGGCCTTCCCGCGCAGCGAAGCAGCCACACCGGATAGCCGGCCGTCGGCTGCATGACCGAGGCGATGCGTAGCTTGCGTGCGCCGACCCGTGGGCATTTGCCGCCTCCGTACATGAGCTGCAATGCAAATGTCGCGTCCGCTCGCGCACCTGGTCGAGCAGGCGAACTGGCCCAGGGCCGCTCCTTCTCCACCATCAACCATGTGGCCTCGGCCAGCCGCTTCCTGTTTCGGCACGTGCTCGAACGCGAGGACCGCGGCCTGGAACCCCCGGTGGCGCGCAGCCTGCAGACCCAGCCCGAACTGCTGGGCTGGCAAGAGATCGCCCGGCTGCTGGCGGCCTGCCGCCACCCGGGCATGCGCATGCCCCAAGAAGGCCCCCGCAAGGGGCCATTTCTGTTGCGCGGTCGGATCAAGCTGCCAGCAGCAGATCCAGCGGGCTGGGCGTGGACCCTGCAGCCAGCTTCAGCACATGGGTGTAGATCATCGTCGTGCTCACATCGCTGTGGCCCAGCAGCTCCTGCACCGTGCGGATGTCGGTGCCCGACTGCAGCAGGTGGGTTGCAAACGAATGGCGCAGCGTGTGCACGGACACAGGCTTGTCGATGCCGCCCGCCGACACTGCGGCCTTGATCTGCCGCTGCAGCCGCGACTCGTGCAGGTGGTGCCGGCGCTGCACCCCGCTGCGGGGGTCCACCGAAAGAACGGGTGATGGGAACACCCAGTGCCAGGCCCAGCTCTCACCCGCGCGTGGGTACTTGGCCTGCAAGGCAAACGGCAGCTCGACGCCTGGGTGGCCCTGATCCCGGTCGAGCTGCCAGAGCTGCCGAACCCTCCCCAGGTGTGCCTGCAGCGGCTCCACCAGGCTGCCGGGCAGCATCACCACCCGGTCCTTGCCGCCCTTGCCGGACCGGACGATCAACACCCTGCGCGCAAAGTCCAGGTCCTTCACGCGAAGTGCCAGGGCCTCTGCAAGCCGCAGACCGGTCCCGTAGAGAAGCCGCCCCAACAACGCGCACTCACCCTCCAGCGCGCCCAGCAGCGTGCGGACCTCCGGCACGGTCAGCACCACCGGCACACGCCGCCGCTCCGGCGGCCGGCCGATCTCCTTCATCCACGGCAGTTCGCTGCCCAGCACTTCCTTGTACAGAAACAGCAGCGCACTCAGCGCCTGCCGATGCGTCGCCGGCGACACCCGCAGCGCATTGGCCAGATGCGTCAGGAAGGCCTCCACCTCGGCACGCCCCATCTCCCTGGGGTGCCGCTTGCCACTCCACAACACGAACCTGCGAATCCAGTGGACATACGCCACCTCCGTACGTAAGCTGTAATGCAAATACCGCATCCGCTCGCGCACCTGGTCGAGCAGGCGAACGGGCCCAGGGCTGGGAGTAGGCAGCATGATCGACTCGTGGTTCAGAAGGTTGGAAACTGTATGTGCATACAGTATTCTGATTCGTGGCTCGGTTCAAGTTTCTGGCTGGCCCCCAGAATGGGGATTGACAGGCGAGAGGATCTGATCCAGGCAATTGATCGCCTGGGCACGCTGACTGGCCGACATGTTATCGAGCAACAGCCATGTTATTCGACGGATCGACCATGTTATTGAACGGGATTGATGTTATTGGGCGGTCGCTGATGTTATTGAGCGGCTGTTAGTACACAACAAGTTGGGCGTCTTCAGATACTCGGCCCGCCCGTTCCACATCGAGCGTGCGCGGGCTATCGTCGGCGCCGCACCCATCTCGCCGTACACGCTCGGGCCATCGGCGCCGCAGTGCGTGCAGTGAATGTGCGCGATGTGGCCCGCGTCGAACGTGTCCCACAGTTCAATCAGCCGCTCATCGCCATCGGTCAGACAGAACGGGCGGGCTTCAACGGGTTCATTCGTCGTCCGTCCAGTAGCTCAGGTTCTCAGCCGCCGCTGCTTCAGGCGAGGTGGTGAGCCAGTCGGGATACTGGTCTCCGTCGTCTTCAGGCCACGTCTGCAACTCACCGTCCGCCACCCCGTCGCAGGCATCGGCCAGCCGCCGCAGTTCGGCGCGAAATCGGCGCTCCCATTCAGCGCGCGGTATTCCGTGCTCAGGCAGTGTCAGCATCTGCCGCATCTCGTCCCACTTCGCTTCCATGCTCACTCCTTCTCGCTTCGGATACAGCCGCCCAACCCGTCGTTGCAGCGGGACCTCGCCTGGCAGCGCTCAGGTAGCTCGTCGGCCTTGCGAAATTCATCCCACGCGACCGACCGCATGGCGATGAGCGCCCGACGTCAATCGCCATTGGGCGCATGCTGAAGAGCGCGAAGAGCTCCGTGCAGGCACCACGGCCGCCTGATGGCCGCCCGACAGGACCTGCAGCGTAGTCCAGAGCCACAAGAAGGCGAAGAAAAGCGCCTTGGCGGCCTTGGCCGCCCGCTCGGCCAGGGCCCGC
>JAKLLB010000092.1 GCA_023150345.1 Aquabacterium sp.
GCTGGCAGGCGCAGCGCTTTGCCGGCGTCTACCTGCGCAACGCGCTGTGGGAGGCGGGCTACATGGTCGACACCATGGAGACCGCGGTCGACTGGAGCCGAACCGCCGCCACCGTGCAGGCCATGGAGCATGCCGGGCGCAACGCGTTGCAGGCCTTGGGTGAGCGCTGCCATGCCTACACGCACCTGTCGCATGTGTACGGCAGCGGCAGCAGCGTGTACACCACCTTCGTGCTGCGCGTGGGCCCCGACGCCGCCACCAGCCGCGCGCGCTGGTGGGCGCTCAAACATGCGGTGAGCCAGGCCGTGGTGCGCAGTGGCGGCACCATCAGCCACCAGCACGGCGCGGGCCACGACCACGCGCCTTGGCTCGCCGCCGAGAAGGGTGCCGTGGGGCATGCCGCGCTGGTCGACCTGCTGCATGCCTTCGATACCGACGGCCTGTTCGACACCGGCAACCTGCTCGAAGGACCCGAGGGGCGCGACGGCGGCGCGGCGCGGCCATGAACGGCGCCCCCGACCATACCGACCTGCTCGTCGTCGGCGGCGGCATCGCCGGCGCTGGCGTGGCACTTCAGGCGGCGCGCCGCGGCGCCCGCGTGACGCTGATCGAGCGACACGACTGGGCCAGCGGTGCCTCCAGCCGCAGCAGCAAGCTGGTGCACGGTGGCCTGCGCTACCTGGCCCAAGGCCAGTGGCGACTCACGCGGGCGTCGGTGCAGCAGCGCGAGCAGTTGCTGCGCGAGTTGCCCGCTCTGGTGCGGCGCCTGGGCTTCATGCTGCCGCACGGCCCGGGGCTCAACCCCGGGCGACCGACGCTGCAGGCGGCACTCGCGGTGTACGACGCACTCGCGCAGCGCCGCAGCCGCGCCTGGGTGAGCGCGGCCGACGCCAGTTGGCTGGTGCCGGGCCTGCACGCCCCGGGCGGGGCGAGCGTCTACGACGACGCCACCACCGACGACGCCCGCCTGACACTGCGGGTGCTGGCCGGCGCCCGGCGCCATGGCGCGCGGCTGCACGCCTATACCGAGCTGCAGGCGCTGCAGCGCCGCGGTGATGGCTGGAACGCCACCCTGCGCACGCCCGAAGGCCATCGCCGCACCCTCGAGGCGCGCTGCGTGGTGGCGGCATTGGGCGCACAGCTGGGGCCCTGGGCTGCGCGCTTCGGCCTGGCCGCACCGCTGCTGCGCCCTTTGCGCGGCAGCCACCTGTTGCTGCCGGGCTGGCGGTTGCCGCTGGCGCGCGCGGTGGCCTGGCAGCATCCGGCCGACGGCCGGCCGGTGTTCGCCTATCCGTGGCTGGGATGCACCATGGTCGGCACCACCGACCTCGATCATCCCGACCCCGACACGCCGCCGCGCATCAGCGCCCCCGAGCTGCACTACCTGCTGCACGCGCTGCGGGCGGTGTTCCCGCGCGCGGGCATCACCGCCGCCGACGTGCGCAGCACCTGGGCCGGCATCAGGCCGGTGGTGGCCGGCGATGGCACACCATCGGCGCAGAGCCGTGAGCACCTGGTGCAGGCGGGCGATCGGCTGGTGGTGCTGGCCGGCGGCAAGCTCACCACCTTCGCCGAGATGGCCCAGCAGGCCCTGGACCTGGTCCAGCCCTGGCTGCCGGCGCTGCATCCGGCGGGCGCCGGGCTCGGACTGGCCGATGAGAACGCCGACGCCGATGCCTTCAGCTGGGAGAATCCGTGCGCGCCTGTCGTCGATGCCGACGCGTGGGCGCGCATGCTCCACACCGATCCGGTGCAACACCTGGACGACCTGATGCTGCGCCGCACGCGCTGGGGCCTGTGCCTGCCCGCCCACGGGCAACGGTTGCTGCCGCGGTTGCAGCGCGCCTGTCAGCAGGCCCTGGGTTGGGACGCGGCACGATGGGCCCAGGAGTGCGTGCGCTACCAACGGCTGGTGCGCACCGACCACGGTCTGCCCGCCGATGCCGACACCGACGCACGCACACAGGAGTCGACCCGATGAACGAACGCCTGCTGGCCATCGACCTGGGCACGCAATCGGTGCGCGCGCTGTTGTTCACACCCACGGGCGAGCTGGTGGGCCGCGCGCAGCAGCCTTTCACCGACTACCGGCGCGAACATCCGGGCTGGATGACGCATGACGGCGACGCCTTCTGGCGGGCAGCGGCGGCATGCTGCCAGCGCCTGTGGGCCGAGAGCGATCCCGGTGCCGTGGCTGGGGTGGCCGTGACCACCCAGCGCGGCTCCATCGTGCCGGTCGATGCCCAGGGCCGTTGCCTTGCGAGCGCCATCATCTGGCCCGACCAGCGCCGCGCCACGCGCGTGCCACCGGTGGCCTGGCCGTGGCGTGCCGCCTTCACCGCCATCGGCCTGGCCGGCACCTTGCGGGCGCTGCAGCAGGATGCCGAAGTGAACTGGTGGGCCGAGCATGAGCCGCAGCTGCATGCGCAGGCGGATCGTTACCTGCTGATGTCGGGCTTGCTCAACCAGCGCCTGACCGGGCGCATGGCCGACAGCGTGGGCGCACAGGTGGCCTACCTGCCCTTCGACGGCCGCGCCCAGGCCTGGGCGCGTGCGGGATCGTGGCCCTGGCAGGCGCTGGCCGTGCAGCCGCGGCAACTGCCCGAGCTGGTGCCGGTGGGCGCGCGCCTGGGCAGCGTTACCGCCGAAGCCGCGCTCGCCACCGGCCTGCGCGAGGGCACCCCGGTGCTGGCCGCGGCCGCCGACAAGGCCTGCGAGGTGCTGGGTGCCGGCGCCCTGGCGCCGCACGTGGGCGCGCTGAGCTATGGCACCACGGCGACGATCAACATCACCTCGGCGCGCTACCTCGAGGCAGTGCGCCTGATTCCGCCCTACCCGGCGGCAGTGCCTGGCCACTACAGCGTGGAAGTGCAGGTCACGCGTGGGTTCTGGCTGGTGAGCTGGTTCAAGGAACAATTCGGCCAGCCCGAGCGCGAAGCCGCGCAGGCGCTGGGCGTCGCGCCCGAGGCGCTGTTCGACGAGTGGGTCGCGCAGGTGCCCCCGGGCGCGATGGGGCTGACGCTGCTGCCCACCTGGAGCCCAGGCATCCGCGTGCCCGGCCCCGAGGCCAAGGGCGCCATCATCGGCTTTGGCGAGGTGCACACCCGTGCCCACCTGTACCGGGCCATCCTCGAGGGCCTGGCCTATGCCCTGCGCGAAGGGCGCGAACGCATCGAGCGCGCCAGCGGCACGCGGCTGCGCGAGCTGCGCGCCAGCGGCGGAGGCGCGCAGAGCGATGCCGTGCTGCAGCTCACCGCCGACGTGTTCCGCCTGCCGGTGGCCCGGCCCCACACCCATGAGACCGCGGGCCTGGGCGCCGCCATGGCCGCAGCCGTCGGACTGGGCCTGCATGCCGACACGTCGGCCGCGGTGGCCCGGATGACGCGGGTGGCACGCTGGTTCGAGCCGCAAGCGCAGGCGGCCGACCTGTACGACCGGCTCTACGCACAGGTCTACCGACCGCTGTACCCGCGGCTGCGACCGTTGTTCCAGCGCATCCGCGCGATCACCGGGTATCCCGCGTAAGTGGAACCAGGAGGGGAAGGCGCGTCCCGGCGGCCACTGCACTAGAGTTGCGGCATGCCCGCCTCGCCGACCCGCTGGAGCCTGGGCGCCAAGCTGGCAGCCGTTGGCCTGCCGTTCATGGTGCTGGGATTGCTCGTCACCGCGCTGACGCTGTGGGTATCGTGGCAGCTCGACGGCGGCGCCGCGGCCGTGAACGAAGCCGGGCGCATGCGGATGCAGGCCTATCGGCTCGCGTGGATCTCCACGCTGCCACACGACCCGGCGATGCGACCCCGGATGGTCGACGAGTTCGAGCGCAGCCTGCAGGTGCTCGAAAAGGGTGACCCCGAGCGTCCGCTCGTGACACCTTGGGACGACGACGTCCGCTCCCGTTACCAGGCCGTGCGCGCGTCCTGGGACGGAATACGTGCCCTGCACGCCAAGGCGGTACCGCTGGACAGCGCCGGGTTGAACCAGGCCACCGTGGCGCTGGTGGCCACCATCGACGGGCTCGTGCAGGCCATCGAGGTCCACCTGGCCCGGTACACGAGCATCCTGCATTTGCTGCAGGTCGTCATGATGGTCCTCGGCACGGTCGCCGCATCGCTGTTCGTGGTCATCGGATACCACGTGGTGCTCGAGCCGGTGCTGCTGCTCAAGCAGGCAGTGTCGCAGGTTCGCACCGGTGACTTCGAGGCTCGCGTCGAGCCCGGGGCGAGCGACGAGCTGGGCGAGCTGGCAGTGGGCTTCAACGACATGGCGCGCCAGCTGCAGGCCTCCTACACCGAGCTCGAGCAACGCGTGCGCGAGAAGACCGCCGAATTGCAGGAGAAGCGCGAGCGACTGCAGTCGCTGTACGACGTCAGCCTGCTGGTGGAGCGTTCGGGCTCGCTCGACGAACTGGCCCAGGGCTTCGTGCGACTCGCCGGCGAGGCCGCGCGCGCCGATGGCGCCGTGCTGCGATGGTTCGACGCCGCTCGAGGGCAGTTCGTGCTGCTGGCGAGCATCGGGTTGCCGCTGGCGATCGCCAGCGACGAGCACTGCATACCGAGCGGTGACTGCCATTGCGGTCAGTCCGAGACGCCTCAGGGTGTTCGCGTCATCGCACTGCATGAGATGCCGCCGGTGCGGCGGCAGGCCTGCGCGAACGCGGGCTGGGCGTCGCTGGTGGTCATTCCCATGCATGCCAAGGACCGCCTGATCGGCGAGCTGGACCTGTTCTTCCACGCCGAGCACATGCTCTCCGATGCCGAGCATGCGCTGCTGGAGACCATGACCTCGCACCTGGTGGCCGGCATGGAGAACCTGCGCCTACAGGCCGCCGAACGCGAGGCGGCGGTGGCCGAAGAGCGGGGCTTCCTGGCCCGCGAACTGCACGACTCGATCGCCCAGTCGCTGGCCTTCCTGAACATTCAGGCGCAACTGATGCGCAAGGCGATGGCCGACGGCGACCGCGCGCGCATGAACCAGGCGCTCGCCGAGATCGAGCTCGGCCTGCGCGAGAGCCACGGCGACGTGCGCGAACTGCTCGTCCACTTCCGCACCCGCACCGACGCGCAGGACATGGAGCATGCATTGCTCGCCACTTTGCGCAAGTTCGAGCACCAGAGCGGCCTGGCCTCGACCTTCACCGTGCACGACGAAGGCCTGCCGCTGGCGCCCGATCTCCAGGTGCAGGCCCTGCACATCGTGCAGGAGGCGCTGTCGAACGTGCGCAAGCATGCCGCCGCCGGCCATGTGTGGGTCGATGTCTGGAAGCACCCGACATGGCGCATCGAGGTGCGCGACGACGGCCGCGGCTTTGCGGCCGATGCCCTGCCGCCCGACACCGAGAACCACGTGGGCCTGCGCATCATGCGCGAACGCGCCGAGCGCCTGGGCGCACGGCTGGATGTATCGTCGCAGGTTGGGCACGGCACCACCATCCGGCTGGAGCTCGATCCCACAGCGGCCGAGGCGCGGCCGGCCCAGCTGGCGAGCGGATGACACCGCCATCGACATGACCGAACCCCAAGACAAGATCCGGCTGCTGGTGGTAGACGACCACACGCTGTTCCGGCGTGGACTGATGGCCCTGCTGGCCGGCGACGCCGGTCTCGAGGTCGTCGGCGAGGCGGCCGACGCCGGCGAAGCGCAGCGCAAGGTCGAGGCCCTGCGGCCCGACGTGATCCTCCTCGACAACCACCTGCCGGGTGTGACCGGCGTTGCAGCATTGCCGGCGCTGAAGGCGGCATGCCCCGAATGCAAAGTGCTGATGATCACCGTCAGCGAGGACGAGGACGACCTGGTGGCCGCCCTGCGTGCCGGAGCCAGCGGCTACCTGCTCAAGACGATCGACGGCGACGCGCTGTCGACGGCCATCCGCAGGGCCATGTCCGGCCAGAGCGTGGTGGCGGTCGAAATGACGAGCAAGCTCGTGGCCGCCTTCAGGCAGGGCGCGCCGTCCGAACCAGCGGCCGTCGATGCCCCCGCTGAGCCGGCCGACCGCCTGTCGCCCCGCGAGACCGAAATCCTGCGGGAGATCGGCGGCGGCGCCAGCAACAAGGAGATCGCCAGGCGGCTGTCGATCGCGGAGTCGACCGTCAAGATCCATGTGCAGCACCTGCTGCGCAAGCTCGATGTCGCTTCACGCGTTCATCTGGCCCTGATCGCGAAGGACCGCGGCCTGGTTTGACGCGCCGCGCCGGCGGTGGCCACAGCGCACCCGCCGCATAGTTCTTTCGAACGATGGTCCCGCGCGAGACCTACTCCCGACGGACAACCGCGACCGACCTCAGGCGGATACCGCCCGCGCCGCCGGATGCCTAGCATGCTCCTGAACCGAAACCCAGGGGTGTTTCGCATGAGCAAGCAGAGCAATGCACTGTCCGTGCTGATGGTCAGCACGCTGGCCTTCACCGTGTGCTTCATGGTGTGGATGATGTTCGGCGTCATCGGCATCCCGCTGAAGAAGCAGCTGGGCCTGAATGCCACCGAGTTCGGCCTGCTCACCGCCATGCCGGTGCTCACCGGCTCGCTGATCCGCGTGCCGCTGGGCATCTGGACCGACCGCTACGGCGGCCGCATCGTGATGACGATCCTGCTGGCCATCACCGTGCCGGCCATCTGGTCGATGTCGTACGCCACCCAGTACTGGCAGTTCCTGGTCATCGGCCTGTTCGTCGGCCTGGCCGGCGGCGCGTTCTCGGTCGGCACGCCCTATGTCGCCCGCTGGTTTCCCAAGGGCCGGCAGGGCTTCGCGATGGGCGTGTACGGCGCGGGCAACTCGGGCGCCGCGGTCAACAAGTTCGTCGCGCCCGGCCTGGTGGTGGCCTTCGGCTGGACCATGGTGCCCCAGGTCTATGCGGCGGTCATGCTCGGCACGCTGATCCTGTTCTGGTTCTTCAGCCACAGCGACCCCGCGCACCAGGTCTCGAGCGACGTGAAGCTGTCCGACCAGCTCAAGCTGCTGAAGGACCCGCGCGTGCTCAAGTACTGCCAGTACTACAGCATCGTGTTCGGCGGCTATGTCGCGCTGAGCCTGTGGATGGTGCAGTACTACGTGGGCGAGTACGGGCTGGACATCCGCACCGCCGCGCTGCTGGCCGCCTGCTTCTCGTTGCCGGGCGGCGTGCTGCGCGCCATCGGCGGCTGGCTGTCCGACAAGTACGGCGCGCACAGCGTCACCTGGTGGGTGATGTGGGCGAGCTGGATCTGCCTGTTCCTGCTGAGCTATCCGCAGACCGACTTCACCGTCCTCACGGTCAACGGACCGCGCACCTTCCACATCGGCTTGAACGTCTACGCGTTCACGGTTCTGATGTTCGTGCTCGGCATCGCTTGGGCCTTCGGCAAGGCCTCGGTCTTCAAGTATCTGAGCGACGAGTACCCCGACAACATCGGCACGGTCAGCGGCATCGTCGGCCTGGCCGGCGGCCTGGGCGGCTTCGTCCTGCCCATCTTGTTCGGCGCGCTGATGGACTACACCGGTGTGCGTTCCAGCGCATTCATGCTGCTGTACGGCGTGGTCTGGGTCTCGCTGATCTGGATGTACTGGACCGAGGTTCGCCGCACCGAACTGATGGGACGCAACGCGCCGCAGGCCCCCTTCTCGCGCTCCTTCGTGCGCTGAACAGCGCCCACTGAAATACGAACTGAGACCACCATGAACACGCGGACCATGCCCCCACCCGCACAGGGACACCCTGGCAGCGGCGCCGACATCGCCGAGTGGCACCCCGAGGACGACACGTTCTGGGAAACCACCGGCAAGCGCATCGCCTACCGCAACCTCTGGATCTCGATCCCCGCGCTGCTGTGCGGTTTCGCGGTCTGGGGCATGTGGGGCATCATCACCGTGCAGATGCTCAACCTGGGCTTTCCGTTCAGCCAGGCCGAGCTGTTCACGCTGACCGCGATCGCGGGCATTGCCGGCGCCACCATGCGCATCCCGGCGTCGTTCTTCATCCGCCTGGCCGGCGGGCGCAACACGATCTTTCTCACCACGTCGATGCTGCTGGCGCCGGCCATCGGCACCGGCATCGTGCTGCAGCACCCCGAGTGGCCGCTGTGGACCTTTCAGCTGATGGCCCTGTGGTCGGGCGTGGGCGGTGGCAACTTCGCCTCGTCGATGTCGAACATCAACGGCTTCTTCCCCAAGCGCCTGCAGGGCACGGCGCTGGGTCTGAACGCCGGCCTGGGCAATTTCGGCGTCACCACCATGCAGATCGTGATTCCGCTGGTGATGACGGTGCCGCTGCTCGGTGCCCTGGGCGGCACGCCCGAGATCCTGCAGAAGGACAGCGGCTGGATCCTCGGCAAGATCGCCGCGGGCACGCCCACCTGGATCCAGAACGCCGGCTTCGCCTGGGTGTTCTCGCTGGTACCGCTGGGGGCGTTGTGCTGGTTCGGCATGAACAACCTGAAGTCGGTTTCGCCGCACACCGGCTCGCCCATCGTCGCCTTCTCGAAGATCACCTACCTGTACACGCTGGCCTTCGCCCCGGCGATCTTCATGCTCTGGCTGTACCTGCCGGCACCGACCGGTCTCGGGCTGCTGAACATGTGGGTGGCGATCCCGCTGGACATCGTGCTCGCGCTCACGGTCATGCGGGTGGCCGCGTTCGGCGACATGAAGGAAGGCGTGAAGAAGCAGTTCGCGATCTTCAACGACAAGCACACCTGGTCGCTCACCGCGCTGTACATCGTCACCTTCGGCTCCTTCATCGGCTTCTCGATGGCGCTGCCGCTGGCCATCACGGTGATTTTCGGCTTCCAGCATGTGCCCGACGCCAGCGGCGTCATGCAGCACACGCTGAAGAACCCGAACGCGCCCTCGGCCCTGACCTACGCCTGGATCGGCCCCTTCGTCGGCGCCGCGACGCGGCCCATCGGTGGCTGGATCTCCGACAAGGTCGGCGGCTCGATCGTGACGCAGGTGATCACCGCGGTGATGGCGGTGGCCGCGGTGGCGGTGGGCTACGTGATGATGCAGGCCTACGGTTCGGCGACGCCGGAGCAGTACTTCCCGATGTTCCTCGGGTTGTTCATGGTGCTGTTTTTCGCCAGCGGCATTGGCAACGGCTCGACTTTCCGTACCATCGGCGTCATCTTCGACCGCACGCAAGCCGGCCCGGTGCTGGGCTGGACCTCCGCGGTGGCCGCCTACGGCGCCTTCGTCGCGCCGGTGCTGATCGGCCAATACATCAAGGCGGGCACGCCGCAGCTGGCCTTTTACGGGTTCGCGGTGTTCTACGCCGCGTGCCTGGTGCTGAACTGGTGGTTCTACCTGCGCCAGAACGCCTACGTGAAGAACCCCTGAAGAGGACGACATGAGCCACTTTCTCGACCGACTGAATCACTTCGCCCTGCCCAAGGAAGACTTCGCCGGCGGCCACGGCCGCGTGACGGGCGAAGACCGCACCTGGGAAGATGCCTACCGCAACCGCTGGGCCCACGACAAGATCGTGCGCAGCACGCACGGCGTGAACTGCACCGGCAGCTGCTCGTGGAAGATCTACGTCAAGGGCGGCATCGTCACCTGGGAGACCCAGCAGACCGACTACCCGCGCACGCGCTGGGACCTGCCCAATCACGAGCCCCGCGGCTGCCAGCGCGGCGCCAGCTACAGCTGGTATCTCTACAGCGCCAACCGGGTGAAGCACCCGATGGTGCGCGGCCGCCTGCTCAAGCACTGGCGCGAGGCGCGCCTGAAGCACGACCCGGTCAATGCCTGGGCCGCCATCCAGGCCGACGAGGCCAAGCGGCGCGACTACCAGCAGGTGCGCGGGCTGGGTGGCTTCGTGCGCTCGAGCTGGGACGAGGTCAACGAGATCGTCGCGGCGGCCAATGTCTACACCGCCAAGCAGTACGGCCCGGATCGCATCATCGGCTTCTCGCCCATCCCGGCGATGAGCATGGTCAGCTATGCCGCCGGCTCGCGCTACCTGTCGCTGATCGGCGGCGTGTGCATGAGCTTCTACGACTGGTATTGCGACCTTCCGCCGTCGAGCCCGCAGATCTGGGGCGAGCAGACCGACGTGCCCGAGAGCGCCGACTGGTACAGCAGCAACTTCATCATCGCCTGGGGCTCCAACGTGCCGCAGACGCGCACGCCGGATGCGCACTTCTTCACCGAGGTGCGCTACAAGGGCACCAAGACGGTGGCGGTGACGCCCGACTACTCCGAGGTGGCCAAGCTCGCCGACCTGTGGATGCACCCCAAGCAGGGCACCGACGCTGCGGTGGCCATGGCCATGGGCCATGTCATCCTCAACGAGTTCTACGTGCAGCGCCGGGCCCCGTACTTCGACGACTATGCCCGCCGCTACACCGACCTGCCGATGCTGGTTCTGCTCGAGGAGCAGGCGCTGCCCGACGGCTCCAAGGTGCTGGCGCCGGGGCGCTTCCTGCGCGCCAGCGAATTCGCCGGCCAGCTCGGCCAGGACAACAACGCCGACTGGAAGACGCTGGCGCTCGACGCCGCCGGCCAGGTGGTGGTGCCCAACGGCTCGGTCGGCTTCCGCTGGGGCCCCGAGGGCCGCGCCGATGCCGGCAAGTGGAACCTCGAGGACAAGGAGGGCCGCACCGACGCGCAGGTGAAGCTCAAGCTGTCGGTGCTCGAAGACGGGGCACAGGCCCATCGCGTCGCCGAGGTCGGATTCCCGTACTTCGGCGGCCAACCCAACCCGCACTTCAAGTCCAACCAGCAGGGCGGCGACGTGTGCCGTGCCCGCGTGCCGGCGGTCGAGGTCGACCTGGGCAACGGCCGCAAGGCGCTGGTGGCCACGGTGTTCGACCTGCAACTGGCCCAGTACGGCGTGGACCGCGGTCTTGGCTCGGGGGCCAGCAGCTACGACGACAACGCCGCCTACACGCCCGCCTGGCAGGAGTCGATCACCGGCGTGCCGCGCGAGCAGGTCATCACGGTGGCGCGGCAGTTCGCCGAAAACGCCGAGAAGACAGAAGGTCGGTCGATGGTGATCATCGGCGCGGCGATGAACCACTGGTACCACAGCGACATGAACTACCGCGGCGTCATCAACATGTTGATGATGTGCGGCTGCATCGGCAAGAGCGGCGGCGGTTGGGCCCACTACGTGGGACAGGAGAAGCTGCGGCCGCAGACCGGCTGGACGGCGCTGGCCTTCGCGCTGGACTGGATCCGCCCGCCGCGGCAGCAGAACTCCACCAGCTTCTTCTATGCCCACACCGACCAGTGGCGCTACGAGAAGCTGGGCATGGACGAAGTGCTGTCGCCGCTGGCCGACAAAGCCCGCTTCAACGGCAGCGCGATCGACTTCAACGTGCGCGCCGAGCGCATGGGCTGGCTGCCCAGCGCACCGCAGCTCAACCGCAACCCGCTGACGCTGGCCAAGGAGGCCGCTGCCGCCGGCATGGACGGCAAGGACTACGTGGTGCAGCAGCTCAAGGCGGGCCAGCTCGATCTGGCCTGCCACGACCCCGACGCGCCGCAGAACTGGCCGCGCAACATGTTCGTGTGGCGCTCCAACATCCTGGGCTCCAGCGGCAAGGGCCACGAGTACTTCCTCAAGCACCTGCTGGGCACCAGCAACGGCGTTCAGGGCAAGGACCTGGGCCCAGAGGACGCGAAGCCGACCGAGGTGAAGTGGCACGCCCAGGCCCCGCAGGGCAAGCTGGACTTGCTGGTGACGCTGGACTTCCGCATGAGCACCACCTGCCTGTACTCGGACATCGTGCTGCCCACGGCCACCTGGTACGAGAAGAACGACCTCAACACCAGCGACATGCACCCGTTCATCCACCCGCTGTCCGCAGCGGTGGACCCGGCCTGGGCCTCGCGCAGCGACTGGGAGATCTACAAGGGTTTCGCCAAGAAGTTCAGCGAGGTCTGCGTCGGTCACCTCGGCGTGGAAAAGGAAGTCGTGCTGACGCCGCTGATGCACGACACCCCGGGCGAGCTGGGCCAGCCGCTGGACGTCAAGGACTGGAAGCGCGGCGAGTGCGAGCTGGTGCCCGGCAAGACGGCGCCGGCCATCGCCACGGTCGAGCGCGACTACCCCAATGTCTACAAGCGCTTCACCGCACTGGGCCCCTTGATGAACAAGCTGGGCAATGGCGGCAAGGGCATCGGCTGGAACACGCAGACCGAGGTCAAGCAGCTCGGCGAGCTCAACGGCATCGTGCGCGACGAGGGCGTGACCAAGGGCATGCCGAAGATCGAGTCCGACATCGACGCCTGCGAAGTGGTGCTGCAGCTGGCACCCGAAACCAACGGCCACGTCGCCGTCAAGGCGTGGGAGGCGCTGTCCAAGTACACCGGCCGCGAGCACGCGCACCTGGCGCTCTATCGCGAGGACGAGAAGATCCGCTACCGCGACATCCAGGCCCAGCCGCGCAAGATCATCAGCTCGCCCACGTGGAGCGGCATCGAGAGCGAGACCGTCTCGTACAACGCCGGCTACACCAACGTGCACGAGCTGATTCCCTGGCGCACACTCACCGGCCGCCAGCAGTTCTACCAGGACCACGAATGGATGCTGGCCTTCGGCGAGGGCTTCTCGACCTACCGCCCGCCGGTGGACCTGAAGGCCACGGCCCCCATGCACAACCAGCGCAGCAACGGCAACCCGGAGATCCTGCTCAACTTCATCACACCGCACCAGAAGTGGGGCATCCACTCCACCTATACCGACAACCTGATGATGCTCACGCTGTCTCGCGGCGGGCCGATCATCTGGCTGTCCGAGGTGGACGCCAAGAAGATCGGCGTGGTCGACAACGACTGGGTCGAGCTGTTCAACGTCAACGGTGCCATCGCGGCGCGCGCGGTGGTCAGCCAGCGCGTGAACGAAGGCATGACGCTGATGTATCACGCGCAGGAAAAGATCGTGAACACGCCCGGCAGCGAGATCACGAACGTGCGCGGCGGCATCCACAACTCGGTCACCCGCGTGGTGCTCAAGCCCACCCACATGATCGGCGGCTACGCACAGTTGAGCTACGGCTTCAACTATTACGGAACCATCGGCACCAACCGCGATGAATTCGTCATCGTCCGCAAGATGAAGAAGATCGACTGGCTCGACACCCCCGTCGGCCAGGAGCGCGTGGCTGCGGTTCAAGCGCACGGAGAAAACGCATGAAGATCAGAGCCCAAATCGGCATGGTGCTGAACCTGGACAAGTGCATCGGCTGCCACACCTGTTCGGTCACCTGCAAGAACGTCTGGACCAGCCGGCCGGGCGTGGAGTACGCCTGGTTCAACAACGTCGAGACCAAGCCCGGCATCGGCTACCCCAAGGAGTGGGAGAACCAGGACAAGTGGAACGGCGGCTGGATCCGCAAGGCCGACGGCAGCATCGTGCCGCGCCAGGGCGGCAAGTGGCAGCTGCTCATGAAGATCTTCGCCAACCCGAACCTGCCGGAGATCGACGACTACTACGAGCCGTTCACCTTCGACTACGACCACCTGCAGAGCGCGCCCGAGATGAAGGCCGCGCCGACCGCGCGCCCGCGCAGCCTGATCACCGGGCAGCAGATGGACAAGATCGTCTGGGGCCCCAATTGGGAGGAGATCCTGGGCGGCGAGTTCGCCAAGCGCAGCAAGGACAAGAACTTCGACGACGTGCAGAAGGCCATGTACGGCGAGTTCGAGAACACCTTCATGATGTACCTGCCGCGCCTGTGCGAGCACTGCCTCAATCCGGCATGCGTGGCCTCGTGCCCCAGCGGCAGCATCTACAAGCGCGAGGAAGACGGCATCGTCCTCATCGACCAGGACAAGTGCCGCGGCTGGCGCATGTGCGTCTCGGGCTGCCCGTACAAGAAGATTTACTACAACTGGAAGAGCGGCAAGGCCGAGAAGTGCATCTTCTGCTACCCGCGCATCGAGGCCGGCCAGCCCACCGTGTGCAGCGAGACCTGCGTCGGGCGCATCCGCTACCTGGGCGTGCTGCTGTATGACGCCGACCGCATTGCCGAGGCGGCCAGCGTCGAGCACGACAAGGACCTGTACCAGGCCCAGCTCGACATCTTCCTCGACCCGAACGATCCGAAGGTGATCGAGCAGGCGCGCAAGGACGGCATTCCCGACGCCTGGATGGAGGCTGCGCGCAAGAGCCCGGTCTACAAGATGGCCGTCGACTGGAAGGTGGCCCTGCCGCTGCACCCCGAGTACCGCACGCTGCCGATGGTGTGGTATGTGCCGCCGCTGTCGCCCATCCAGTCGGCCGCCAACGCCGGCCAGGTGGGCGTGAACGGGCAGATCCCCGACGTCAGCTCGCTGCGCATCCCCGTGCGCTACCTGGCCAACCTGCTCACCGCCGGCGACACCGTGCCCGTGGTGCGCGCGCTCGAGCGCATGCTGGCCATGCGCGCCTACAACCGCAGCAAGCACGTCGACGGGCAGCACAACCAGGCCGTGCTCGACCAGGTGGGGCTGACGCAGCACATGGTCGAGGACATGTACCACGTGATGGCCATCGCCAACTACGAAGACCGCTTCGTGATCCCCAGCACGCACCGCGAGTACGCCGAGAACACGTTCAACGTGCGCGGCGGCTGTGGCTTCAGCTTCGGCAACGGCTGCTCGGAAGGCGTGGGCGAAACCAGCCTGTTCGGCAGCGAGAAGAAGCGCACCATCCCCATCAAGGCGGAGATCTGAGCATGGGCCTGTTCGAGAAGCACGCCCCGCGCCCCATGGCCCGCACGCTGCGCGTGCTGGCGCGGCTGCTGGGCTATCCCGATGCCGATCTGCGCGCGCACCTGCCCGAGCTGCGCGCGGCGCTGCACACCGAGCAGGCCGTGTCGGCGCAACGGCTGGCCGAACTCGACGCGCTGATCGGCACGCTCGCGCGCCGCGATGCCCTCGACGTGGAGGCCGACTACGTGCAACTGTTCGACAGCGGACGGCGCACGGCGCTGCACCTGGGCGAGATCGCCCACCTGGTCAACACCATCTTCGCGGCGCTGGACCAGCGCCAGAGCCGCTACGCCAGCGTGATGGTCGCGCTGCTCGACCTGGCCGGCGTGCCGGCGCAGGCGGTGCAGGTGCCCGCCGAGGAGCCGCTCGACGACAGCTGGAGCGAGCCGGCCGCCTTCGATGGCTGCACCAGTGCCGGCCAGGGTCGGTCCGACCACACCCAACCCGTTCACATCGTCCGCCGCGGCCCGTCCGCGCAGCCGGGAGCCACCGCATGAACGCCACCCTCACCACGTTCCTC
>JAKLLB010000093.1 GCA_023150345.1 Aquabacterium sp.
CACGATGTAGGCGACGTGGAACAGCGAAGCCAGCACGCGCTTGGTGGCCGTGGTGGGATCGACCGCGAGCTTGGTGAACTCGCACAGCTTGCGGCCTTCGCGCCGCATGGCGTCGACTTCGGGGGCGAAGGCATCGTCGCAGGAGAGCTTTTGCGGGCTGTCGAAGGACACCGTGATGGTGCCGATGGACGAGCCCTCTTCCATCGCGGCCAGCGTGAACTTGGTGACCGTCGGGTCGGTGGGCAGACCCACGGCTTGGTAGCCGCGCCAGCCGTAGCGCGACTTCAGCAGGCTGTCGACGAGGCCGCGGCGCTCTTTCTGGTCGGCGACCTTGATCTTGAACCGGCGCGGCCCGGGCGCGCCATCGGGCAGCAGGTCGATGCGCGGGCTTTCGACCAGCATGCTGCCGGATTTGCGGCGCCACATGAGCGAGGCCGCGATGATGGTGCTGGACTTCAAGGTCTGGGATCCCGCCCTGGGCATGGTGCCCCGGACGCTGGGTGCTGCTGTGCATCATAGCCGCTGGGCCGCAGGCACGGTTCAGCCATGTGCGACAGGGTGCTGCACGGTGTTGCCATCTGGCTGGTGTGGCACGCCGTCCGTCGGCCGAGGCGCACAGGCACGGCGCCCGACTGGCGTCAACCGCCCCCCGGCCAGCGGAATCGCGGTGGCTGGCGATCGAGGAAGCGCTGGACGGCATCGGCCTGGTAGTCGGTGTCGAAACAGCGGGCCTGGTGGTCGGCTTCGAGGGCCAGCATCGTGGGCAAGTCACTGGCCAGCGACTGCGCCACGTCCTGCTTGATCAGCTGCACCGCCAGCGCGGACGCGCCGGCGAAACTGGCTGCCAGCGCCTGTGCGCGCACCAGCAACGCCTCAGGGGGGACGATTTCCATCGCGATGCCCAGGCGCCGGGCCTCCTCGGCGTCGACCTCACGTGCCGAGAGCATGAGCTCCTTGGCGCGCTGCACGCCCACCACGCGAGGCAAGGTGTACATCGCACCGAAGTCGGGGCCCAGGCCCACGCGCATGAAGGACAGGCAGAACCGGGCGCGCGGGCTGGCCAGCACGAAGTCGGCCGCCAGCGCCAGGCCGAAGCCGGCACCGTAGGCCGCGCCGTCGACCGCGGCGATGACCGGCCGGTCGAGTTCGATCAGCGCACGCAGCCAGGGCTGGAACTCCTGCATGCGCTCGCGCCAACCCTCCAGCGTCATGCCCGCGCGCACCTGTTCCATGCCGCGCAGGTCACCACCGGCGCAGAACGTGCCGCCGGCGCCGGTGAGCACCAGCGCGCGCACCGTGTGATCGGCAGCGATGCGCGGAACCCAGTGCGCGAACTGGGCTTTCATGTCGGCGTCGATGGCGTTGCGCGCCTCGGGGCGGTTCAGGGTGAGCGTGGCCACGCCCTCGGCAATGTGGACCTGCAGCGTCGTCATGCGATGGGCTCCGCGGTGGGGCTGGCCTGCGCCGGGTGGACGACCTGATAGCGCCAGACGCCATCGGCAGCGAGCGTGCGGCGCACATCGCCGCACTCGACGAGGTAGCTCAGATGCGCCAGGCTCTCGCCGGTGGCCATGCCCAGCAACTCGCTGCGCCCATCGATGGCGCGGGCGAACAACGCGCCGAAGATATCGACCACCCGACGCGGCTCGGCCAGCGTTCGGCGCAGCCGGTCGAGCCCGCGGCCATGGCTGGTGGCCAGGCGGTCCAGCCGCGCGTGCAGGCCGAGGAAGGGCTCGCCGTGCGAGGGCAACACCAGCAGGTCGTCGGGCAGCGTCGCGCGCAGGTTGGCGATGGACTCGAGCCAGTCGCCCAACGGGTTGGCCTCGGGCTCGGTGGGAAACACCGAGACATTCGAGGAAATGCGGGGCAGCACCTGGTCACCCGAAATGAGCAGGTGGCGATCGTGGTCGACCAGGCACGCATGCTCGGGCGAGTGCCCACGCCCGATCACCACGCGCCACTCATGACCGCCGATGCGCAAGCGCTGGCCGTCGCTGAGGCGGCGGAAGCTGTCGGGCGGCGGATGCAGGTACTTGGCGAAGCGGCCGAAGCGCGCGCGGTAGGTGTCGAGCGCCTCTTCGGGCCAGCCGCAGCGGCGGTAGAAGGTGACCGCCTCTTCGGGGGCCTCGCGGCAGCTGTCGGCCACGAGCGTGCGGCACATCAGGTACTCCAGGCGCGTCATCCACAGCGGACACTGGAACTTGCGCGTGAGCCAGCCGGCCATGCCGACGTGGTCCGGGTGCATGTGCGTGACGATGACGCGGGTCAGTCGGGCACCCTGCTCCGTGGCCGCCAATGGCCCACCGGGTGCGATCAGCGTGCGCCAGGCCGCCAGTGTTTCGGGCGTGTTGGTGCCGGTATCGACCAATGCCCATCCGGGTCCGTGCTCGTCTTCGTCGGCCAGGGCCCACAGGTTGATGTGGTTCAGTGCGAAGGGCAGCGGCAGGCGCAGCCACAGCACGCCCGGTGCCAGCTCACGCGCGGCACCGGCGGGGGGCGGTTCACCGCAGGGGTAGCGCAGGCCGTGGACATCGTCGATGCGGCCGTCAGGGGTGGGCACTGCGGACATGGGCGCATTCTCGCCCCACCGGCTTGGCGATGCTGACGCCCAGGCGACGCATCGCCGCCCACGCTCCCAGGGTACTCAAACCAACCAGCGGCGCAGCCGCCGATAGACAGCGGGGCTGGACATCAGGTCGAGATGGTGAATGCCATGACCGACCCATTGGTGCGATTGCGGCAGCGCCAGGGTGCGCTCGGGCCGGGCATGGCGGCCGAGCGCACTGTCCACCGGTACCAGCCCATCGCCGAGCAACGAACCGACAACGCGGTGACCGCCGGCCGTGCTGGCCACCACATGGCATGCAACCCCTGCAGGCAGCGGCACGATCGCCCGGCGGTCGACGGGGTCGTAGCGCTGGCGCCCGCCCCAGTCCGAGGCGAGCAGATCACCGTGGCGCAAATCGGTGATGCCATCGCTGCGCAAGCGCGACAGCCGCGCAATCGGTGCCGCGTACGGACTGAGTTCGAGCAGCCGCTGCAGCCAGTTGCCCGCGCGTTCGAGCGGGGCGCCCTGGTGGGGCGTGCCCAGGAAGACCATGCGCCGCAACACGCGCCGCCACGCGCAGTGGGCGGCAGCGTCAGCGTCACCCGCATCGGCCTGCGCCACCGCGCTGCGGATCACGAGGCCGCCCATGCTGTGCCCGAGCAGGACCAGCTCGTGCACCGGCACCGGCCAGCTGCGAACCAGCGTTTCGAGATGCTCGTGCAGCGCCTGGCCGTTCTCGCTGATGTGCAGGCCACTGTTGTAGCGCGCGTAGACCGGGGTATAGCCCAGGTCGGTCGCCAGGGCCTGACCGTGGTCGTGGCCGTTGCGCAGCCAGCCATGGTCGTTCAGGCACAGCCCATGCACCAGCACCACCACCCGCCCGGTGGCGGGCGCGATGCGGCAATGCGCATCACCGTGGCGACGCAGGTGCATGGTCAACGCCAGGGGGTTGCCGCTGGCGCGCAGGTGGTCTCCCAGCACGCCGTTGAGCGCAGACACCACCGCGTCGCGCCGCGGGGAGTCGACGGCTGGCAGCAAGCCCTCGAATGGCGCGATCAGCGCGTCCAGCCCGCTGCCGATCAGCTTGGCCCCGCCATCGATGGTGCGATAGACGAGCCCGGCCACGGGGGGGCGCCGGCGTTCGGGTCGAGACAGCGGCCAGCCGCCGACGATCGTGCCGTGCATGTCCTGCACGATGCCGGTGGCACCCCGGGTGGCGTCGACGACCAACCGAAGGCCGCCGCGCAGGTCGACGACCGGGCGCGAAGAGCCTTGCGTCATGTGATGCGAGAACGTTGGCGATGCATGCGCGCATTGGGTGCGTGAACCCGACCCAAGGGTCTGCGGCAGATCAAGCTGCACCGGCGGTCGGTCGCCAATATCGCCTTCCATTGATCCGCCGCCAGCGGCGGCACCGGTGGCTGGTGCGCGCGCCTAGGGAGTCGCCAGCCCAGCCCACGGATCGAAGGGCTCCCAGGCGGGGGGCAGACGCACGTCGATGCCGTCGCGCGCGCCGTGTTCGCCCAGCAGGCGCAGCGAGCGCGGGACATCGTCGAGCAGCATGGGCATGGCGGCGAACGGCTGGTCCGACGGCAGCGTGAAGTCATCCCAGTGGATGGGCACGACCCGACGAGCGCCGACACGGCGCACGGCTTCATCCCAGTACCTGTCATGGTAGGAACGCGGCAGCGGACCGGCGCCGCCAACGCCCAGGAACACCACATCCGCGCGATGACCGGCCAGTGCCTCGGGTACGAAGCCGGCCGAACCCTGCACCAGCGCGCTGCGCCCTTCGTGCGTCAAGACGATGCTGAAGCACCCGCCCTCGGCGTAGTCCCACGCCCGCACGGGTGGCACCAGTGGAGCGCTGATCTCGCCACCGGTGAACGCAGTGGGCGCATGCACCGAGCGCACGAAGCGCAACTCGAATCGACCCAACCTCACCGCCTGCCCATCGCCCACCACTTGGATGCGCGACTCGGGCAGGCCCGCGCCGCGCGCGATTTGCGCGGTGGAAGACGAACCCACCACCTGGGCGCCGGTCAGGCGCGCCACCTCGGCCGTGTCCATCGCGTGGTCGTAGTGCGAGTGCACGGTCACCACCGCCGCCAGGCGCTTGATGCCGGCACGCTGCAGGCCCTGCCGGATGCGAGGCAGATCCGGCGCGATCCGGCCCAGCAGCACTTCACGCAGCGGCGGCCGGCTGAAGAACCCGTCGAACAGAATCGCGGTCTCGCCGTCGTCGAACAGCAGCGTGGACACCCCCAGGTAGCGCACGCGCACTGGCAGTCGAGCAGCCGCGGGCTCGGCCAACGTGGGCAGCCAGCGCAACGGCTGCGCGTCCATCGGCGGGCGGTCGTTCAACCGAAGCGCCACCCACGCCAAGCCGCTGACGACGACGAACAGCACGAACGCGCCGAGCCGGCGCCAGACGCGGCGCCCCTTCGGCACCGCGCCGCCGGGATCGGCGTGCGCCATCAGCTCAGAGCCCAGAACACGTCGCTCAGCGTGAGTTCCACAGGGCCGCTGATCGTGGCCACCAGCATCACCGACAGGTCGTCGAGGCCGGCGGCGGCGCCGTTCTCGGCGTAGTAGAGCGACACCAGGGTGTTCGAGCCGTCGCCCCGAGCCCCGGTGGGATCGGCCGTCACGGCCACGACACAGCGCCCGCCATCGGCGAGCACGAACTTGCCCGGTGCGGGCGACGTGGCGAAGTTGGCCGACGAGATCGTGCCGCCGGGCATGTTGTAGACGAACTCGGCGGTGGTGGCCACGCCGGCCAAGGTGCCACCGGTGGCGCCATTGATGTGCGGGCTGGCGGCGGCAATCGCGGCGCCGGCGAAGGACGACACGTCGATCTTGTCGGACGCGGGCGTGAAGTTCAGCAGCGTGTCGTGCCCATTGGCCGCAGCCGACTTCTCGAGCACGAAGGTGTCGGACCCGCCGTTGCCGCCGTTGACGTTGACCCCGGCCGACAGCGCAAACGTGCCGCCATCGGGGCCGGCGCCGTTGTTGAGGACAAAGGTGACGACATCATTGGCGTTGTAGCCCGGCAGAAAGCTCAGCAGCACGGTGCCGGTGAGGTTGTCCCAGGTGGCACCGGTGAGCGTACCGGTGCCCGGGCCGGCGTTGATGGAGGCCAGGTTGGCATTGATGAGTCCGGCCATGGCCGTGCCGATCGTGTTGGTGGACGCGCCATCGACCACCGCGCCATTGCCATCGCCGTACGCGGCATCGGCCACCGCGGCCTCGGTGAGCGTGAGCGCGGTGCCGTCGATGGTCATGGCGATCGTGATGCGGTTGGCTGCCGCTGCCACAGCATCGGGCGTGCCGGCAATCGTGAAGGCCCAGGTCTCGGTGAAGCTGCCCGTGCCGCCAGGCACGCCACCGTCGAGGGTGTCGTTGCCCCCCCCACCGCGCAGCGTGTCGTCACCGCTGCCGCCGATCAGGTAATCGGCTGCACTGCCGCCCCAGACCGTGCCTCCGGCACCGGCCGTGGTGTCGACCACGGTGATGTTGAACGCCGTGCTCGCCGCGCCTATGGTGCTGGCCTGGCCCGCGGTGTTGAACACCAGCCCGCCAGCGCTGATCACGGCGCCGGCGTAGCTGAACAGCGTGGTGGTGCCGGCCTTCACGGCACCCACGTCGAGGTCGAGCGTGAGAGCCGCTCCCTTGTCGACCGAAGCGTTGGTGAGGACCAGCGCTTCGAAGCCCGTCACCAGGCCGATGGCACCGAGCGGACCGACGACGAGCTCGTCGTCGGCGCCGACCGTGCCCAGCGCCTGCAGGCCCGTGGCGCTGACGCCGCTGAGGTCGAGCACGTCGAAGTCCACGCCGAAACCCGGCGCTGCGCCGTTGAGCGTGGCGAGGTTCACGGCACCGACGGCGCCCCCCACGGCAGCCGAACCGAGCGCCTCGTTGCCCAGGCGGATCGCATCGTGGTCGGCACCCGCACCGTCGGTCAGGCGTGGACTGCCTTGGGTGGCACGGAAGATGTTGTCGATGACATAGAGATCGTCGCTGGCGCCGTTGTCGCGCAGCAGTTCGAAGCCGGTGACCTCGAGCGCGTTGCTGCTCTGGCTGGCGGACAGCCGCACGCTGAAGCCGTCGGCGCCGCCGAGCGACTGACCCAGAGTGATCACCTTGGGCAACGCAGTGCTGGTCAGGCTGATGGCGTCCTCCGCATCCTGGGATCCGACGATCTTGAGCGTGCCGGGCGCGACACCGTTGTCCGGTGTGTGAGACGACGTGACGGTGGTGTTCCCAGACAGCGGCGTCACCCCATCGCCGTTGGTGAAAGTGGTCGTGGCGGTGGTCAATCCGGTGCTGTTGGTGTCATCGGCCGGGTTGGTACTGGGCGCCCAGGGCGCGATGGTGACATCGACCAGGATGCTGCGCGTGAGTTCGTTGAACTTCACGGTGTTGGTGCCGCCGCGCAACACGTTCGTGCGCGCCTCGGTCGACTGGGCGCTGGAAAACACCACCGTCTCGTTGCGATCGCTGCCCTGCACGCTGGTCCAGGCCGCGGTTGCCTGCTGGACACCGGCATTGCCACCGGCATCGCGGTACTCCAGATAGGCGCGTCCATCCGGGATGCCGGTGTTCAGGTCGGCCAGTTCCATCCGGTGCGTGGCTCGGTCGCGCGCCGTGTCGACGTCGGTGGTCGAATTGAAGTTTCGGCTGAAGGTGACCAGCCAGTCGCGTGAGGAATTGGTGAGGTCGAGCACGCCGCCCCCTGCACTGGCCACCACTTCCTCGACGTTGCGCAGGGTGTCGATGCGGTCGGTGGCGTTGCCGAAGTTGTTGTCGGTGCCGTTGTCGTTGACCAGCACCCACAGCGTATCGGCTGGCGCAACGGCACTGACAACGGCGGCAATGCGACCGGTCTCGGCGCTGTAGTCCACGCGATCGGTCTGCAGGCCGAGGTCGTAGGTGTACAAGGTCTGGTTGCTGACCTGCGGGATGTTGCCGCGGTCTGCGCTGAAGTTGGTTGCATCCAGCGGTGCGCCTGCCACCGGCTTGGTCGCCTTGAGGCCGGCCACCGTCATCCGGCTGTCGATGGGACCATCCTGGTTGAGCAGGTCGTACGTGAGGTAGGTGTCGATCGGGATCTCGCCTTCTGCCGGCGAACCCGGCGCGTGGGCGTTGTTGTTGTTCATGTTGTCGGCGATGACCACCGTGTCGGGTGCGCCGACGGGTGGTGGCGTGATGCTGGTGTCGTTGATCGGAAGCTCGATCGTCGCCGCGTTGCCGGTGACCACCATCCTCAGCGATTCGTTGCCCTCGGTGGTGGCGTCGGCGACCAGACCGATGGTCGTGGTGCCGATGCCCTGCGCATCGACGGTGAACACGCCAGTCAGCACGCCACCCACGACATCGGCGGCCGTCAGGCCGGTGCCCGACAGCGAATAGGTGACCGACACCCCTGCAGCGAGGTTGGTCGTGGTCAGGGTGATGACCACGCTGGAGCCCTCGTCGACCGAAGCCGTACTGGCCGCCAGCGCAAACGTCGGCGGCGGCGGGGGCGTGGTGCTGGTGTCGTTGACGGTGACATCGGCCTGGGCGAGGTTGCCGTTGAGCGCCAGCCGCAGCGTCTCGGGCCCTTCGGTGACAGCGTCGGCCACCAGCGTGATCGTGACGCTGGCTCGGCCGGAGGTATCGACGGTGAAACTGCCGGCGAGCTGGCCGCCGGCGATGTCGGCGCTTCCCAGGCCCGTACCCGACAACGTGTAGCCGAACGCGGTACCGGCAGCCACTTGCGTGGTGTCGAGCGTGAACGTGATGCTGGACCCCTCGTTCACGCTGCTCGCACTCGCCGTGAGCGCATAGGTCGGTTCTGGCGCCGGCGACAACGGCGCCAGCAGCTGCGCGTAGCCCTGGCCGTCCCACACCGCACCGGCGGGCGATTGCGCGAACTGGGCAGCGGTCTCGGCCCGCTGGGCCAGAGCCGCCTTCAGGGTGAGCAGGTCGGCCACGTCGCCTTGGTAGCCATCGACCAGCGAGCCGACCCAGAGCGCGAAATCGCCACGCGTGGCTTGTGTGCCCACCAAGGGCACCAGGTACGCCACCCACTCGGCCCGAGTGGCACTGCCGATGTTCGTGCCGAAGCACAGGTTGTCCACCAGCGCAGTGCAAAACGCAGTGTCGGTGGTGCCCACCCCGTAGGCGGTGAACGGCGATTGCGGAATCGCGAGGTTGAAGATGAACGTGAGCAATTGGCCAGGGGTCTGGCCGCCCTGCACCTGGTTCACACCCCAAGTCACCAGATCGGCCGTGGGCGCCGACCGCAGTGGATAGGCGAACAGCTTGACGATCGAGACCGCGGTTGGGCTGTAGTTGTCGAGTGCAGACATGGCGTTGCTCCTGAAAATGTTACAAACCGCGACGGTCACCGAGGCCACGCAGCGCGACCCACAGGCACCATGATGACCCGAAACCGCAGCGTTGCACCAGCGCACACCACACGGTTTGCATCGAACTCCAACGCGGTTACCCTCGCACCGGTGCACAACCGGCCGCCGGCGCCCGGTGCACCCAAGCAAGGATGACCCCGATGCCCCACGCTGCCCGCATGCACCTGCGCACCCACCGGGCCGTCACGCACCTGGTGCGGGTCGCATTGGCCCTGGCCGCTGCAACGGCAGCGCCCTTGGCCGCTGCGGCCGGCTGTGCCGACACGGCATTCGTCGACACCATCGCCGAGTCGGCCTGGGTGAACCTGGACGTGCAGCCCTCGCAAGGCACGGCGGGCGTGCGCGAGGCACTGCGGCAGGCCCAGGCGCAACACCCGAACCAGCCGGTGCGCGTCCGCCTGGCCCCCGGCACCTATGCCGACAACCTGGGCAACGAGATCTATGCCCAGCGCATGCAGCGCGGCCCGGCCAACCCGTTGTGGCTGGTGGCCACCGACGGCTCGCCCAATGCCACGGTGCTGTTGCACGGGCTGAACTTTCTGGGTGTCTCGTACCTGGCCATCGAGGGCGTGACCATCGGGCCGGCCACAGTCGGCGCCTGGAACGGCACCAGCCATGCCGACCCGCAGCCCGTGCAAGCCGCCGCGGGCATCCATGTGGCCGGCGCCGCCTTGAATGGCCGCACGAACGCGGTGCGCAACGGCCAACTCGACCTCACCGTCTACGGCCGCTACGAGCCTTCGCATCACATCCTGGTGCGCCGGGTGACGATACAGAACCTGTTCGACCGCGAGGAACTCGACGCCGAGACCAGCCCGGGCCAGAGCATGGACGGCATGAAGTTCAACCAGGTGGAGGACTTGTGGGTGCTCGACAGCACCGTGCGCCAGACGACGCGCCACGGCATCGACAACGTCGGCGTGCATCGTGCAGCTTTTTGCCGCAACCTGGTGGCGCAGAACGGCGGGGGCCTGGGCATCGAGGCCAAGGGCGGATCGGTGGAGGTGCTGTACGACAGCAACACGTTCTGGCGCGTGCGGCGCGTCGAGCTCGGCGGCGAGGACACCGACGCCACCTACTACTTCAGCACCGATGGCCGCTGGGACTACGAGGCCCTGCGCACCGTGGCGCGCAACAACCTGATCATCGACGCCCGCGAGGCGGCCCTGGAGTTCTCGGGTTGCGCCGATTGCACCGCGATTGCCAACACCATCGTATTCACCTCGGCCTACCAGCCGCCCAGTGACGGCGGCACGATCTACGGTGGCGACGCGATCCGGGTGCACGACAGCCGGGTGCTCGGTGCCGCCGACGGCGCAGGCAACGACTGCCAGACCTGGGACGACGCCCAGCAGGACTACGTGACCGCCGAGCCGTGCTGGGGCGTGGGTGCCCAGGCGCCGGCGCCGGTGAACCGGGTGCTGCGCAGCGCCAGCGTGACGGTGCTGAACAACGTCTTCAGCGCCGAAGGCGGCACCCTGGGCAGCGGCAGCGGCGCGGTGGTGCCGTGCCCGCTGAACGTGCTCGACGGCACGGCGACGCTGGCCTTCAACGGCAACCACTGGTGGAACGCCGGACGCCCGCTGCCGTCAGACGGCTGTACCGCACTGCCCGAGGGTCCGCAGTCGAAGTGGCCGGGCGCCGGCGCCAGCGCTTCTGTGCTGACCGGTGGCAGCGTCGACGGCAGCAGCACGGGCCGCCTGGGCAGCAGCGCCCTGGCGCTGGCGCGACCGCGCTCGGGCAGCGCGGCGATCGGTCTGCCCGTGAGCCACGCGATGCAGCCGGTCGAGGACCGCCTGGGCGCGCCCCGCGAGACCAGCGGCACCGGCTCGGTGGCCGGCGCGCTGGTGGGCACGCAGATGGAGTCCGACCGCCTGTTCGCCTATGCCGAGCGCCTGTACCCGCGGTTCTTCCCCGGCCACTCCGTCAGCGGCACTGGCTATGGGTACTATTATCGTTATTATCCGCTGAGCCAGGCCTACATCGGCACAGCCGGCGGGCGCCTGTATCTGCTCGGTCCCGCCCTCACCGGTGGCCAGGTGGCCGACTACGGCACGGTCGAACAATGGCTGCCGCTGGTTGCCGAGGCCGGCTACTGAATCCAGGCCCGCGCTCGATCGGGCTCACGCGGCCGGCAGCAGCTGGCTGTGCCACCAGATGCGTGCACGGCGGCACAGCGCGCCGTGGAACTCGGCCTGCAAGATGCCGTCGAGCACCACGCGCGGCAACGGGTCGCCGGGATTGCGCTCGGGCAGGTGCGTGCCTGTGGAGGCCGCCCAGATGCGGAACAGCTCTTCCGAGGCCACCTGGTAGGTGGTGCGCCAGTGCGCCACGCCACCGCCTGCGTGGCGGGCCAGCACGTCGTAGGTCACCTCGACATCCTGTTGCAGCTTGACGCGCTGCCAGTAGGCGGCCAGTTCGCTGGGGCCGGTCTGCACTGCGAACGGCGTGTTGTGATATTGGCCGTCGGGCGTGAACAGGGCGCAGAACCGCTGCTCGTCGCGCGACTCCCAGGCTTCGCGGTAGCCCTGCATGAAGGTGTCGATCGTCATGGTCATGGTCGTCCTTGGCGGCCCGCGGGGCGTGCTCGCACCCGATGTTGCGCCGGTGCACCTGCGGGTGTCATCGGGGGTATCGTGAGGGTTTCGAGCCGCCTACGCTGAAGATGATGAACGTGCATGATGCCGTTGCCAGCCGCCGTTCGGTGCGCGACTTCCTGCCCACGCCGGTGCCCGGCGATGTGATCCGCCGGGTCCTGCAGGCGGCTGCGCACGCGCCCTCGGGCGGCAACCTGCAGCCCTGGCACCTCGACGTGGTGGCCGGCGACCGGCTGGCGCAGCTCAAGGCCCTGCTGCGCGAGCGCATCGCCAGCGGCGTACGCGAAGCCACGGAGTACGACATCTACCCGCCGCAGTTGCCCTCGCCCTATCGCGATCGGCGGTACGAGCTGGGCGAGGCCATGTATGCGCGGCTGGGCATCCCGCGCGAGGACAAGCTGGCCCGGCTGGGCTGGTTCATGCGCAACTACGAGGCCTTCGGTGCGCCGCTGGTGATCTTCTGCTCGGTACACAGGCGGCTGGGGCCACCGCAGTGGTCGGACCTGGGGATGTTCCTGCAGACCGTGATGCTGCTGCTGCGTGCAGAAGGCTGGGACAGCTGCGCGCAGGAGAGCTGGTCGACGTTCCCGCGCACGGTGGGCGAGTTCCTCGGCCTGCCCGACGAGCGCATGTTGTTCTGCGGCATGGCCGTGGGCCAGGCCAACCCCGATCACCCGGTGAACGCGTTGCGGTCCTCACGAGCGCCCCTCGAAGAGTTCGTGCGCTTCCACGACGCGTGAGTCGAATGGCTGGTCGACGCCGCCAGTGCCGCGCCGGCACAGGCTGCGCACCTGTCCCGCCAGTGACTCATCCGGCACAGCACGATCCCCTCACACCTGTTTCGATCAAGGCGGCGATGCGAGCGTTCGACTAAGGTGTGGTCGAGGGCACCGGACATGCCCCTGGAGCGACCGATGCAATCCGAGCCCCCGCACAGCGCCGCGCTGACGCCCACCGCGTTGGTGGACAGCGATCATCCGGACGTGGTGGCGTACGCGCGCGAGCACGCGCAGGGCCATGACGACACCGCACGCGCGGTGTCCCTGTACAACGCCGTGCGTGACGGCTTTCGCTACGACCCCTACCGCATCGACCTGTCGCCCAGCGGCATGCGCGCCAGCACCGTACTGGTCAACGGCTATGGCTGGTGCGTGCCCAAGGCCGCCTTGCTGGCGGCGGTAGCGCGCGCTTCAGGCATACCGGCCCGTCTGGGGTTTGCCGATGTGCGCAACCACCTGAGCACCGAGCGCATGCGGCAGGTGCTGCGCAGCGACGTGTACGCCTGGCACGGCTACACCGAGCTGTGGCTCGATGGCGCCTGGCGCAAGGCCACGCCGGCGTTCAATCTGGCGCTGTGCGACCGCTTCGGCCTGCTGCCGCTGGAGTTCAACGGCCGCGACGACTCGATCTATCACCCCTACGACCGCGCCGGAAACCGGCACATGGAGTACGTACTGCAGCGCGGCACCTTCGACGACATCCCGCTGCAGCACATCAGCGAGGACTTCGAGCGCATGTATCCACTGTGGCTTCAAGGTGGCCAGGAGATGCGCAGCGCAGACTTCCTGAACGACGTCGCGCGGGAGAACCCCGCGGCCTGACGCAAGGGCGCCGTCGCGCGTGCCCGCGCGCTGGCAGCCGCGTCAGCGGTCGGTGAACCGCGGTGCCCGCTTGTTCAGGAAGGCCTGGACGCCCTCCTGGAAGTCGTGCGCGGCCCCCAGTTCGCCTTGAAGCTCGGCCTCGCGCTGCAGTGCGGTCGCCCAGTCCATGGTGGTGGCGGCATCGAGTGCCTGACGCGTCAGCGCCAGCGCGCGCGCGGGCATGGCTGCCAGCCGCTGGGCCAACGCCTGCACCTCGCCGGCCAGCGCCGCATCGTCCACGCAGCGCCAGATCAGACCCATGCGCTCGGCTTCTTCGGCACCGAGCTTGTCACCGGTGAGGGCCAGCCCGATGGCGCGCGCGCGACCGACCAGCCGCGGCAGCAGCCAGGTGCCACCGCAGTCGGGCACCAGCGCGATCTTGGAAAACGCCTGGATGAAGCTGGCCGAGCGCGCGGCAACGGCCATGTCGCAGCCCAGCGCCAGGTTGGCGCCGGCGCCGGCCGCCACGCCGTTGACCATGGCCAATACCGGCACAGGAAACTGCCGAATCGTTTGCGCGAGCGGCAGGTAGTGCCGCTCGACCACCACGCCCACGCCCTCGGACAACTCGGGATCGTTGAGATCCTGGCCGGCGCAGAAGCCACGGCCGGCACCGGTGAGGACGAGGCAGCGAACCTGGCTGTCGCCAGCAGCGGCGTCGAGTTCGGCCAACAGTTGCCGTTGCATGGCGCCGGTGAAGCTGTTGAGCGCCGCAGGCCGGTTGAGCGTGAGCGTGCGCACGGGCCCGTCGTCACGGCGAAGGATCAGAGCATCGTCGGTCATGGTCGCGAGTATGGTGCAGCGGTGGCAGCGTCCGGGCGTGGCCGCAGCGCGTCAATGGCTCCGGCTCACTTGAAGAAGAGATTCACGAATGCCAGCGTCAGCCCAGGGAAGAACATCAGCACCAGCAGGCGCAGCACATCGGTGGCCAGGAACGGAAACACGCCCTTGTAGGTCTCGTTCATGGGCACGTCGCGCGCGATGCTGTTGACGACGTAGACGTTCAGGCCGACCGGAGGCGCCGTCAAGCCGATGCCCACGGTCATGAGCACCAGGATGCCGAACCAGATGGCCTTGGCCTCTGCGGCCAGGCCGAACAGGTCGAGTTGCATCACCGCTGGAAAGATGACCGGTATCGTGAGCAGCATCATCGACAGCTCATCCATCACGCAGCCCAATGCGATGTAGCCGACCATGACCGCGCCGATGACCACCAGCGGCGCCACTGGCAGATGCCCCACCCATTCGGCCAGCGCCGCGGGCATCTGGGTGAGCGCGAGCGCCGAGTTCATCATGTCGGCGCCCAGAAAGATCATGAACACCATGGCCGAGGTTTCGGCCATGCCCAGGAAGCTGCGCTTGATTCCTTCAAGCGTGAGCTCGCGCCGTGCCATCGCGGCGACGAACGTACCCGCCGCGCCGATGGCTGCACCTTCGGTGGGCGAGAACACGCCGCCATAGATGCCGCCGAACACCACGACGAAGATCACGACGATGGGCCAGATCGCGGCCAGCGCCTTCCAGCGCTGCGGCCAGGGCACGGCCTCGATCGGCTGTGCGAGGGCGGGCCGCCAGCGGCACAGCACCGCGATAACGGCGATGTAGCCCAGCATGGCGAGGATGCCCGGCAGCATGGACGCGGCAAACAGCTTGCCTACGTTCTGCTCGGTGAGGATGGCATACACCACGAGCGGCA
>JAKLLB010000094.1 GCA_023150345.1 Aquabacterium sp.
GCTGCTCGGCCCGCAGCAGCGCGCCACTGCGGAGCAGCTGTTGCACTCGGCGCGCGTGCAGTCGCACTTCCTGGAGTCGGCGACGGGCATTTCCACGCTGCGGCTGCTCAACGGCTCGGCGACGCGTCAGTCCGGCTGGATGAACCTGTTGGCCGCCCAATTCAGCGCCGAGGTGCGGGTTGCCCGCGTGGGAATTGGGCACACCGCGGCCAGCACCCTCGTATTCGGCGTGGAGCGCGTGCTCGTCATCTGGTTGGCTGCCTTGGCTGTCATGGACGCGCGATTCACCATCGGCATGCTGTTCGCCTTCCTGGCGCTCAAGGACCAGTTCAGCCAACGCGTCCTTGCGCTGGTCGACCGTGTGATGGAGCTGCGCCTGCTGAGGGTGCACGGGCAGCGCCTGGCCGACGTCTTGCTCCAAGCGCCAGAGTCGACGGATGGCTGCGCTCGCCTGCCCGTGGCCGATGGTCCGCTGACCATCGAACTGCGCGATGTCTGTTTTCGCTATGGCGACGCCGAGCAACCCGTCCTCAGCGGTGTCAATCTGAAGATTCCGGCCGGGCAATGTGTGGCCATCACCGGACCGTCCGGGTGTGGCAAGACGACGCTTGTGAAACTCCTCTTGGGCCTGCTGGAGCCGACTGCGGGTTCGATCCTCATCAACGGCGTTCCGCTGCGCCACATCGGCGCCGAGCAGTACCGCCGCGCCGTAGGTGCGGTCCTGCAGGACGACCATCTGTTTCGCGGTTCGATCCTGGAGAACATCACCTTCTTCGAGCCGAACACAGACCTCGTTCGCGCCCAGGCATGTGCCGCGCAGGCTTGCCTGCACAAGGAGATCCTCGCGATGCCTATGGGCTACGACACCCTCGTCGGCGAAACCGGTAGCGGCCTGTCCGGTGGCCAGCGCCAGCGTTTGTTCCTGGCTCGTGCTCTGTACAAGCAGCCGCGAATGCTGGTGCTCGATGAGGCGACCAGCCATCTGGACATCGTCGCAGAGCAGGCCGTCAATTCGGCTATCCGCCAGCTCGCCCTGTCGCGTCTGGTGATCGCCCATCGGCCCGAGACAATTGCCTCGGCCGATCGCGTGGTAGTGCTGCAGGGCGGGCGCGTGATCCAGGATGTGAGCCGGCCGGCTGTGGCCCCGGAGTCGCCTGCACGGGCGCGAGCTGCCTGATCGTCGCCGCTGCTCTATCGCCGTTTCGGCGCGAATGCGCTCAGCAGCCCGACCGCGAGGCAGACCAGCGCGAGGCTGCTGCCCTCCGGGATCGATGCTACCGGTGGCGAGCCGGTGCCTCGCACAAGGAAATGGCCGATCTCTGCCGGCGCGTATGGCTTGGCCACATGCCCGGCGTGCGCGAAGCTGTAGTCTTGCTGGCCGCCAGGTTGGTCATCGTCCCAAAGGACCGCAAAAACGTTCTCGTCCGGGGAGTGCGGGTTCAAATCGGCGAGGATGCCCGCCGACATGTCGAAGCCCTCACCTTCGGCGTAGCCGTTAAAGGCGTCCCACGTCACGCCTTTGGTGCGGATCCAGCCCACATCGAGCGATGACCCCAACAGCACCACCAGCGGATCGATCAGGTTGGGCTCCTGTTCGACCCTGTCGTACGTGGCGATGGGGAGGCCGGTGAAGTTGCTCACCAGTTGGTTGAACTCGTCCAGTGTCGCGTGACGCCAACCCGAGTACGCTGCGCCTGGTCCGAGTTGCGCCTGTACGTCGAAGTAACTGCGGCCTGTCGTGGCGGTCACGTCGAGCCAATCGAGGCCCGTGGCCGTGTCGGTCAAGTACGTCCCATCGGCGCTGTCCACGATCGAGGCGCCCGCAACCGGCGCGATACCGATCAACCCCAACGCGATGACCCCAAGTAGGCGCTTTCTCATTTTGGACTCCATCCACTGCAAACGAGAACATACGCCACTTCCGCCACGCCAGGCACCCTTGCCGGCGGCGCCCCCCCTGGACACGGGAGGCTGTTGGCGCGCGCGGCCGCAGCCTCAAAACGAATAAGCCCCCCGGCGCCTTGCGACGCCGGGGGGTGGCTTGCTCCTAACAGGTTGCGCCTGGCGACGTCTGTGTCGCCTGTGGCCCATGCTGTGCCGTTCGGTTCCTCGGGGCGCGTTCTTGCCCTCTAGTCCGAAACAACCGCGCGATCCTGGGTGTCAATCGCCCACTTGCTCGTGAACGGGCGAACGGCGGAATACCACCCAATACCCCGCCATCGCGCCGACCGCCATGAATCCATACATCGGCAGTTGGCCGTCGCCGATCGGCAAGAGGCCGCCCTTAACGCAGAGGACGTACGCGGCTGCGCCGCCACCTATCCCGAGAAGCAGACCCATCAGGAGGGCCCCCAAATCGATAACACGGTCTGTCATGTTGCGTTCCCACTCTTTCAATTTGCCGCCTGCTCACCTCGTTGAAAAGTCTCGCATATTCGGTGTCAACGAGCAACAGGGGTGGTGATCCACGGTGGCCCACAGGCCCACAACCCGCCGACGTTCGGTGTCAGGCTCGGTGGCGTTGAGCGTGTCAAGGCCGCGCCTTGGCGCACAGCTGTGCGGCCTCGCGCAGCGTTTTGGCAAGTGCGATGACTTCGCCATTGAGTCGACAGGCAAGGAACTTGCGCCGCCCACCCATCACTTCACCAACACGCAGCGGTGCGCTTGCACTTGTTGTGCATCGGACCATCCAACGGCCCTGGCCGATCAGCTCGACGTGGAGACCGGGTTCGATCTCGCGCCCAACGGGCACGACCATTACCGGTGGTGCACCGGGCCCTCGCAGCGCGGCGCTCATCGCATTGCCTCCAAGAGACGCGGCAGGCTGTGCCCGACTCGCTCGAGGGTTGGGCGCTCGGCCATGAGTAGCCGCACACCGCCGCCGATCCCGGCGTCGTAGACGAATCCGGTCACGCCGTCGGTGCGCTCGGTGCGGTGCTGGCAGTGCTCGCGATCGAAGATCGCGAGCAACTGGGCCAGCGCCATGCGCAGCCAGACGTCCGTTGGCTCCACGCCGTTGGAGCGTGCCGCAGTGGCGAGCTCCGCACGGACCCGGGCGGTGGTGCTCGGGTAGGCCGGGTTGTCGTCGTAGAGCCAGCCCAGCGCGTTGCCGCGCAAGCGGTTGCGGCCTTGGACGACCGGAACGGCTACCTGGCGCTCGGGCGTCGCGCTATTCATGGCATTGCTCTTCCAGTGCCACCCAGGCTTCCACCCAGGTGATGCCGTCGCCGCGCGAGGCGCGTGCGCCATCGTCGATCTGCACATTGTCATTAGCGTACAACCGCCGCGCGCGGTTCACTTCCGAGTCGCTGGCCTTATCGATTGGTCCTGCCTCCGCACTGCCGGCCAGGCGCGCGACCAGTTGCGCAATCTCGTCGGCCCCTAGCGGTTGCAGCGAGCCGCCCGCTGCGGCGATGTCGTGTTCGTGGCCGCTGGAGCCCTGGCCCTCGCGCTGCCAGAACTCCAGGGCCGCCCGCATCGTCGCCGTCTCGCGGTGGCCGAGTGCAAGAGCGCTCATGCCGGCAATGGCCTTGTCGATTGCGGCATCGATGGGAAGCCCAGCTTGCTCGGCGTTGACGCGCATGTTGCGCAGCGGCTGTGCGGCATCGTTGGCAATGCCTTTGAGGGCAGCGAGGAGGAACGCGCGTTCGCGGGTGCTACCGACCTCAGCCAGGATGGCCTGGCCTGCCAAACGATAGGTGCCGTCGTAGCCGGTGCGTTCGATCTCGCAGTGCACCAGCCAGCGACCGCAGCGTTCAATGCGGTGAACGTGGGGGTCGTCGGTGCTGTACAGCACGAGGTTCGTGTGCAAGATTTGCTGACCGCCGAATCCGATGAAGGTCGATGGTGGCGCGTCGCAGACGAACTCGAGGACCTCGTCGATGTCGTCCAGGCGGCGCGATTGCACGTCTGCTGTCGAGATGCCGGCGCGCGCAAGCAACTTGCGCAGGGCGTGTTCTGTGTCGGACTGTACGGTGAGAGGCATGTTGCCGTCCTTGAAAGATGTGGTTGGGTGCGTGGTGCGCTGCATGTCGACCCCGCGGTCATCCGTTGTCACAGCGGTGGGTCGGTGTGGCATCGGTCTGGCCAGCCAGCGCGAGCTCACAACGCCGCTCGATGTCCTCGTGCGTCGCGTCGATGCGATCGCGCAGAGTCCAGTACGTGCCGCTTTCTCGCAGATGCGCGTAGATGCGGGTTACCCGGCCGTAGTGCATCTCGCTGAGCATGAAACTGTGCGCGCGGGCCGTGTGCCGCGAGTGCAGCGGCGGCAGCGCGCCGTAGGCCTGCTCGAAGTCGTCCTCGGTGACAGGTCGCGGGGCCTCGAGGTACGTGTCCTCGATGGTGCGCAGCGCCAGTTCGGCCGGACCGGTTCGCAGGTCTGGGTGCAGGGCCAGCAGTTGCTCGCGCGTCTTGCGGCTGTGGGCGCCGGTGCCATCTGGCATCGCGATGTCCACAACTCGCTGAGCGGCGGGCGAAAAGTAGTAGGTGTGGTTGGGCATGTGCCCTCCAGGTTGTGTCGGTCCGTATGGGTCCGAGGTGGCTGAGATGCGCCGTGATGTGGCGCACCAGTCGAAGTCGCAATGGCGCTTCGACTGGATCGAAACCGCTCTAGAAAGACGCCCGGCGCGAGGGCCGGGCGTCTTTGTGCAGAGGTTGTCGTCTGAGAGCGCGCCGCTCGAGGCGGTGCGTGCGATTCGGGAACGATCGCTGTCGTCAAGTGGGGCCGGCGCAGCCGTGTGCGTAAGCCCCCGGCGGCAGCTGCCAGTCAGGGCTGATCATCGGCAGCGTCCACTGCCGCGACAGCGCGATGTCGCGCCACGCGGTCTTGGCGCCTTCGAGCACCGTGCCGCGGTCGGCCTGTTCGTTGACGCAGCGGCTGCGGTGGATCGTGGTGCCGAACTCGGTCTCGAGCTCGGCGATGCGCCTGAACCGCTGCGGACTCATGAACCGCATGGTGGCCCACTGCTGCGGGCCGCCGAAGATGCAGAACTGGCATGAGGCGCGGTTCAGGCCGATCCAGTACGCCGGGTGTGGCGTTACTCGGTGGCGTTCGAGGATGGACCAAATTTCTTGCTCGGTCCATGCGTGTACAGCGCGCCAGTGGTCAAGCCAGCGCGTGGTGCGCTTTCCGTCACGCCGATCGGTGCGGTGCCGCTCGAAGCCGGCGTAGCTCGCGCGTGCGCTCGACTCCTCGGCGCGTTCGCCCGTGATGACCAGGCGCTTGCGGCCGTCGCCAAAGCGCGGATGCGTCGTGAAGTAGCGTGCGCCGACCTCGATCTTGCAGGCCGACGAACACCAGCGCACCGACAGGTTGGCCGACACCTGCGGGAACTTGCGGCGCGTATTGAGCGTGCCGCGTTCGCCGCCGGTGACCAGTGCTTTGCCGCCCGGGCCCGGCACTGCGATCGGAGCGGTGCGGCTGTGGTTGCGCATCATCTCGCCCTCGAAGCCGCCGACCTTCCAGGAAGTGGCATATCGCATTCCGAAGGCCCGCGCGAAGGCATGGCAGTACGCCTCGGTGCACGGCCAGTCCATGAGGTCCGAGCCTTCCATGCCGTCCACGATGTGGTGGTGCAATTCGATGCGATCGGGCGCGATACCGCGCTCAAGCAGGTGCAGCGCACACGCCACCGAGTCCTTGCCACCGGAGAAGAACACGATGAACTCCTCATATTGGCTCAGGTCGGGCCCAAGGGCCGCGGCTGGTGGTGTCGTGAGGGCGACAACCGGCAGCGCGTCTTCGTCTTCGAAGAGGTCGCTTGCAGGGATGTCCCGCGCGGCAGCGCGGGTGGGCGGCCCGGTGGCCGCCTGGGTGTCGGCGTGGTGCGCCGTCATGGGGGGTCCTTTCGTCGGGCAAAGAAGAAGCGGCCCCGAGGGGCCGCTTCCTTGTCTTGAGAATCCCGCGCTACGCTGCGAGGCGCAGCACGCGGTGCTCGATGCGCCGGTCGGCGCGTCGCACAACCACCGGGATCTCCCGGATGGCTGTGGCTGGCTTGGCCGGGAAGGCCGAGGCCGCAATGGCCCCGAAGTCCGGGGCCGCGACGACCGTGAACTCCGCGCGGCGCAGGGCCGCGGCGAGCTTGCGCTCGAACCCCGCGGCGTCGGCGGCCAGGCCGGCCAGTTCGGTCATCGCGTCGGCGGCCAGCCGGCGGGTGGCGCCGTTCTGCGCCCGGCGGCAGGCGCGCCGACATTGCGCCTTTGCGCGGGCAATGAAGCGCCGCGCGCTGGCCGCGCGGTTGGCCTCGCGCGCGAACTGCAGCGCGTCGCTGTATCGCCGCTGCTCGCGGCCGGTGTTCTGCATCGACTTCATGTCGATCTCCTCGATGTGGGAGGGTGCTGGGACCCTGCCGCGCGAGCGGCGGGCGGTTGAAAGGCGCGCTCAGTGGCGCGCATGCTTGGCGGCGCAAGGGCCGTCGAGATCGGGTTGACGTGTCGCACGCCCGCGCAAGGCCCGATGAGGTCGGGGCTTGCGCCGGCGCGCGGTGCGCTGGCGTCGAGGCGACGGGTCGCGCTCGATGTTGAAACGTGCCCGCTGTCTCAGCCGTGCAGCTGCTGCGGCGATGAGCGGTACGCGGTTGTCACGCAGGCGCGATCGAAGTGCGCGCGCAACTCGAACGCCTCGCGCAGCACCCCCCGCAGGGAGGGGCCTGTCGTGTGCGTCGTTGCCGTCCCGCGAGGGGCCAGAACGATCAGCGCATAAGAGCCGTCGCGCTGGCGCTGTATCTGCAGCTGGTACACCCAGCCAGTTGCGCTGGCGAGCGAGCATCGCCAGACAAGCAGTCCCATCGGCGTGGGCGCGGCGGCTGACGGCAGGTGCAGCCCAATCAGGGCGGCCATGTAGGTCATCCAGAACACGTGGCGACTCCGTCAGGCAGGCAGCAGTTGCTGCAGACGGCGTTGGCCTCTGTCGCACGGCGTGCGACTCTTGGCGTATCTGGCGCGAACCTCGGCGACGACGTCCCCAATGTCCTGGCCATCGATCACGATGCGTTTGGGGCTCGCGAACAGCGTGCCCTGCTCTTCCACGATCATCGTCATGGCCAGCAGCCGCAGCGCGCAGACGTCCTCGAGGCGCTGGGCCGGGTCGGCGTGCGTCAACTCGGGGGTGTCGAAGTGCACGGTGCCTTCGGGCGTGCGGGCCATGCCGCGATCCCAGGTGATGCGCGCGCTCGCGACCACTTCAAGGTGTTCGCCGCCTGTACGCCGCAGGATGTGGCAGCCCCGGCGAACGTAGCCTGAAGGCTGATCGACCATCGCGCGCGCTCGCTCGGCGGTGATCTCCTCGATGCGGCCGTCTCCGTGCACGTGATACAGCCGCGCGGTGGGCGGGTCGGCACGTAGCCGGTACTCGTTGACGTCGAGAAAGGCGTGTGCCAGCTCGACTTGCTTGGCATCGACACCCAGCCGGGCCAGGTGCGTGCCGCTTTCGTAGACCAGCCAGATCCACTGTGCCTTGGGAGAACCCCACAGCGTGATCTCGCGGACGTCGTGGACGCGAAAGTCGTCCAGGAAGTGTGTGTAGAACGCGGTCTCAGGCGCCGCGATGCGCGCGGCCATGGCGTCGATGACGCCTGTCATGATGTTGTTCATGGATGTGTCCTTGGGGTTCAGCGGAACGGCTCCGGTTGGGGAGCGTTTCGCGCTGCGGCGAAGCCGCTTTCGTAGGCCTTGTTGGCCTGTGGGCGGTCGCTTGCGGTTTCGAGGCCGATTGCGCGGCGGAACCAGTTGTGCTCGAAGCTGTAGCGACAGCCGTCGCCCTGGTTGAGGGCGCGTGCAGCTCGGCGGCCGCACTCGGCGTAGGTTTCCAGCGCGTTGAGCATCACCGCACCAGCCTTGTTTGGCCGGGATCTGCGATCAGCCCCATGGCGATTGCGTAGGACACCGCGTGCGGCTGCCAGTCGACTTGGCTGGGTCGTGGGTGGCGCGGCGTCGTGAGGTAGCCGCTCTCGATCGCGTCGTCGACGGCCTCGTCCCAGAGGTCGAAGACTGTGCGGCCGTTCGGGGTTTCGAGCCGGATGTTCCTCCGGTCGCGTTCGAACCACACCGCGACCACGTACTCGTGGCGCCCGATGGGTTGGAACAACGTGGCAGATGCCATGTTGGTCTCCTTGTGACAGACCGTGCTGGGCACGGCGGGCTTGCGCGCCTGGGGCGCGCAAGGGGAAACCTCGGCGTGGTCGACGCCCGCGCAAGCGCCGCCCTCGCAGCGGGGCGGCGCTTGCGCCGGCACCAAGCGGTGCTGGCGGGGCTGCTGCAGGGCGGCCCGGGTTGGGGTATGGCGCACAGCGGGCGCGCCGGTGGCGTGCCCGTGCCGCGTGTCTCAGCGCGGCTTGAGTGGCTGCGCGAAGCCCGCGCGCTTGGCCAGGAGCCAGGCGCGGTTCCATAGCCGCGCGTCGTCGTCGCTGTCGGGGCGACTCGGGTGACCGACTACTTCGGCGAAGGCCTCGGCCATCACGCGGTTGGCGTCGACTGCGTCGTGGCTCGTGCACACGATCGAATCGAGACCGGCCGCTTGGTTGCCTCGGTCTATAACCTGACGTTTGTCCAGCGGCAGGCTCATCGCCATGCGCAGGCGGAACCGCTCGGCCAAGGCTTGCGCGTCGGGCTCGGCCGGGGGCTTGCACGTGGGCGCGGCTTGCTGCGCCAGTGGCCGTACTTCGGCGCGCAGGGCCGAGCGCACGAGCCCATAGGTCTTGTCGATCCCGTGGGGCCAGCGCCCTACCCAGCCAAAGCCGGTGGCGTCGGCCGGAATCACGACCTCCCCGGGCCAGGTGTCCATGTAACCCGCGCCGTTGATCGGGTCGTGCAGCCCGATGTGGATCTTTCCTTGTCGAGTCGCCAGCCGAAGCGGTGCACCCAGCGGCGCGTCCAGCAACTGCGCGAGGTTGATCTCGCAGTGGTACATGGCGACGCAATCGGTGCGCGAGTTCTCCATCACTCCGATCAGGTCCGAGGGTCGCAGCAGCGTCGGCTCGTCGCAGCGGCGCTCGACACGCCAGCCGGCCAGGCTCTCGGCGAGCTTGGCGGCCTCGCCCGGGCGCTCACGAAGGCACGCGGCGAACAGATCATCGGTGCCGATGTTCAGCCAGCGCAGCACGTTCGCCAGTCCGGTGCTGGGCACCAACTCGTCCATCGTGGGTGAGAAGCCCCAATGGCGCGTGCGGATGCCCAGGTTGTAGATCATGTCGTCGACGCTGTGCCCGTCCCAGCCAGGCACGTAGACGAACTCGGCCCAGGTGTGGCTCAGTGCGCTGCGGATGTCGGTCTGCAGGCCCGCCATCGTCAGTTGTATGGTCTGACCCACCAGGTGTTGCGCCAACAGTTCGTAGCCCTGGGCGTGATGGTCGCCGAAGATCAGCCGGGCCATGCGGTGCAGTCGTGCGCCCACGCGTTGGCGGTCGATCTTGCGATCGAGGATGGACTCATCGTCCAAGCCGTCGCTGCCTGTGAACAGCGACTGCGTCTGCAGGAAGTGATCGACCAGGACGTCGTAGACGCTGCCTGCCAGGGCTGGATCGGTCAGCCAGCGCACGCGATGTTCGCGCCAGGCTTCGACCACGCTGGCGGCGACAGCGTCCTCCTGGTAGTGGTCGTGCTCGACGTGCAAGTCCGGTCGCGCCGCATTTGCCCACTGCGTGAGCGTTGGCAGCGAGTTTTTCAGTGCCAAAGCGATTGCGTCGCCCCGGTCGGGGTCGGCAGCCAGCAGGCGTGCTTGTGCAACCAGTGTGGCCTGGACGCGCTCATCGTTCGGGGTGCCGGTGTTGTTCGGCATGGGGGCTCCTTCGAGGCCGGCATGCGCGAGGCGCCCTGCGGACGCTATCGCGCCGGCAGGCGTTGGTTGAGATGCCGCGTTGGGCGCGGCTGCGTGCATCGGGCGATGCAGGCGCGAAACCGGTTGCCGCAGCGGTCAGCGCAAGCGCAGCGGTGAAGTGCTGCGTTGGGCGTGGCCACAGGGGCAACCCGTCAGGCTTGGTCGGTTTGGATCTGTGCTGCGCGCGGGCGCACGTGCACACCACCTTTGCGCGACACACGTCGCGCGCGGCGCCATGTTGGCGCCCAGGCGGTCTGCCAGAGGACTGCAACACCCTCTGGCACGGATGAAAGGCTGCTTGCCGCAGCAGGCGGCGGTGATGTTCCCACAGGCCACCTGACAGGTCAAGTTCGGTCGGTCCACTGGCTGTCCATCTGGCTCCGCTCGAGTCTCTGGCAACGGCAGCCGAGAGTGCTGGTTGAGTCGGCATTTCCGGGATTTCCATATGCAGCGTATCATTCGCTCCATACGGAAACGCAGGAATCGGGGGGACCCCATGCTCGACTTGGGTTCGCAGTGGCACTTCGAGCGGCCCAAGCTGGTCGCCGGCTTGGCCCAGCGCCTGGAGCAGCACCAGCGCATTGCGATGTTCGGCCCGCGGCAGACGGGCAAGACCACATTGCTGCGCAGTGAGCTCATCCCCGAGCTTGAGCGCCGCGGCCTGCTGCCCGTCTATGTCGAGTGCTGGGCTGATCGCAAGGACCCGATCGCCAGCATCAACCACGCGCTCACCAAAGCCCTGGAAGGAATCCTGCTCAGCCCCGGCAAACGCGGCGCGCGCGCTGCCAAGACGCCCGTCAAGAAGGTGTCGATAGCGGGCTTCGCGGTCGACCTGGGTGACTTGGGCGTGCGCACGCTGCCCGACAGCCCAACCTTGCGCTTCGACGCCTTGCTGACCATGCTGCTGGAAGCCTCGAGCCAGAACGTGGCCCTGCTCTTTGACGAGTTCCAGGCCATCGCCGAGGTCGACACCGCAGACAACATGTCGGCAGGCCTGCGCGCGGCCCTCACCCAGGCCAGCGACCGAGTAGGCGCCGTTTTCAGCGGCTCGAACGAAGCGGCGCTGCTGCGCATGTTCAGCTCCAGCCGCGCCCCGCTCTTCCAGTTCGCGGTCGCCGAGCCCTATCACCTGTTGCGCGAGGATTTCGTGGGGCACGTGGCCGCCAAGTTCGCCGCCGCCACCCAGCGCGACCTGAACCAGGTCATGGCCATGAACCTGCTGGAGCGCTGCGGCCACCAGCCGGCCCCCTTCCTCCAGGTCATCGGCGCCATGCTCAGCGACCCGAGACTGAACCACGAGGACGCGCTCAAGAGCATGCTCAGTCCCAAGGCTCGCACCCTGTGGGCCGCGGCCTGGGCGGACTTGACCCACACGCAGCAGTTGACCCTTCGGTTGGTGGCCGCAGGTGAGCCGCCGACTTCGAGCGCCAGCCGCGAGTGGATCGCCAGCCAGATGGCCACGGTATCCGGCTCGATGCCGGCGCAGGCCATCGCGTCATCTACGGTGGATCGTGCGCTCAAGAGCCTTCAGGCAAAAGGCCTCATCGCCAAGAGCCAAGGCTGGGAGGTCGTAGACCCGATGATGCTGCTTTGGCTGGACCAGAACGGCCTCACGCATCGCCTCTGAGGCCGCGCGCGCACCGCCGGACGTGCTCAAACGCTACGCGCCTGGCCGATTGGGCGCAGCCCCCGGATTGTTGGTGTCCGGCGCGGGCTTGCACGTGCGCGCCTGACCCGGATGATGGTTCTCATGAACACACCACCGACCCCCATTGCGGCTGCCGCCGAACTCGCCCCGCAGGCGCCCGAGTCCGTCTCGCCAGTTGGTGCGGCCAGTCTGGTCGGCGCGGGCGTTGCGGCTCCCGCATCCGCCGCGGCCGTTGCCTGGAGCGAGCACTCGGCGCTCTTGCGGTACTCGATGCCCGGGATGCTCTACTCGCCGGTCGAGCTTGGAACGATCCGTATCGGTCATCTCGATGACGATGGCGACGGCCGCGTGGTGCCCGTGCGCGACGACCAGTTCCGCATCACTCACCTGGTGCGCCGTCGTCGCGGCGAGTGGTTGCTGCATCCGATGCATGGCAGGGTCTTCGCAGCTCGCGCGCAGGCTGTCGGTGCAAGCGGCGAGAAGAAGCTGCGCGAGATCCCGGTCCTCATGCCCTACGACTCTCCTGATCTCATCGTGCGTTCGCGCCTGGAGGCCTTCGACCTGCGGTCGCGCCGTCCGGTGTGTGCCTCAGTCGGCAATGCCCGCGCACGCCGCCTGGGGCCCAGCGGTGAGGCGCTGGATGTGGCATGCCCCGGCGCGGCCAACTGCACGTTTGCTCAGGAAGGGGGTGTGCGGTGCAAGTTCTTCGGTCGCATCAATGTCCAGGTCAGCGGCCAGGCCGACCCGGACAATGTCTTCGTATTGCGGTCATCGTCTTTCAATACGCTGCGCAACTTCGAGGCGCGTCTAGCGCGCTATTGGGCGTTGTTCGGGGGGCGCTTGACCGGTGTGCCGTTCAAGCTCGTGCTGCGCACGCGCACGACTTCGGGCTCGATGTGGTCGCAGTTCCACTTCGTCGATCTGCAACTCGATGGCGTTGGCCTGGCTGAGGCCGCGCAGCGTGCCCGCACGCATGCGCAGCAAATGCAGGCCGATGGCCTCGATGTGGCGGCTCACGAAGCGGTCGTGCGCGCCGGTTTGGCCAACGGGGCGTTGTCGTGTGACGAAACCGAGGGTGCCCTGATGCATGAGTTCTACGCCGCTGATGGCGACGAGACCGGCACCGCGGCCGACCTCACCGACGGTTTGGTCGAAAGTGCCGGCGCCGGCGCTGCACAGGCCGCGAGCGGTGGAGTGTCGGCCGCCGCGGGTGCGGTGGCGACGGCGCCCGTGCGCGTTGCGGTGCCCGCGCGGGGTGTGCGCGTCAGTGGGTTGCGGCTGGCGCCCAAAGCCGTGACGCCTGACGCACCTGGGCACACCACAGCGGTTTAGCTGTTGCCGCAAAATCGTGGTCATGCCTGAATCTGATGCGCGGTCCGCGCCGAGAGCGTTCGATGCCGTCGAGCGCATGATCATCGGCGCGACCGAAATGGTGCTCGACCTGGCTGCGCCGGCGCCTGCGGGCCAAGTGCTACCCGCTTCCTCGCAGGTCTCGGCCGCGGGATCTGAGCAGCCCGCCGTGGCTGACGCTGGGCAAGACGCGCGTTCAGAGCCCGGCGTCGCTCGAGCGGCTTCGGGGCTGCCGGCAGGCCCGGTTGCGGCTGAGCGTGATCCTGGCGCGTCCGGTAGGCGTGCGCGGTCCCGTTGGACGATCATTCTCCGCGCTTGCGGCGTTCTTGTCGTGGTGTTCGTGGTGTTCGTGGTGGGCGTTTGGTGGTTGGGCGCGGGGCCGGAGCCGCAAGATGCTCCGCCCGCGCGCTTCGACAACCCCATCTCGGCGCGGCCTGACGTGCCGATGGTGGCCGAGCCGCGCGCCGACCAACTCGGCCCCGGGCGCCCGGCCCCAGTTCCCCGGGCAGTGCTGCAAGCGGCTTCAGCCGCTGCCGCGATCGCGATTCCGGGTGGCGCTGCATCAGGGTCGGGTGTGGCGAGTGCCGGTGCGGTGGCCCGCCGTGTGAATGCCTCGTCGGGGCGTAGCGGCCCGGCCGCTCCCGCTGCGCGCGGTGCATCGGCTGCAATGAACTCTATCGTGGCGCTGTCGGAGGATCGTCGCGCTCCTCCTTCGGGTGGCCCCGCCTCCAGCTCACCCTCGGCCGCCACGGTGCGCACGGCTGTCTACGGGCGCAGTGGCATCCTGGCGCTGACCCCATCGGCCGTCGTCGTGTTCGATGAGCAGCGGCGAGTGCAGGCCGAGGTCAAACTCGGCGCCTTGTTGCCCGATGGTTCGCGTGTGCTGGCCATCCACCCCGATAGGCATCAGGTGGACACCGATCGCGGTGCGCTGGTGCTGTCATCGCCTCCCCCTGGTGCCCCATAGTGGCAAGCCTGGACTCCAACATGGCAACGTCAAGCTCTTCCTCGTCTGCTGCGCGGACCACAGTCATCGTCCACCCCGTCAACGAACGCATCACGACGATGATCGCGGCCGGGATGTGTGTGCAGGGTTCCATCGAGGGCGCTGAGGGTGTTTACGTTCGCGGCGAGATCACGGGCGACCTGCTGATCAATGACGACGGACCTCCTGACACCGGCACCGTGGTGGTGGACAAGACGGGCATCGTGCGTGGAATTGTCAGTGGCCGGCGCGTCGTGGTCTTAGGTACCGTAGAAGGGCCGGTGATTGCTCGCACCGCCCTGACGCTCGGCGGCGCTTCGGTGGTTCACGGTGACGTGTACTGCGGCCAGCTACAGCCAGGGCCTGGCAGTGTCATCAAGGGCCAGGTGCGTACGCTGACGGCTGGCATGGATGCCTTGGCTGTCGTGCGCGCCCAGCGTGGCGTTTGACTCCCGCTCGCGCGGGGTGCGCCTGCCGGTTGGCGCTGGGCCGGCCCCCGCGGTCCTTGAACCCCCGCTCGTGCGGGGCGCCCGTGCCCGCGGGTTGGCCCAGGGTACTCGCTTTCCTTCAACCCCCACTCGCGCGGGGCTCCCTCATTCGCGCGCAATTGCCTCAAGACGGAACTTCCTTCAACCCCCGCGCGCGCGGGGCGCCCGATCGACCGCCAACACCTGACCGCTGGAAGGGCCTTCAACCCCCGCGCGCGCGGGGCGCCCCGTTCTGGCCCAGATCCGACCATGCTATTGAGCCGGCATCAACGAACTTGAATCAAGCCGCATAGCGAACAGGATCATGTTCGAAGTACTTGCGAATCCGCTCGGGCTGGCGCCAGCGTCGTCACCGCCTGCTTGATGTCGGCGTTGGCCATCTCGTCGGGGTTGAGCTCGGGGCTGTAGCTGGGCAGGTAGAACACTTCGATCGCATCGGCGTGCTCGGCCAGCCAGGCTTTCACGGGCTTGGCGTGATGCACCCGCAAGTTGTCCAGGA
>JAKLLB010000095.1 GCA_023150345.1 Aquabacterium sp.
ATCGGCACTTACTGGCTGCTCCAGGCCCACGTATCGGGTGCGGACGGTGCGACCGTCGTGCTGCGTGCGCGGCTGCCGCGCGAACGGACGGTGCCGCAGTCGGGCCAGACCGTGTGGTTGCAGGTGGCCGGCCCGCACACGTGCTACTACGGCGCCGACGAGCGCCTGATCGCGGAGGCTGGCGCATGAAGCCGCTGAACCAGAAGGCCTGGTGGCTGGTGCTGCCGGTGTTCCTGTGCGTGGCGTTTTCGGCGGTGCTGCCGCTGGTGGAGATCCCGCTGGGCATCGCGCTGGCGCTGTCCATGCCGGCCGCCGGCTGGAAGGCCTCCGCCACGCTGGTGATCGTGGCGCTGTCGCTGCTGATTCCCTGGAACGTGGTGGGCACGATCTGGCAGATCTACGGCCGCGCCGACATCGGACTGCTCGGGGCCACGCTGCAGCGCCTGGGCATCGAGTACAGCTATACCGGCAGCCCGCGCGATGCCTGGCTCACGGTGCTGGTGATGGACATCTGGCACTGGACACCGCTGGTGGCGCTGCTGGCCTATGCCGGCCTGCGCAGCATCCCCGACGCCTACTACCAGGCCGCGCGCATCGACGGTGCGAGCAAGTTGGCGGTGTTCCGATACATCCAGCTGCCCAAGATGCGCGGCGTGCTGATGATCGCCGTGCTGCTGCGCTTCATGGACAGCTTCATGATCTACACCGAGCCCTTCGTCCTCACCGGCGGCGGGCCGGGCAACGCGACGACGTTCCTGTCGCAGTACCTGACGCAGAAGGCCGTCGGCCAGTTCGATCTCGGGCCGGCGGCCGCGTTCTCGCTGATCTACTTCCTCATCATCTTGCTGGTGTGCTTCATCCTCTACAACTGGATGCAGCGCGTCGGTGCTGGCGCGCAGGCGGAGGCTGGCCATGAATGATCGCCGCTGGCGCAAGCGCCACGTGTTCCTGCTGGCCTACCTGGTGTTCGCGTTGTTGCCCATCTACTGGATGGTCAACATGAGCTTCAAGACCAACGAGGAGATCCTGGCGAGCTTCTCGCTCTGGCCGCGCGACTTCACCTGGGAGAACTACCGCACGATCTTCACCGATGCGTCGTGGTACTCGGGCTACATCAACAGCCTGGTCTACGTGGCGATCAACACGGTGATCTCGATCACGGTGGCGTTGCCGGCGGCCTACGCCTTTAGTCGCTACTCGTTCCTGGGCGACCAGCAGTTGTTCTTCTGGCTGCTGACGAACCGCATGACGCCGCCGGCGGTGTTCCTGCTGCCGTTCTTCCAGCTCTACACCACGCTGGGGCTGATGGACACCCATCTGGCGGTGGCGTTGGCGCATCTGGTGTTCAACGTTCCGCTGGCGGTGTGGATCCTGGAAGGCTTCATGAGCGGCATTCCGCGCGAGATCGACGAGACGGCCTATATCGATGGTTACTCGTTTCCACGCTTCTTCCTCACGATCTTCCTGCCGTTGATCAAGGCGGGCGTGGGGGTGGCGGCCTTCTTCTGCTTCATGTTCAGCTGGGTGGAGTTGCTGCTGGCGCGCACGCTGACGTCGGTGAACGCCAAGCCCATCGTGGCCACGATGACCCGCACGGTATCGGCCTCGGGCATGGACTGGGCGGTGCTGGCTGCGGCGGGCACCCTGACCATCGTGCCGGGCGCGATCGTGATCTGGTTCGTGCGGCACTACATCGCGAAGGGTTTCGCGATGGGGAGGGTGTGATGTTCGACTGGATGGTCTGGACCACGCCCGTGGCCGTGTTTTTCAGCTGCATCGCACTCGCCCTCGTGGGCATGACCGTGTGGGAGATCAAGTCGCCCACGGTCAAGCGCAAGGGGTTCCTGCCGATCGCCACCACGCGTGGTGACCGGCTGTTCATCGGGCTGCTCAGCGCGGCCTACATCAACCTCGCCTTCGTTGGCCTGGCCGGCAAGTTCGCCGAGTGGTTCGCGCTCGACAGCGAACCCAGCGTGTGGGTCAGCTTCGTGCTGTCGATGGGCGTGCTCGGTCTCGTGATGCGGCGAGGCTAGGGCGTATCGGACTTGGGTTGCGGCCCGGAGCTTCCCCGGGGCCGCAGTGACCCTCACTGCACACGGGGAAGCCACACGAGGAGATAGAGCAATGAAGCTGCGTTATCGCGCGCTCGCACTGGCCGCCGCCGCGGCGCTGGGCGGCCAGGCCATGGCGGGGGAAGCCGAGGCCAAGAAGTGGATCGACAGCGAGTTCCAGCCGTCCACGCTGAGCAAGGACCAGCAGATGGCCGAGCTGAAGTGGTTCATCGAAGCGGCCAAGAAGCTGCAGGCCAAGGGTGTCAAGGAGATCTCGGTCGTCTCCGAGACCATCACCACCCACGAATACGAAAGCAAGACGCTGGCCAAGGCATTCGCCGAGATCACCGGCATCACCGTCAAGCACGACCTGATCCAGGAAGGCGACGTGGTCGAGAAGCTGCAGACCAGCATGCAGTCGGGCAAGAGCATCTACGACGGCTGGATCAGCGACTCCGACCTCATCGGCACGCACTGGCGCTACGGCAAGATCATGAACCTCACCGACTACATGGCCGGTGCGGGCAAGGAGTACACCAACCCCGGGCTGGACCTCAAGGACTTCATCGGCACCAGTTTCACCACCGCACCCGACGGCAAGCTCTACCAACTGCCGGACCAGCAGTTCGCCAACCTGTACTGGTTCCGCGCCGACCTGTTTGCGCGCCAGGACCTTAAGGACAAGTTCAAGGCGAAGTACGGCTACGACCTGGGCGTGCCGCTGAACTGGAGTGCCTACGAAGACATTGCCGATTTCTTCACCAACGACGTGAAGCAAGTCGACGGCAAGGCCATCTACGGTCACATGGACTACGGCAAGAAGGATCCGTCGCTGGGCTGGCGCTTCACCGACGCCTGGCTGTCGATGGCCGGCACCGCCGACAAGGGCATCCCCAATGGCGTGCCGGTCGACGAGTGGGGCATCCGCGTGGACGACAAGAAGTGCGCGCCGGTCGGTGCCAGCGTGGCCCGCGGCGGTGCAGCCAACTCGCCGGCGGCGGTCTACGCGCTCACGAAGTACGTCGACTGGATGAAGAAGTACGCGCCCAAGGAAGCCACCGGCATGACCTTCGGCGAGGCGGGTCCGGTGCCCGCGCAGGGGCAGATCGCGCAGCAGATCTTCTGGTACACGGCTTTCACTGCCGACATGACCAAGCCGGGCCTGCCGGTGGTCAATGCCGACGGCACGCCGAAATGGCGCATGGCACCTGGCCCCAATGGGCCGTACTGGAAGCAGGGCATGCAGAACGGCTACCAGGACGTCGGATCCTGGACCTTCTTCAAGGGCCACGACGCCAACCGCACGGCTGCCGCCTGGCTGTACGCACAGTTCATCACGGCCAAGACCACGTCGCTGAAGAAGACCATCGTTGGCCTGACGCCGATCCGCGAGAGCGACATCCAGAGCAAGGCCATGACCGATATGGCGCCCAAGCTCGGTGGCCTGGTGGAGTTCTATCGCAGCCCGGCACGGGTGGCCTGGACGCCCACCGGCACCAACGTACCCGACTACCCCAAGCTGGCCCAGCTGTGGTGGAAGAACGTGGCCCAGGCGGTGACCGGCGAGAAGACGCCGCAGGCCGCGATGGACAACCTGGCCGACGAGATGGACCAGGTGCTGGCGCGCCTGGAGCGCGCCGGCATGGCGCAGTGCGCGCCCAAGCTCAACAAGAAGGAAGACCCGAAGAAGTGGTTGTCCGACAAGGGCGCCCCGTGGGCCAAGCTGGCCAACGAGAAGCCCAAGGGTGAAACCATCGCCTATGACGCCCTGCTGAACGCCTGGAAGGCGGGCAAGGTGCGCTGAGTCACCCCCGCCGGCCGGGGCGGCCCTTCCCGCCCGGGCGGCAGGTGCAACCTGTTCGAGTGCCTCCGGTTGGCCCTGCGGCGAGCGATCGCCGCAGGGCCTTTTTGCTGCACGGCAGGGTGGAAGGAGACTTTGCAGTTCTGCGGTCGCGGCGGACACAAGGGCGCCCCGGGTTTGCCCGGATCGCTCGCCGACCCGTCCGTAACCTGTTGATTTTCAACGAGACCCGCCCGAATCCGGCCTGGCATGGAACTTGAGTGCGACCGGTCGGCCCCTTGTCACCCCGGGGCCGAGCGAGGAGCACCCATGGGCGAAGAACACATCCACGACATCCAGGCGTCGGCCGACGTCATCGAGCGCCGGCTGGGCATTTCGCGGCGCGAATTCACGCAGTTCTGTGCGGCCACCGCCACCACCCTGGGCCTGGGCGCCGGCAGCGACGTGGCCATTGCCAAGGCCGTCGAGAAGGCGCGTCGCCCTTCGGTGATCTGGCTGCACTTCCAGGAGTGCACCGGTTGCAGCGAGTCGCTGCTGCGCGCCGAGCACCCCACGCTCGAGAAGCTGATCCTGGACACCATCTCGCTGGACTACCACGAGACGCTGATGGTGGCCGCGGGGCACCAGGCAGAGGCCGCGCGCAAGACGGCGATGAAGGAGAACAAGGGCAAGTACGTGCTGGTCGTCGAGGGCGCGATCCCGACCAAGCAGAACGGCATCTACTGCAAGGTCGGTGGTCGTACCGCGGTGGACCTCGTCAAGGAGTGCGCCGCCGACGCCGCGGCGGTGATCGCCATCGGCTCGTGCGCGTCCTGGGGCGGCATGCCATCGACCGACCCCAACCCCACGGGCGCCTCCGGCGTGGCGCAGGTGCTGGGCAAGCCGGTGGTGACCATACCGGGCTGCCCGCCCAACCCGTACAACTTCCTGGCCACGGTGGTGCACTTCCTCACCTTCGGCTCGCTGCCGGCGGTCGACAAGCTCGGGCGGCCGACTTTCGCCTACGGCCGCATCATTCACGAGCACTGCGAGCGGCGCGCGCACTTCGATGCCGGGCGGTTTGCGCTCGAGTTCGGCGACGACGGCCACCGCAAAGGCTACTGCCTGTACAAGCTGGGCTGCAAAGGCCCCGAGACCTATGCCAACTGCTCGACCATCGGCTTCGGCGATGTCGGCGAGTCGAACTGGCCGGTGGCCTGCGGCCACCCGTGCATCGGCTGCAGTGAGCAGGGCGTGGGCTTCACCAAGCCCATCCACACCGTTGCGCAGCTGCGCGGCATGATGCCGCCGGCGTCCTACCCCAACGTGGTGGAACAGCAGGGCAAGACCAGTTTCGCGGCTGCGGCTGCGCTGGCGGCCATTGCCGGGGCTGCGGCCGGTGCCACCGCGATGATGACCAAGAACCTGGGCAAGACCGGCACCGCGCAGTCGCAGCCGGCCAGGGAAGAATGACCATGGACCGGCGCTCCTTCTTCAAGGCCGCCGGCGCCGCGGTGGCCGCCGGCTCGGCCGCCTGCCCGGCCGCCGCGCGCGGCAACAAGGAACTCTCGCCCGACGCGGTGGGCCTGCTGTTCGACTCCACCCTGTGCGTGGGCTGCAAGGCGTGCGTGGCGGCCTGCAAGGAAGCCAACGGCATGCCCGTGGAGGTGTCCACCGCCGACGCGCTGTGGGACACCCCGCTGGACATCTCCGGCAAGACGCTCAACGTCATCAAGGTCTACAAGAACGGCACACCCGAGGTGAAGGACCGCGAGGAGAACGGCTACGCCTTCTCGAAGAAGTCCTGCCTGCATTGCGTCGACCCGTCCTGCGTCTCGGCCTGCCCGGTCAAGGCGATGAAGAAGGACGAAAAGACCGGCGTCGTCAGCTACAACAAGGATGCCTGCATCGGCTGCCGCTACTGCGTGGCGGCCTGCCCGTTCGGGGTGCCGCGCTTCACCTACGACTCGGCCACCCCGGTGATCAGCAAGTGCCAGCTGTGCCAGCACCGCTGGCCCGAAGGCAAGTACGCGGCCTGCGCCGAGGTCTGCCCCACGGGCGCCACGCTGTTCGGCAAGGTCAGCGACATCAAGACCGAGATCGCGCGCCGCAAGGCGCTCAAACCCGGCACGCCCACGCAGTTTCCGCGCGGACGGCTCGGCGGGCCCGACCAGAGCTACGAGGCGCCGGTGGCCAAGTACGTGGACCACGTCTACGGCGAGAAGGAAGTCGGCGGCACCCAGATGATGATGCTCGCCGGGGTGTCGTTCGAGAAGCTGGGCTACCCGGCGTTGCCGCAAACCTCGTTTGCGTCGCAGTCCGAGACCCTGCAGCACACGCTGTATGGCGGCCTGGTGTTGCCGGTGGCCTTCCTCGGGGCACTGACCTGGGTGGCCAAGCGCAACGTGAAGCCCGAGGACGGTGAACAAGGAGACTCGCATGGCGCATGACGCATCGCATGCCGCGCCGCGGCCGCTCGGCGGGCCGCTGGTCACGCCGGTCACCGTCGTGCTGGCCGCCCTGGCGCTGGGTGCACTGGGCGTGCTGGTCGTGCGCTTCACCCAGGGACTGGGCGCGGTCACGAATCTGAACGACGGCTATCCCTGGGGCATCTGGATCGCCTACGACGTGGTGGTGGGATCGGCCTTCGCCTGCGGCGGCTACGCCATGGCGCTGCTGGCCTACATCTTCAACAGGGGCGAATACCACCCGCTGGTGCGACCGGCCCTGCTGGCCAGCCTGTTCGGGTATACGTTGGCCGGTGTGTCGGTGATCTTCGACCTGGGCCGCTGGTGGAACTTCTGGCACATCTTCTGGCCCAGCTTTGCGCAGGTCAACTCGGTGATGTTCGAGGTGGCGCTGTGCATTGCCGCGTACATCGTGGTGATGTGGATCGAGTTCGCACCGGCCTTCATGGACAAGATCGGCCTGGGCGATCTCAAGCGCAAGCTGAGCAAGGTGCTGTTCGTATTCATCGCGCTGGGCGTGCTGCTGCCCACCATGCACCAGAGCTCGCTGGGCTCGCTGCTGGTGGTGTTCGGCTACCAGGTGCATCCGCTGTGGCAGGCCGGCTGGCTGCTGCCGCTGCAGTACCTGATGACGGCCATCACGCTGGGTTTTGCGGTGGTCATCTTCGAGGCCACGCTGTCGGCCGTGGGCTTCAAGCGCCCGCTCGAGACGCCGGTGCTGGCACGGGTGTGCGGCATCATGCACAAGCTGCTGCTGGCCTACCTGGTGGTGCGGGTGGCCGACCTGCTGCTGCGCGGCGCGCTGGGCACCGCGTTCGCGGCCACCGCGCAGGCGTTCTGGTTCTGGGTCGAGATGGCCTGCTTCGTCGTGCCCGCGCTGTTGCTGGGCCCGGCTGCGTCGCGGATGCAACCGGCACGCCTGTTCCTGGGGGCCGTCCTGCTGATGGCCGGCGGCATGCTGCTGCGCATCAACGGCTTCCTCGTCGGCTACATGACCGGCGAGGGCTGGCACTACTTTCCCTCGCTGCCGGAACTGCTGGTCACCGTCGGGTTGATCGCCTTCGAGATCCTGGCCTACATCGTCATCGTCCGCCGCTTCCCGGTGCTGCCTGCCGAGCAGCCGGGCGCGCGCTGAGCACATCTTCCTGGAGCCGACCATGGCACAACGCATCACGATCGACCCCATCACCCGCATCGAAGGTCACCTGCGCATCGACGTCGACGTCGACGGCGGCCGCGTCAAGAAGGCTTGGTCGTCGGGCCAGATGTGGCGCGGCGTCGAGCTCATCTTGCTGGGCCGCGACCCGCGCGACGCCTGGGCGATCACGCAGCGCATCTGCGGCGTGTGCACGACGGTGCACGCCATCGCCTCGGTGCGCGCGGTCGAGAACGCGCTGCAGATGGAAGTGCCGCTCAACGCGCAGTACATCCGCAACCTCATCATCCTTGCCCACGCGGTGCACGACCACATCGTGCACTTCTATCACCTGTCTGCGCTGGACTGGGTGGACGTGACCTCGGCACTGAAGGCCGATCCGGACGCCACCGCCCGCCTGGCCGAGAGCCTGTCGTCCTGGCACGGCAACGGCAAGTTCGAGATGCGGGCGGTCAAGGAGCGCCTGGCCGGATTCGTGTCCGGCGGGCAGCTGGGCATCTTCACCAATGGCTACTGGGGTCACCCGGCGATGAAGCTGCCGCCGGAGGTGAACCTGCTGGCGGTGGCGCACTACCTGCAGGCGCTCGACATCCAGCGCCGCGCCAACAAGATCGTCTCGATCCTGGGCTCGAAGACACCGCACATCCAGAACGTGGCTGTGGGCGGTGTCTCCAACGCCATCTCCACCGACAGCCAGTCGGCGCTGGGCGTCGAGCGGCTGATGGCCATCAAGGGCTACATCGACGAGCTGGCCGACTTCGTCAAGAACGTCTACCTCGTCGACGTGGCGGCCGTCGGCGCGTTCTACGCCGACTGGACCAAGTACGGCGCCGGCGTCACGAACTACCTGGCGGTGCCCGACATCCCGCTGGACACCAAGGGCACCCAGTTTGCGCTGCCCGGCGGCTACATCGAGAACCGCAGCCTCGATTCGTTCAAGCCCATCAAGACCTTCTCCGACGAGTTCTGGGTCAAGGGCGTGGCCGAGAGCGCCAAGCACTCCTGGTACGAAGGCTCGGCGGCCCTGCACCCGTACAAGGGGGAAACCAAGCCCCAGTACACCGACTTCAAGGACGACGGCAAGTACTCGTGGCTGAAGTCCCCCACCTTCTACGGCAAGCCGGCGCAGGTGGGTCCGCTGGCGCGCGTGCTGTGCATGCTGGCCGCCGGGCACGAGCCGACGAAGAAGTACGCCACCGCGGCGCTGGACACCGTCTCGGCGCTGGCCAAGACCAAGGTCGGGCTCGACGCCATGCACTCCACCATCGGCCGCCATGCGGCCCGCGCGGTGTCCTGCGCGGTGCAGGTCGACATGCTGGCCGACCAGTGGAACCTGCTCGTGGCCAACATCGCCAAGGGTGACGTCAAGACCTACAACAAGCCCACCTTCCCCAAGGGCGAGATCACCGGCCAGGGCTACCACGAGGCACCGCGCGGCGCGCTGTCGCACTGGGTGGTGATCGAGGACGGCAAGATCAAGAACTACCAGTGCGTCGTGCCCTCGACCTGGAACGCCTGCCCGCGCAACGAGAAGGACGAGGCCGGCCCCTACGAGGCCTCGCTGGTCGACAACCCGGTGGCCGACCCGGAGAAGCCGCTGGAGGTGCTGCGCACCGTGCACTCGTTCGACCCGTGCATCGCCTGCGCCATCCACCTGACCGACACGGAGAACGGCAGTGCCATCACCGTGCAGGCCAAGTGAAGCGACGGCGGCGGTGAGCGTGGGCAGCGCTGCTGCGCCCGTCGCGAGCCGCCCGCGCCGCGTGGTGGTGCTGGGCATCGGCAACACCATCCTGTGCGACGAAGGCGTCGGCGTGCATGCGGCGCTCGCGCTGCGCGAGCGCCATGCGCTGCCCGACGGCGTGGAGGTGATCGACGGTGGCACGGCGGGCATGGAACTGCTCGACGCGCTGGCTGGCATCGACCTGCTGGTGGTGCTCGACGCGGTGAAGGCACGGCGCTCGCCGGGCACCCTGGTGCGCCTGGTCGGTGCCGAGGTGCCGGTGTTCTTCCGCAGCAAGCTCAGCCCGCACCAGGTGAGCATCTGCGATGTGCTCGCGAGCCTGGAGTTCGCCGGCCAGGCGCCTGCGGACCTGGTGCTCATCGGTGCCGAGCCGCTGCGGCTGGATCTGGGCTTGGAGCTCACGCCGGAGCTGGCCGCCGTCGTGCCGGCGATGGTCGATGCCGCGATCGAGGAGCTCGCGCGGCGCGGCGTGCGGCTCGAGCCGCGCCACTGAAGGCCGCACCGCGGGAAGCCGACGATGTGCCTGGCCCTGCCTTCCCTCGTGGTGGCCGTCGACGGCTGGCGCGCTGTGGTCGAGACCGCCGGCGCGCGCCGCGAGGTCAACCTGATGCTGCTGGGCGAGGGCGCCGTGGCACCGGGTGACTACGTGCTGGTGCAGCATGGGCAGTTCGCCTACGAGCGGCTGGACGCCCAGGCCGCCCACGAGGCGCTGGCGCTCATCGAAGGCGTGGTCGCGGCCGGCGATGGTTCCGACGTGAGGGCATGGTGAGCGCCACCGCTCAGGTGCTCGGTCCGCGACCGCATGCCACCAGTCCGGCGGCACCGCTGGTGGCTGCATTCACGCGCATCGAGCGCGAGCGCATGGCCGGCATGGCCATGCTCAATCCCCGCCTGCAGGTCGAAGCCATCGGATGGCGGCGCTGGCAGGGGCACTGGCTCGGGGCTTTGCTGTCGCCGTGGTTTCTCAATCTGGTGCTGGTACCGAGCGGGCACGACGGCTGGACGCCTGCCGCCGACGGCGAACGCGTGTTCCATCGATTCCCAGCCGGCGACTTCGCGTTCCTGGGCAACCGCGAGCCCGAACTCGGCGAGTTCCAGAGCTGCTCGCTGTACTCGCCGGTGGACCTGTTCGAAACCCAGCAGGCCGGCCGCGAGACGGCACTCGCGGCGCTGCAGATGCTGCTGGCCCCGCCGCAACCCGTGCCCGTCCCGGGGCCCGCGACCGGTTGCGGCGGCCAGGCCGCTGCGGCGGCCCCGGCCGAGGTCCCGATCGCCGTGCCGCCGCAGTGGAGCAAGCGGCGCTTTCTCATCGGCCGCCGTACGGCATGATCGAGCTGCGGCGCGCTGCCTGCGCCGCGCAGCCACCCCGACGCGATGGAACCCGCCGAAGGCCGATTGCACCTGCACCTCACATGGGACGGCCAGCACGTGTGCGATGCGCGCGTGGAGTCGTCGCGGCCGTTGCTGCCGTGCCGGGTGCTGGAAGGGCGATCCGCCGCTGAGTCGCTGGCCTTGGTGCCGCGCCTGTTCAGCGTGTGCGCACGGGCGCAGACCGTGGCGGCCATCGGCGCGCTGCAGGCCGCGCAGGGCGGTGCGGTCGATCAGGCCCATGGCCGTGAACGCGAGCTGCTGCTCGCCGCCGAGTGCGCGCACGAGCACCTGTGGCGCCTCTTGCTCGACCTGCCTCCGCTGCTGGGCCAGCCGGCGCAGGCCAGTGCCTTCATCGCGCTGCGCCACGCCTACGAGGCCGCCACCCGCGGGCCGTTGGCCCGCACCGCGCGGGCCGACCCGTTGCCGCCCGCAGGGTTCCAGGGCTGGTCGGCCTTCATCGAGGCGCTGAGTGACCTGCTCGCACAGTCTGTTCTGGGCATGCCGCCGTCGCAGTTCTTCGAGATGCACGACACGCGGCGGTGGGATGACTGGCGCCACGACAGCTCGTCCCTGGCCGCGCGCTGGCTGCAGGCGGTAGAGGCCGCCGGTGCCGCCGTCGAGCCGGCTGCCGGCAGCGCCTGCCCCCGCCTGGCCTGGCCCGACCCGCTCACGCTGCAAGGCGAAATCGCCGAACATCTGCTGGCGGAGCCCCTGTGGTCGCGCCAGCCCACGCTGCAGGGACGTGCCTGCGAGCCCGGCGCGCTGGCGCGCCAGCAGGCACATCCGCTGCTGTGCGCGCTGCATCTGCGCGAAGGCCCCGATCGTGCGGCCTCGCCGCTGGTGCGCCTGCAAGCCAGGCTGATCGAGCTGGCCCAGCTCGTGGGCCGGATGCGCGCCTTGTGCGAGGGCGACGATGTGATGTCGTGGACGGTGTCCAGGCCGTTGCCGGGCCCGGCCGGCGTGGCGGCGGTGGAGACCGCCCGCGGCACACTGGTGCATCGCCTGTGGCTCGACCTGCCGGGCACCGGCGTGCGGCAATGGCGCACGGTTGCGCCCACCGAGTGGGCATTCCATCCCGCCGGACCTTGGGCAACGGGCTTGATCGGCGCGCGCGCTCCCGATCAGAATGCGCTGCACCGCCATGCGCAACTGCTCGCGCATGCGCTCGACCCCTGTGTTCCCTACGAGATCACCGTTCACCATGCATGAGATGTCGCTGGCTGAAGGCGTGCTGCAGGTCATCGAGCAACAGGCGCGCCAGCAGGCGTTCGCCCGCGTGCTCAGCGTGCGGCTCGAGATCGGCCGCCTGGCCGGGGTGGAGGTGGAAGCCATGCGCTTTTGCTTCGATGCGGTCACCCGCGACAGCGTGGCGCAAGGTGCCACGCTCATCATCGACGAGCCCGAAGGCCAGGCCTGGTGCATGCCCTGCGGCCGCAGCGTGCCGCTACCCGAGCGCGGCAGTGCGTGCCCGCACTGCGGCGGCTGGCAGTTGCAACCCACCGGCGGCACCGAACTGCGCATCACGGAACTCGAGGTTGAATAGGAGCCCCCATGTGTAGCGTTTGCGGCTGCGGCCACGGCGAAACCCGCATCGACGGCGTGAGCATCGATGCCAGCCACGACCACGACCACGGTCACGACCATGGGCATGGCCACGATCACGCCCATTGCCACGACCCGGCTCATGGGCACGATCACGCCCACGCACACCACGCACACCACGCCCATGCCGATGGCCTGTCGCCCTCGCGCATGGTGCGCATCGAGCAGGACATCCTGGCGCTGAACAACCAGCACGCCGCGGCCAACCGCGCGCGCTGGCGCGACGGCGGCGTGTTCGCCGTCAACCTGGTGTCCAGCCCTGGCTCGGGCAAGACCACCTGGCTGGTCGAGACCATCGGCCGGCTCGGCGAAGGCGTGCCGCTGGCCGTGATCGAAGGCGACCAGCAAACCAGCCACGACGCCGAGCGCATCCGCGCCACCGGTGCACGCGCGGTGCAGATCAACACCGGCAAGGGCTGCCACCTCGATGCCGCGATGGTCGGCCGCGCCGCTGATGGCCTGCCGCTGCCCGACGGCGGCCTGCTGCTGATCGAGAACGTGGGCAACCTGGTGTGCCCGGCCGAGTTCGACCTCGGCGAGGCGCACAAGGTGGTGCTGCTGTCGGTGACCGAAGGCGAAGACAAGCCGCTGAAGTACCCGCAGATGTTCGCCGCCGCCGACCTGATGCTCTTGACCAAGACCGACCTGCTGCCCTATCTCAGCTTCGACGTCGCGCGCTGCCTGGCGGCGGCGCGGCGCGTGAACCCGGCGATCGAGGTCATGCAGGTGTCGTCGACCAGTGGCGCCGGTTTCGAACCCTGGCTGGGCTGGCTGCGCCGTGGCGTGCAGCGCGCGCGCAGCCTGCGACCCGTGGCCGCCGCAGCCGTTGCTTCGCAAGCGGCGGGCCATGCCTGAAGCGCTGCGGGCGCACCAGCGCATCCGCGTGCGCGGGCGCGTGCAGGGCGTCGGGTTTCGCCCGCATGTCTGGCGCCTGGCGCAGGAGCTCGGCCTGGCCGGCTGGGTGCGCAACGACGGCGACGGCGTCGAGATCGACGCCGAGGGCGACGCCCAGGCGCTCGCCCGGCTGCGCGAGCGCCTGGCCCGCGAGGCGCCGCCGCTGGCGCGGGTGGCCGACGTCGTGGCCCGCGACGAGCCACCCGCCGGCCTGGCCGGCTTCGTCATCGCCCCCAGCACGCGCTCGGGACAGGCCACCACCGCCGTCACGCCCGACGCGGCGCCCTGTGCGGCCTGCCTGGCCGAGCTGTGCGACCCGGCGGCGCGGCGCTGGCGCTACCCCTTCGTCAACTGCACGCACTGCGGCCCGCGCTACACCATCACCCAGGCGCTGCCCTACGACCGCGCCCGCACCTCGATGGCGGGCTTCGCGATGTGCGCCGACTGCGCGCGCGAGTACGACGATCCGGCCGACCGGCGCTTTCACGCCCAGCCCATCGCCTGCCCGGCCTGCGGCCCGCGGCTGGCGCTGACCGCTGCCGAGGGACGGGCGCTGGCCCCGGGCGACGACCCGCTGGCCGCCGCGCTGGCCCTGCTGCGGGCTGGTCGCATCGTCGCCCTCAAGGGCGTGGGCGGCTGGCAGCTGCTGGTCGATGCGCGCCAGCCCGAGGCGGTGGCGCGGCTGCGCCAACGCAAGCACCGCGAGGCCAAGCCGTTGGCTCTGCTGCTGGCCAATGCCGCGTCGTTTGAACCCTATGCAGAGGTCGATGCCGCGGTGCGTGCCGCGCTCGAAAGCCGCGAGCGGCCCATCGTGCTGGCGCGCAAGCGCGTCGGCTGCGATGCCGCATTCCCCGGCCTGGCGCCGGGCCTGGCCTGGGTGGGCGCCATGCTGCCGGCTTCGCCGCTGCACGCGCTGCTGTTTCACGAGGCCGTTGGCCGGCCGGCCGGCACCGCGTGGCTGGCGCAGCCGCAGCCGCTGGCGCTGGTGGCCACCAGTGCGAACCCCGGCGGCGAGCCCATCGTTTGCGACGACGCCGCGGCACGCGAGCGCCTGCGCGGCATCGCCGACGCCTGGCTCGGCCACGACCGCGGCATCGTCGCGCGGGCCGACGACAGCGTGTTGCGCGTCGATGGCGGGCTGCGCCAGGTCATCCGCCGCGGCCGCGGCACCGTGCCCGCGGCGGTGCGGCTGCCACACGCCGGGCCGTCGGTGCTGGCCGTGGGTGCGCACCTGAAGAACACCGTCTGCCTCACGCGCGGCAACGAAGCCTGGGTCTCGGCGCACGTGGGCAGCCTGGACAACGCCGCCACCTGCGAGGCCTTCGAAGACACCATCGCCCGCCTGCTCGACTTGCTCGAGGTGCGGCCCGAGCGCGTCGCCGTGGACCTGCACCCCGACCTGCATGCCACCCGCTGGGCGGCGGCCTGGGCGCGCGCGCGCGACCTGCCGTTGGTGGCCGTGCAGCACCACCATGCGCACGTGGCCGCGGTGATGGCCGAGCGCGGCCTGCGCGGCCCGGTGCTGGGGCTGGCGCTGGACGGCGTGGGCCTGGGCGACGATGGCGCCGCCTGGGGCGGCGAGCGCCTGCGGGTGGACGAGCGGGGGGCCCGGC
>JAKLLB010000096.1 GCA_023150345.1 Aquabacterium sp.
ACGTGCCCGAAGGGTTGATGTCGGCCGAGTTCCCGCCCATGATGGTGCAGACGCTGGTGGAGAACGCCATCAAGCACGGCTTGGAGCCCAAGCCAGAGGGTGGGCACCTGATGGTGAAGGCCGAGATCGTGCATGGCAAGCTCGCGGTCACCGTCAGCGACACGGGCCTGGGATTCGGCCGTGCCGCCACCGCCGGCACCGGCGTGGGACTGGCCAACATCCGCGAGCGCCTGCAGTTGCTGTATGGCCCGAAGGCGGCGCTCACGATCAGCGAAAACCCCGGCGGCGGCACGCGCGCCGTGATCGCCGTGCCCTACAAGCCCGTGGAAGGAACCTCGGCATGACCACCGCGACCTACACCCCTGCCCAGGCCACTACCCCGCCACGGCGCATGGCCGCTTGGCTGGCCGTGGCATTGCTTTCCGCCTTGCTGCTGGGCTGCGCGCTGGCACTGGCAGAGGGCGTCGGGCACCTGGCCGACCTGCCGTTCAGCCTGGTGATCGATGGCGAGGACGTCACGGACGCCGTGCGCGCCGACTTGAACGGCCTTTCGGGGCTGGAAGCCGTCTTCGGACTGGCCTGCGCGGTGCTGGCATTGCTCGCGGCGGCCATCATCGTGCCGCTGGCCGTGATGTTCGCGCTGCTGGTGGCCGGCGTGGTCGTCGCGGGGGTGCTGCTGGCGGTGCTGGGCGTGCCGCTGCTGGTGGCCACTGCGGTGACACTGGTACTTCTGTCGCCTGTGCTGGTGGCGGTGTGGTTGCTCGTGCGGCTGGTGCGTGGACGCCGCCGCGCCTGGGCTACAGTGCCCCGATGAACACGCCCACCCCTGCCCCCGAGGCCGCCGCGCCGGTGCGCGCGGTGATCGCAGACGACGAACGCCTGATGCGCGAGCAACTGCGTGCGCGGCTGGCCGAGGTCTGGCCCGAGTTGCAGGTCGTGGCCGAGGCGCGCAACGGCCTGGAGGCAGTGGAAATGGTGCAGCAGCACCGCCCCGATCTGGTGTTCCTCGACATCCGCATGCCCGGTCTCACCGGCGTCGACGCCGCGCGCCAGATCGCACAAATGGAGGTGGCCGACGACGAGGCGCTGCCCGAAATCGTCTTCATCACCGCCTACGACCAGTATGCGGTGGAGGCCTTCGAGCAGGGCGTGTGCGACTACGTGCTCAAGCCGGCCGAGACCGAGCGGCTGCAACGCACCGTCGCGCGCATCCGCCAGCGGCTGGCCACGCGCGGCACCCCACAGGCCGAGAGCCTGCCACCTCTGCAGCAGTTGCTGCACAAGCTGGCGGCGCAGGTCAGCCCCTCCAGCGCACCGCGCTACCTCGAGTGGATCCAGGCCACCGTGGGCCAGGCCATCCAGATGATCCCGGTCGCCGAGGTGTTGTTCTTCATCAGCGACGAAAAGTACACCCGGGTGCAGACCGCCGCCGTGGAGGCGCTGATCCGCAAGCCGATCAAGGAACTGATCGACGAGCTCGATCCGCACCAGTTCTGGCAGATCCATCGCTCGACCCTGGTGAACGTGAAGGCCATCGCCGGCATCACCCGCGCTCAGCGCCGCGGGTTGAGCGACGACGCGATGAGCCACTGCGCAGCCCAGTAGGCCGGCAAGACCCACAGCGTGGCGGCTGGCAACGGTGCCATGAACTTGTTGGTGGCCAGCATGGCGTCGGAGAACACGAAAAGGCCCCCTCCCAATGCAGCCCAGCCGGCGAGCCGGCGGCGCTGGCGCACAGGGTCGCGGCTGTCGTCGTGGGCATCGTCATGCCTGTCGGCGTGCGCCGGTGGCTCGGGTTGCGCCGCCCAGGTGGTCATCGCCTGCGCCGCCATCGCCGCCAGGCACGTCACGTAGGCCACCACCGGCAGTTGCAACGCCTGCGGCACGCCCGGCCACAACACCATGAGCACCGCACCGGCCGCCAGCGCCCACGCCGCCCATGCCAGCGGCTGCGCCGCCAGGCGGACCTGACGGGTGAAGGCCACCAGATAGGCCAGATGGGCCAGCAGGAAGCACAACAGGCCAGCCACGAAACCGTTCGGGAACAGCAGCGCCACGTCGCCACCCAGCGAGCACACGAGGCCGGCGATGATCGGCCACCGCTGGGGATCGCCCTCGCGGGCTCGGCGCCAGGCGTATGCGATGACCAGCACGGTGGTCAGCGGCTTGGTCACCCACGGCAGCAGCGGCCAGTCGAAGGCCCATGGCGCGCTGAGCACGGTCAGCGCGGCGGTGAAGACGTAGAGCGGGAGCAGGGGATGCATGGCGCACAGTGTCGCGACTGGCGCGCCATGTGCCATCCGGGCATGCACCGAACGCGTGCATACCTGCCGGGCTCAGCCGGCAGCGGATGCCGGGCGCGCCGCCAGCTCGGCACGCAGGCGCTTGAGCCGCTCGCGCGGGTCTTCGCGAGCGGGCGCCTCGTCGAGCTTCATCTCGGCAATGAAGCGGCTGGGCACGCCGGCCACGGTGTCGCGGCCCTTGCGGCGCCGGCGCAGCGTGGACACCACCAGCGTGCGGCGCGCCCGCGTGATGCCCACGTACATCAGCCGCCGCTCCTCCTCGAGCCGCTGCGGCGTCATCTCGTCGCCTTCGGCGCGAAACGGCAGCAGCCCCTCGTTGATGCCGGCCAGCACCACATGCGGCCACTCCAGCCCCTTGGCCGCATGCAGCGTCGACAGCGTGACCACGTCCTGTTGTTCGTCGCGTTCGGCCAGGCTGATGATGACGCTGATGGTCTGGGCCACCTGCAGCACGCTCTGGCGCTCGCTGGCATCGCCCGAGCCGTCGGCGGCCACTTCGCCGCCGCAGCGGCGCGCCATCCAGTCGGTGAAGTCGAGCACGTTCGTCCAGCGTGTGCTGGCGAGCTTCTCGCTGTCCTCGCTGTCGTACAGGTGTTGCTCGTAGCCGATGTCCTTGAGCCACCCCGTGAGCAGCTCGCGCGCGGCCTCGGCCCCCACAGCGTGCCGCGCACGGTGTTCCAGGTCGTGCACGTAGCGGCCGAATTCGTGCAGTGAGCCGATGGCCTTGGCGCCCAGCGCGGCCGCCAGCGTGGGACTGAACAGCGACTCGAACAAGCTGCGCTTCCACTGGCCCGCGAACTCGCCGAGCTTGCCCAGCGTGGTGTGGCCAATGCCGCGCTTGGGCGTGGTCACCGCGCGCAGGAACGCCGGGTCGTCGTCCGGATTGACCAGCAGCCGCAACCACGCACACAGATCCTTGATCTCGGCGCGATCGAAGAAGCTCTGCCCCCCCGACACGCGGTAGGGAATCTGCGCCGCACGCAGCTTCTGCTCGAACACCCGAGCCTGGTGGTTGGCGCGGTACAGCACCGCGAAGTCCGAGAACTTCACCGCACCGCCTTGGGCACGCTGCGCCTGGATGAAAGCCACCGCGCGCTCGGCCTCGTGCTCCTCGCCGTCGCACTCGATGCGTCGCACCGGCTCACCCTCGCCGAAGTCGCTCCACAGGCGCTTCTCGAACAGCTTGGGGTTGCCGGCGATCACATGGTTGGCCGCGCGCAGGATGGCGCCGGTGGAGCGGTAGTTCTGCTCCAGCGCGATCACGGTGAGGTCGGGCCAGTCCTGTGGCAGGCGGCGCAGGTTGTCGATGGTGGCGCCGCGCCAGCCGTAGATGCTCTGGTCGTCGTCTCCCACCACCGTGAAGCGGCCGCGCCGGCGTTCGTCCGGAGGGCTCACCAGCGACTTGAGCAGTTCGTACTGCACCGCATTGGTGTCCTGGTACTCATCGACCAGCACATGGCCGAACGCTTGCTGCCACTTGGCGCGCGCATCGTCGTCGCGCTGCAGCAGCTTCAGCGGCAAGCCGATCAGGTCGTCGAAGTCCACCGCCTGGTAGGCCGCGAGCCGCTCTTCGTAGAGCCGCATCACGCGCGCGGCCACCTGCTCGTCGGCATCGCGGGCGGCAGCAGCGGCTGCGGCACCATCCAGACCCTGGTTCTTCCACAGACTGATGGTCCACTGCCAACGCCGCGCCAGCGCGTTGTCGCTGCAGCCGCCGGCCTCGCGCAGCACGCCCAGCACATCGTCGCTGTCCAGGATGCTGAAACGCGGCTTCAACCCCAGGCGTTCGCCATCCTCGCGCAGCATGCGCACGCCCAGCGAATGGAAGGTGCTCACCGCCAACTCGCGCGCCGCCCGCGGCCCCACCAGCGCACGCGCACGTTCGCGCATCTCCTGCGCGGCCTTGTTGGTGAACGTGATGGCCGCGATCTGCCGCGGCGCCAGGCCCGTCTGCAGCAGGCGCGCGATCTTCTGCGTGATGACGCGCGTCTTGCCCGAACCGGCCCCGGCCACCACCAGGCACGGGCCGTCCAGGTGCTGCACGGCCCGCATCTGGGCGGCGTTGAGGGTGTCGGGAGCGTCGGCCATGGTGGTGGGCCTCACCGGTGCGAGTCCCGTGCCGCATGTGCACGGCCCCCCGCCATGCGCCGCTGTTTCAGGGCACGCGTCGGTCGGTCAGGCAAAGGCCGCGATGATAGACACTGCGTCGGCGGTCCGCCGCCGACGCAGCTGTGTTACAGCGCGCCGAGAATGGCGACTGCGCAGATCAGCAGCAGGGCAGCCAGCGTGAGGCCGTTCTTCAGCGTGGCATCGGCGCTGCGCTCAGAGGTGTCGTCGTGCTTCAGGGCGTCGGCTAGGGTCGGCATGGCGGGCCTCGGGATCGACTGGTGAGGGGGTTGCGCGGTAGGGCTGCCGCAGTGACCAAAGTTTCAACTGAACACAATTTGTGAGCATGGCGCATTTCGTTCGAATGTCACGACGCCGCTGGCTCGGCACCGCTGCCGGGGCCTGGGCGATGCTGGGGGGCGCGCCCGCATTCGCGCCCCATGCGCGCGCATCCGACATGCCGCGCTTCGAGTTCGGCGTGGCATCGGGCTGCCCGCGACCGGATCGCGTCGTGCTCTGGACCCGGTTGACCGGTGCCGACCTACCGCCGCAGGTAGATGTGAGCTGGGAGCTGGCCGACGATGAGGGGTTCGCCCGCGTGGTGGCGCGCGGCTCCGTGTCGGCCACGGCCGAGTGGGCCCACAGCGTGCATGCCGAGCCCGGCGCACTGGCGCCCGATCGCTGGTACCACTACCGTTTCACGGCGCTGGGGCAGCGCAGCACCACCGGCCGCACGCGTACCGCGCCGGCGCCGGATGCACCCGGCCGGCTGCGCTACGCCATCGCCAGCTGCCAGCGGTTCGATCACGGGCACTACGCAGCCTGGGCCCATGCGGCACGCGAGGCGTTCGACCTGATCGTGTTCCTCGGCGACTACATCTACGAGTACCCTTCCGGCGCCGACACGCTGCCGCGCCGGCACGAGGGCGGACCCCTGCGCACGCTCGCGCAGTACCGCGACCGCTACGCCCAGTACAAGAGCGACCCGGCGCTGCAGGCGGCCCACGCGTCCTGCCCGTGGCTGATGATCTGGGACGACCACGAGGTGGCCAACGATTGCCACGCGCAGGGCGGCGCCGGGCTGGAGGGCGAGGCATTCCTCGCGCTGCGAGCTGCGGCTTACCAGGCCTACTGGGAGCATCAGCCCCTTCCGATGGCGGCGCGTCCCCGCGGACCCCACATGCAACTGCATGGCCATTGGGATTGGGGACGCCTGGCGCGGCTGGTGACGGTGGACGGCCGCCAGTTCCGCGATCGCCAGGCCTGCGCGGGCGCCTTGCGGCCAGCCGCATTGGGCAGCCCCTTCGAAGCCCACTGCGCGCAACTGGATGATCCTTCGCGGTCCCTGCTCGGATGGCCCCAGGAGCAATGGCTGGCGAGCAGCTGGGACCGCCACCGGCGCTGGAACCTGCTGGCGCAGCCCACGCTGATGGGCCGGGCCTCCAGCCGCCGCATCGTCGACGCCGGTGATGGTCGCTACTGGGCCGATGGTTGGGACGGCTACGCCCCCGCGCGCCGGCGTCTGCTCGAAGGCGCCAAGCAGGCCGGCGCCGACAACCTGGTCGTGCTGGGTGGCGATGTGCACGCCCACTACGTCGGCCGCTTGCACACCGACTTCGAAGCGGCCGACGCACCGGTGGTGGGCAGCGAGTTCGTGACCACGTCGATCGCCAGTCGCGGCGCGCCGCAGTGGCGCACCGACCGGATGTTGCGCCACAACCCCAACCTGTTGCACGGTCGCTCGGACCTGCGCGGCTATGTCGCGTTCAGCCTGGACGAGCGACAGCTCGAGGCCCGGCTGATGGCCGTCGAGCGTCCGCTGGACGCGGCCAGCCCGGTACAGGTACACCGCCGGTTCGTGGTCGAAGCGGGGCGGCCCGGGCCGCAGGCCGCCTGAGCTCGAGCCCACTGCGCGCAGTCACGCAATGCCCTCGATCCTCTCCGTCACGATCCCGTTCTTCGCCCTGGTGCTCGCCGGCTACCTGGCAGCGCGGCGCCACGTACTGCCCGAGTCGGCGATACCCGGGCTCAATGCCTTCGTCCTGTACTTCGCCTTGCCGTGCATGCTGTTTCGCTTCGGCATGAACACGCCCGTGCTGCAGCTGCTCAACCCGGCCGTGCTGGCGGTTTACCTGGGCTGCGCACTGCTGCTGGTGTGCCTGACCGTGGCGACCACCTGGCGCGAACCGGTGGGCCTGCGCGACGCGGCGTTCGGGGCGCTGGTGGCGGCCTTCCCCAACACCGGCTTCATGGGCGTGCCCCTGCTGGTGGCGCTGCTGGGTCAAGGCGCGGCGGGGCCGGTCATCAGCACCATCCTGGCCGACCTGTTCATCACCAGCTCACTGTGCATCGCCCTGGCGCAGGCCGATGGCGCGGCGGGTCTGGGGGTGCGGCACGCGCTGGCGCGCGCGCTGCGTGGTGCGCTGTCCAACCCGCTGCCGTGGGCGATTGCCGCCGGTGCCCTGTGCTCGGCGACCGATTGGCGCACCAGCGGTCCGGTCGACACGGTGATCCGGATGCTGGCCGACGCCGCCAGCCCGGTGGCGCTCTTCACCATCGGCGCCGTGCTGCACCGCGCCGGGCAACATGCGCACACGCGCACGCCGGTGGCCCGCTACCTGCCGGTGGCGCTGATCAAGCTGCTGCTGCATCCGCTGCTGGTGCTGCTCGTCGCGGCGGGCGCCGTGCAACTGGGAGCGCCCTTGCGTTCGTTCGACGTGCTGGTGCTCACCTTGGCCGCTGCGCTGCCCAGTGCCAGCAACGTTTCGCTGCTGGCCGAACGCTACGGCGCCGACAACGGCCGCATCGCCCGCATCATCATGAGCTCCACGGCGCTGTCGTTCGGCACCTTCACGCTGCTGGCATGGGCGTTCGGCGTAAAGCCCGGTTGACTCAGTCGCCCCCGGGCGCGCCCGATGCGGCGTCGCGCGGCGCACTGCGCAGCAGCGCCAGCTCACCGCTGGCCAGCCACTCGCGCGCCGGGCGCCGCTCCTGCGGATCGAGCGTGTGGCCCGGGTGAGTGCCGACGACGCCCGCCCAGCCGTCCCGGCCACCGCTCTTGGCCAGATAGAGCGCGGCGTCGGCCACGCGGATGGCATCGCTCCATCCCTGCGCCTGGGGCTGCCCGGGGTCGATCGGGAATGCGGCGAACCCGATCGACACCGTGCAGCGCATCTCGGTCCCTTCGGGTAGTGTGAACGGCAGGTCGTGCACGCTGCGGCGCACGCGCTCGGCCAGTTCGGGGGCCCAGGCGCGCGCCAGGCCCCGCGCCACGATGAGGAACTCCTCGCCGCCCCAGCGCACCAGGGTGTCGCTCTCGCGCAGCGCCCCCTGCAGGCAGTGCGCCACATGGCACAGCGCGGCATCGCCGACAGCATGGCCATGCAGATCGTTCACGCGCTTGAAGTGGTCGATGTCCACCAGCACGAAGACCAGGTCCGCATCGTCGGTCGGCGGACGCCCGTGGCGTCGCGCCTCGTCGTGGCGGCGCACGGCCCATGCCACATCGGTGTCGATGTGCTCGGTGAAGTAGCGGCGGTTGCGCAGGCCGGTCAGCGGGTCGGTCAGACTGGCTTCCTCGAGCTCGCAGGTGCGCTCGTGAACCTGGATTTCGAGTTGGCGCTGGCGATGGACCAGTCGGTGCACCCGCCAACGCAGGGCGAGCGCCGCCAATGCCAGCACCAGGACCACCATCACGCCACGGGTGAGCGGGTGCTGCCACCAGACCGGGCGCACATGCACGGGCCAAGCGAGCTCCTCGCTGCCCCACGGCCCGCCCGGATGCGCTGCGCCCACGCGCAGCACATAGTGACCTGGCTGGAGACCGGCGTAGTTCGCCACGCCGGCATCGGTTCTGGCATCGATCCAGTCACGGTCGACCCCATCGAGCCGGTGGCGGTAGCGAATGCGCTGAGGGTCCGCGAAGTCCAGCGTTGTGAAGTCCACCGCGAAGGAGCGCTCGCCCGACTCCAGCACCAGGCGGTCGCGCACTTCGGATGTCAGGTGCAGGCGTCGGCCTTCGACCCGTACATCGGCCACCATGGGCCGCGCCGTGCGTGGCGCCATCTCGAACCGGGATGGCTCCACCACCAGAACGCCCTTGTTGCCGCCGAACAGCAACCGGCCATCGCGCAGCTTGGCCGTCGAGAGGAACCACGGTGTGCCGAAGGCGGCGCCGTCGGCCGCCGTGATCTCGCGCATGGTGCGGCCGGCAGGGTCGTAGACGTACATCTGGGTCCAGATCCGACCGCGCTCGTCTTGGTGCAGGTTGGCACCGAAGGGCCGGTTGGCAATGCCCTGCCGCAGGCTGATGCGCTCGAAGGCAGCGGTACGCCCGTCCCAGCGGTCCATCCGGTGCAGCCCGGCCACCGACGTGTCGAGCCACAGCGCACCGTTGCGGTCGACCAGCAATCCGATGACGATCGGGTTGCCCAGTTCGGCGCCAGCCTGCGCGGCCACCGGCTCGAGCGCGCGTCCACCCGGTGCAAGCCGGTACAGGCCCGACACGGTGGCCACCCACAGGCCGCCCTCGGCCGAGGCTGCGACATCGAACACGTCTCCCGTGAACGGCCGCCCGTCGGGACCGGCCACGGCCGCCAGCGTCGAACCATCGGCTTCCAAAGCCCACAGGCCCATCTGGGTGCCAATCCAGATGCCCCCGCCGGTGGCGGGGCGCATGCGGTGCACGTTACCGCCCTCGTGCCGCAGGCGCGCCGCCACCCGGCGCTGGCGGTCGAGCGCATACAGCCAACCACCGCTGGCCAGCCAGACCCGCCCGTCGCCAGCCTCTGCCATGGCCTCCACACGCGGCTGGCGGCCGCTGGCCGTCAACCGCACGTGCCCGACGGCATGCAATTGCTGATCCAGGATCACCACGCCGCCACCCGCCGGCGCGGCCCAGACGTGGTCGTCGCGCGTGGCCAGCAGGTGGCGCACATCGGCGTCCTGCAGCAGCCCGGCCGGATCGGCGTCGGGGGCACGCACCGCGATGGCCGTGCGGGTGGGGTCGTGACGCTGCAACCCCAACCCGAAGCCCGCCACCCAGATGGCATCGTCGCGGTCTCGCACGAGCGCGGTCACTTCGCCGGCGCCGAGGCTGGCCGCGTTGCGTGGGTCGTGGTTCAAGCGGCGGCGCCAGCTGCCGGTGCCGGCGTCGAACAGATCCACGCCGGCAGCCCGCCCGACCCATACCACCGCGCCAGGCGCTTCGACCAGCGCCGTTACCGCGGGCCCCGGGTCTCCCGGCGCCTCCAGCCACTGCACCGCGTTACCCCCATTGGACTCGAGCCGCCCCACGCGGCCATCGGCAAGGCCGACCCAGATGCGACCGTCGGAGGCCTGCAGCAACGCCTGCACTCCGGCGCTCGAGGGCTGTGCACCCTGCGACGCCAGGGCCACCGGTTCGAACCGCGTGACGCCAGCGCGGCGACGCGCCAGGCCGCGCCAGGTTCCGGCCCAGACGTTGCCCTGGCGGTCGACCAGCAGCGCCTGTATGCGTTGGGCGGCCGGGCCATCGGCGCCATCACCGATGGACACTGCCGTGTGGCGACGTTGCGTCGGGTCGTAATGGACGAGTCCGCCGCCGTGGGTGCCGATCCACAGGGTGCCGTCGGAGGCCTGCGCCAGCGCCCGTATCGTGGGCAGCGCACCGGTCGCAACCGCGGGGTCGCGATGTGACTCCAGCGCGTCGGTGCGCGGGTTCCAGGCGAGCAGTCCGTCGGTCTCGGTGCCGATCCACATCCGCCCATCGCTGCCGGACAGCAGCGCGCGGATCCAGCCCAGGCTGCGCCTCGCCGGGTCGCCGGTGTCGCGCTCGACGGGCCGGTAGCGGTGGCCATCGTGCCGAACCAGACCATCGCCGGTGGCGATCCAGAGCATGCCGCTGCGGTCCTGCGCCAGCGAGGCGACCACATCACGCGGAATGTGTGCGGCCCCGACCTGGGTGAAGCGGGGCTCCAGTGGCGACCCCGTTGCCGCACCGGCGGCTGCGGCCGGCCACGCGCAAGCGAAGGCCAGCACGCCCGCGGCGATGAGCAATCCCCCCTTCATGGGGCGACCATACCCGTACCGGCACCGACGTCGTTGCAGGGGGTACCCTGATGCACGCAGGCTGCCCGGAACTTGACCGGGCGCGCGACGCTCATATTGCCTGCGGGTCGACATCGATCGCCCATCGGGCCAGGCCCTTGTGCGCGGCGCGCAGCTCATGCAAACGCGGCAGCCAGGCCGTCAGCCAGCGCTGCAGCCGCGCGCGTGACGCACACTCGACCAGCATCTGCATGCGTTCGATGCCGGCCACGCGCGCCAAAGTCGGCGGCACCGGCGGGTACACCACGACACCGGCATCGTCGTCGAGCCCGACACCTGCATCGGCCGCCGCATGCAGGAAAGCCGTGGCCACCTCGACATCGCGGGCCTCGGCACGCAAGAGCGCCAGGTGGCTGAACGGCGGCAACCCGGCGCCCTGGCGCTCCTGCAGCTGCCCCTGCGCGAAGGCTTCGAAGTCGTGCCGCTTCAGAGCTGCATACAGCGGATGGGCTGGATGCCAGGTTTGCACCCACATCTGGCTGCGCTGCCCGGTCGCGGCATCGCGGCCGGCTCGGCCGGCCGCCTGCATCAGCAGCGCGAACAGCCGCTCGGGCGCACGGAAGTCGCTTGCGAACAGTGCCGCATCCGGGTTGAGCGCCACCACCAGCGTGATGCGCCGAAAGTCGTGCCCCTTGGTGACCATCTGCGTACCCACCAGGACATCGACTTCGCCCCCGTGAACCTGCGCCAGCCGCGACTCCAGCTGGCCCTTGCCACGTGCGGTGTCGGCATCGATGCGGCCGATGCGCGCGGCAGGCAGCAGTTCGCCGAGCTGTTCCTCCAGCCGCTCGGTGCCGCGGCCCAGGGGCGCGATGTCGAGGTTCCCGCACTGCGGGCACGCCCTCGGCACCCGTTCGGCCAGGCCGCAGTGGTGGCAACGCAGCGCACGCTCACGCTTGTGGAACACGCGCCAGGCGCTGCAGTGCGGGCAGCCGCTCTTCCAGCCGCAGTCGGCGCAGTGGAGCACCGGCGCGTAGCCGCGGCGATTCAGGAACAGCAGGCTTTGCTCGCCTCGATGCAGGCACTCCTGCAGGGCCTGCAGCACCGGGGGCGCCAGCAGCGCGGTATGGCCGTTCTTTTCGCGTGGCAGAACCCCCATGTCGAACAGGCGCACCTGCGGCAACGTGGCACCGCCCATGCGACCGGCCATCAACACGTGGCGGTAGCGCCCCTGCCGGGCACGCTGCCAGCTCTCGAGCGAAGGTGTGGCTGACCCCAGGACCACCGGCACCCGCTCCAGGTGTCCACGATAGACGGCCAGGTCCCGGGCCGAGTAGCGCGCCCCCTCCTGTTGCTTGTAAGACGGGTCGTGCTCCTCGTCGACGACGATCAGCCCCAGTCGCGGCAGCGGCGCGAACACCGCCATGCGCGTGCCCAACACGATGTCGGCATGGCCCTGCAACGCCATCAACCAGTGGTGGAGCCTCTGCACCGGCGTAAGGCCGCTGTGCAGCGCCACGATGCGCTGTCCTGGAAAGCGGGCCTCGAATCGGCTCAGCAGTTGCGGTGTGAGGTTGATCTCGGGCACCAGCACCAGAGCCTGGCGCCCACGCTCGAGCGCCTGCTGCGTGGCGCGCAGGTAGACCTCGGTCTTGCCGCTGCCGGTCACCCCGTGCAGGAGGATCGGTCGCGGCTCTGCGGCAGCGGCTTCCTGTTCCAGCCCGGCCAAGGTGGCCACTTGCTCGGCCGTGGGCGCCGGCACCCTGTCGGCATCGTCCTGGGTGGCCTCGGTCGAGTCGCGCGCAAGCCGCTTGTCCAGGCGCCGCAGCCGCTGCACCAGACCGGCTGCATCGAGCCGTCGCAGCTCCGGTGGCAGCACCGAGAGCGCCAGTTCGCCACACCCGCGCTGGTAGTAACCAGCTGCAAATTCCGCGAGCTTCAGCCACGACGGCGGCAGCGGCGCGGCAGCGTCGAGCGCTTCGATGATCGGTCGCAGTTCGCCATTGGCCGGTGTTGTGGATGCGACATCGGACGGCTCCATGCGGGCCGCAGGCTCTGGCCCCGCCTCCGAAAACCAGACAATGCCCAGCACCTGGCGCCGGCCCAGCGGCACGCGCACCAGGCTGCCGGGCGTAAGCGGTCGCTCGCTCAGGTAGTCGAGTGGGCCGCCCAGGCCGCTGTACTGGGGCGTTTCCACCGCCACTGCCAGACGGTGCATGGCTGTCGGCGCGGTCAAGACCACCGAGCACCCTCCAGTTCGCCAATCACATCAAGAATCACCGCTAAGTGCATGATTGGACTGAAGTTTCAGATCTGTCCCCGCAAACTGTGGATAACTTTGTGGGAAAGCTGCGATGGAACGCGCTAAGTGGTTGATCCGTCTTGCCGCCGCCTGCTTTGCCCATTCCTGCAGCACTGGCAAAAATGCGCTATGAATCAACGACTTGCGACGTATTTGCGGAATTTTCCATGGTGCAGCGCACCGCAGCGGTGACGCTGCCCTCGCATGCCAAATTTTGGGGATAAGTCAAGCCCTGAGCGCTCACTCACGCGATGGAGGAGACTTCCTGGAAATGAGGGTCAACCCGGCATCCGCAGCCGCCGCGAGTGTGTGTGGACCGCCTCGACGAGCGCGTGCACATGCTCGGGTGGGGTGAGCTGATGGATGCCATGGCCCAGATTGAACACATGGCCACCCCAGCGACCATCGGCGCGCTGCGGGGCGCCGTAGCTGTCGAGCACAGCCCTCGCCTGTGCAGCCACCGCATCCGGGCCCGCGAACAGCACCATCGGGTCGAGGTTGCCCTGCAGCGCCACGCGGTCATCGGTGCGGCGGCGCGCGGAGCCCAGGTCGCAGGTCCAGTCCACGCCCACCACGTCGGCGCCGGTGTCGGCCAGTTGCTCCAGCCACAGGCCACCACCCTTGGTGAACACGATGACCGGCACACGCCGCCCGTCGGACTCCCGCTTCAGCGCGGCCACCACCTGCCGTGTGTAGGCCAGGCTGAACTCATGAAAGGCCCGGTGCTCCAGCACGCCGCCCCATGAGTCGAACAACATCACCGCCTGGGCGCCGGCGTCGACCTGGGCGTTGAGGTACGCGGCCACCGCCTGCGCGTTGATCGCGAGTATGCGGTGCAGCAGGTCGGGCCGGCTGTAGAGCATGGTCTTGACCAACCGATAGTCGTCGGAGCCGGCACCTTCGACCATGTAGCACGCCAGTGTCCACGGGCTGCCCGAGAAGCCGATCAGCGGTACGCGGCCGTCGAGAGCACGCCGGATCGAGGCAACGGCATCGAAGACGTAGCGCAAGCGGTCGAGATCGGGCACCGCCAGTGCAGCGACCTCGGCCTCGGTGCGCAATGGGTGAGCGAACCGCGGCCCCTCGCCCGCTGCGAACGAAAGACCCAGGCCCATCGCATCGGGCACGGTGAGGATGTCGGAAAACAGGATCGCCGCGTCGAGGGCATAGCGCTCCAACGGCTGCAGCGTCACCTCGGTGGCGAAATCCGTGTTGGTGGCCAGCCCCATGAAGCTGCCGGCGCGGGCGCGCGTGGCCTTGTACTCGGGCAGATAGCGCCCCGCCTGGCGCATCAGCCACAGCGGCGTGTACTCGGTGGGCTGGCGCAGGCAGGCGCGCAGGAAGGTGTCGTTGTGCAGTGGCGCGGGCATCGACGGATTATCCGTCGCGCAGGGGCCTGAGCTTGCCTTCGAAATGCTCCCGCTGCGGATCCTGCGGCAATGGCGGCCACTCGAGCACGTCGTCGGGCACATGGGTGTCGGGCAGGTGGTCGAGCAGGTGCCGGATCAGCACGAGCCGGCCTCGGCGCTGATCGTTGAAGTCGA
>JAKLLB010000097.1 GCA_023150345.1 Aquabacterium sp.
ACAAGGCGGTGCTGCTGGGCCTGATGGGGCACGAGCCGGACACCATTGACCCCGATGCCATCCCGGCGTTGCTGGAGGACACGCGGCGCAAGCAGCAGCTGCAGCTGCCCGGCGGCCTTTGCCTGGCCTTCAACGAGGGAGAGGACCTCACCTTCCACCGCCGCGAGTCCCTGCCCTTCCATGCCAACGGCATGCGGTTCACGGCGTTCGACGGTGCCGGTGCCGAGCTCGCCAACCGCGTGTACTACTCGGTGGGTGGCGGTTTCGTCGTCAGCGATGTCGTCGCCACCGACGGCAGCCGCCACAAGGCGGTGGCCCCCGACACCACCAGCCTGCCGCACCCCTTCCACAGCGCAGCGGAGCTGTTGACACGCACCCAGGAGCTGAACTGCAGCATCGCCGAGGTCATGCGGCACAACGAGCGCCATTGGCGGGGCGACGACGAGATCGACCAGGGCCTGCTGCGCATCTGGCAAACCATGCAGGAGTGCGTGGCACGTGGTTGCCGCACCGAAGGCCTTCTGCCAGGCGGCTTCAAGGTCAAACGGCGTGCGGCGGCCTTGCACCGCTCGCTGACATGCAACCCCGAGGCCGCCCTGCGCGACCCGCTGCAGGTGCTGGACTGGGTGAACCTCTACGCCTTGGCAGTGAACGAAGAGAACGCGGCCGGTGGCCGCGTGGTCACGGCGCCGACCAACGGTGCCGCGGGCATCGTGCCGGCTGTGCTGCACTACTACCACCGGTTCGTGCACGGCAGCAGCGACCGCGGTGTGATCGACTTCCTGCTCACCGCGGCGGCGATCGGCATTCTTTACAAGGAAAACGCGAGCATCAGCGGCGCCGAAGTGGGCTGCCAGGGCGAGGTAGGCGTGGCATGCTCCATGGCGGCAGGGGCGCTGTGTGCGGTGCTCGGCGGCACACCCGAGCAGGTAGAGAATGCCGCCGAAATCGGCATGGAGCACCACCTGGGCCTGACCTGCGACCCGGTGGGCGGCCTGGTGCAGATCCCCTGCATCGAGCGCAACGCCATCGCCTCGGTGAAGGCGATCAACGCCGCACGCATGGCCCTGCGCGGCGATGGCACCCACTTCGTGAGCCTGGATCAGGTCATCAAGACCATGCGAGAAACCGGTGCCGACATGATGACCAAGTACAAGGAAACGGCCCGCGGTGGGCTGGCGGTGAACATCGTCGAGTGCTGAGCAGGCCGCTGCTTCGATCGATGAAGGTTCGCGAATTGGCCGGTTTCCACCGCTCTTATCCCGTCCTTGTCATCGTTGGCGATGCCTGAACATGGCACCCGTCGAGAATTCCGTACAGGGTTCTCGCTGTCGAACCGTTGTCCAGTCTGGGAGTCCGCCATGTCCAGCTACGGCCTATCCCCCGTCGCGCCCGCCCTGAAGCTGATGTGCCGCTTGAGGTTGACCGGCAAGATGCTGTGCATCGCCGTGCCTCTGCTGGGCGCTCTGCTCGGGGCGTACCTCGCTGCGCTCGGCGTCGGCGACGCCGGCATCACGCACGTCCTGCTCGGCACCAGCCTGGCGTTGCTTGCCCTGGCCGGGTATCTGGCGTTGGGCTTCCACGCGAGCTTCGGCAAGCGGCTGGCCGAACTGCACGATGGCGTGAGAATCGTGTCGGCCGGTGATCTGTCGCACAAGATCGAGATCGCTGGCACCGACGAATTGGCGTTGATCGGCGCACTCGTCGAGGCCATGAATGGCCGGCTGTCCACCATGGTGGCCGAAATTCGCAGCAGCGCCGCACGAGTGGGCATGTCGGGCGAGCAGGTCGCCCACAGCAGCCAGGAGCTGTCGCAGCGCACGGATCAGCAGGCCGGCAGCGTGCGCCAGGCGGTGGACACCGTTCAGAATCTCGCCCAGGCCGTGGCCGCCAATGCCAACGCGGCGGGCGAGCTCGATGCGCTCACCGAGCGCTTGAAGGCCCGGGCCGAATCGGGCGGTGCCGCCATGCGCCACTCGGTCGAAGCCATGTCCGGGCTCGAAGACAGCTCCAAGCGCGTGGGCGAGATCATCGGTGTCATCGACGGCATCGCATTCCAGACGAACATCCTCGCGCTCAATGCAGCGGTCGAAGCCGCCCGAGCCGGCGAGGCCGGCCGTGGCTTTGCCGTGGTGGCCGCGGAGGTGCGCCAGCTTGCTCAACGCTCGGCTTCGGCCGCGGCGGAGATTCGTCAGCTCATCGCACGATCGAGCGAACAGGTCGACGGATCGGTCAGGCAGACACGTGAGGTCGGCCGCTCGCTCGACGAGTTGGTCGATGGCGTGCGCACCGTCTCCCAGGCGCTGCGAGGCATCGCCCAGGCCAGTGCCCGTCAGCGCGACGACCTGCAGCAGGTTTCGACCAGCGTGGCCAGCCTCGACGAAATCACGCGCCGCAACGCCGAGATGGTCGATGTGTCCCAGGGTGCCTCGCATGACCTCGTCGCTCGGGCCAAGACGCTTACATCCGCAGTGGCCAACATCCGCCTGCGCCAGGGCAGCGCCGATGAAGCGCGCGCGCTGGTGGCGCGCGCCGTCGAGCTGGTGAAGCAGCGCGGGGTGCACGGCGCGTCCGAGCAATTGCACTCGCGCCAGGCCGGGTTTGTCGACCGCGATCTCTACATCTTCATCGTCGACCGCCAGGGCTACTACCGGTTGCACGGCTCCAAGCCGGCCACCGAGGGCAAGCGCGTGCACGAGATCTCAGGCATCGACGGCGACAAGTTCGTGCGCGACGCCTGGGCCGCAGCGCCCGGAGAGGGCGGCTGGGTCGAGTACGACATCGTCAACCTCGAAACCGGCGCCGTACAGCCCAAGGCGTCGTTCGTGGTGCAGATCAACGACCAGCAACTGCTGGGCTGCGGCATCTACAGGCAGACGGACAAGGCACCGGCTGCGGCTGCCTGAGCGAGCCCAGGCGCCGAAAGGACGGCGGCCGTCAGCGGCGCCCGCGCAGAATCCTTCGGCTCAGTTTGTATTGACCTGCGTCGGTGAGCCGCAGCGCGATCAGGTGCCGGCGATCGTCCTCATCGTGCTCAAAAGTCGCAACCACCTGGACCAGAGTGGATCGCCCCTCGCGACGGCACTCCACCGACTGGAAGTCATACTGAGCATGGTCGTCATTGAGCTCGGAAATCGACGCCGTGCCGACCACCACCGGACCCTGTTGCTGCGTCGCATGTGCAACGCGCTGCACGTAGAGTTCGCTTCCAGCCCCGTCGGACACGTCACCGACGATCACCCGAAAGTACCCTGCGCGCCCATCGGCTTTCCACGCCCCACAGCGCTGGACGGAGCGCCACACCACCGATAGCCCCGCGACCTGGTCGACCAGGATAGACTGCGCCGCCTGGGCCGGAAGGGTCAACGCGGCCGTCACCGCGAAGCCGAGATGCATCATCCACATCCGGTGAACTCTAACCGCTTGGCTCGCGGCGACTTGCCATCGAACAAGGGGGCGGCCAACGACCTTTTACCCCCTTCCGCCGTCGTCAGTCCCGATCGGCCGCCGCCGGTTCAGGAAGCACGCCGCTGGACGGTTGTGGCGTGGGTGACGCGACGGACTTCTTTTCCCGCACGAGGTAGCTGTACAGCACCGGTACGACGATCAGTGTCAGCAGCGTCGAGGTGATGACCCCGCCGATGATGGCGCGGCCCATCGGGGCCTGGAGTTCGCCGCCGTCGTTGAAGGCCAATGCCAGCGGCAGCATGCCGAACACCATGGCTGCGGTGGTCATGATGATCGGGCGCATGCGGATGAGGCCGGCCTGCAGCAGTGCATCGGCCATCGTCGCACCGGCCTTGCGGGCATGATTGGCAAAGTCGACCAGCAGGATCGCGTTCTTCGTCACCAGACCCATCAGCATCACCAGGCCGATCATCGAAAACACGTTCAGGGTCGAGCGCCAGAACAGCAGCGCCAGCATCACGCCGATCAACGACAGCGGCAGCGAGGCCATGATCGCAACCGGTTGCAGGAAACTGCCGAACTGGCTGGCCAGCACGATGTAGATGAAGATCACCGCCAGCGCCATCGCCGACAGCAGCCCGCCGAAGGCTTCTGCCTGCTGCTGCATCTGGCCGCCCACGTCGAAGCTGTAGCCCGGTGGCAGCGTGGTCTCCTTGATGAGCTTCTGCACGTCGGCGCCCACCTCGCCGGATGAGCGGCCCTGCACCCCGGCAAACACGGCTTCACGCCGCTGCAGGTTCTGGCGGCGGATGATCTCGGGGTTGAACACCGACTCGACGGTGGCCACACTGTCCAGCGTGATCGGGGTGCCGTCCTTCGCGAAGGCCACCGGCAGGCCGCGCAATTGCTCCACGCGTTCGCGCTGGCTCTCGTTGAGGCGCAACACCACGTCGACCTGGTCGCCGTCGGGCGTGGTCCAGTAGGTCGCGGTCTCGCCGTTGACGTAGGCGCGCAGCGACGACGCCAGTTGCGGCGCCGTCAGCCCCAATTCGCGCACGGCGCCCGGCTTGAGCTTCACGGCATAGGCCGGCAAGCCCGGCTTCACCGACAGTTCCACGTCGACGATGCCCTGGATCTTCTTGACCTTCTCGGCAAAGTCGGTGGCCACCCGGGCCAGACCGTCGGCATCGTTGCCCAGTATGGCGATGTAGATCGGGCGGTCGAAGCCCACGGCCGCATCGGTGCCCGGAATGCGCGCGATCTCGGCGCGTATGGCCTCCTCCACTTCCTTCTGACTGCGTTGACGTTCCTTGCGCGGCTTGAGCGCAATGTTCAGCCACGCCTGGTTGCGCTGGCCTGCACCGCCCACCCATGTGGATACGGTATCCACCTCGGGCATGGCGCCGACGATGGCCTCGATCTGGCGCACCTTCGCATCGGTGCGCTCCAGGCTGGAACCCACCGGCATGCGCAGCGTCAGCTGGGTGAAGCCCTGGTCCGTCTGCGGCACGAACTCGCTGCCCACCAGGGGTGCCAGCCCGATCGCGGCCACGAAGCTGAAGACTCCGGTGGCCAGAACGACGCCACGCGGGGTCAGCGTGGCGCGCCGCAGGCGCCGTGGGGTGGCGGGGTCGCGCCGGCCAGCCGCGTCGAAACCGCGACCGAACGCGGGCAGCCACAGCCGGTAGCGTCGCCCGGAGAACGCCCAGCGGATCACCCGCTCGTACACGCGGTGCAGCACGTCCATCGCGCGGTCAGTGGCTCGGACGAGGTGGCCGAGCACAGGCAGGCGCTTCAGGTGCTCGCTCGGTGGGTCTTTCCAGATGCTGGAGAGCATCGGGTCGAGCGTGAAGCTGACGAACAGGCTCACCAGCACCGCCACCACCACGGTGATGCCGAAGGGATAGAAGAACTTGCCGATGATGCCGCCCATGAACGCCACCGGCACGAACACGGCACAGATGGCGAACGTGGTGGCCATGACGGCCAGCCCGATTTCCTCGGTGCCCTCGCGGGCAGCGCGCAGATGGTCCTTGCCCAGGTGCACGTGGCGCACGATGTTCTCGCGCACCACGATGGCGTCGTCGATCAGCAGCCCGATGCACAGCGACAGCGCCATCATCGTCATGAAGTTCAGCGTGAAGCCGAACGCATATACAGCGATGAAGCTGGAGATCACCGCAATGGGCAGCGTCAGCCCCGTGATGATGGTCGAGCGCCAGGAATGCAGGAACAGGAAGACGATGGCCACCGTGAGCAGCGCGCCCTCGATCAGCGTGTGCCGCAGGCCGTCGAGCGACCCCTTGACCCAGTCACTGCTGGCGTACACGAGCTTGAGCTCCACGTCGGGCGGGAGCGTCTTGCGCACCTCGTCCATGGCCTTCTTCACTGCGTCACCGGCGGCCACGATGTTGGCGTCCTGCTGCTTGTAGACGTTGAAGTTGATCGCGCGCTGGCCATTGATGCGCGCCGTCGAGTCGGCCTCCTTCTCGCGTTCGACCAGCGTCCCCAGGTCGCCGAGCGTGAGGACCAGACCCCCGCGGCGCGCCACCACCACAGCCTGCAGCGCCTTCGGGTCCCGCACCTTGCCCTCGACGCGCAGCAAGGTGTCTTGGGTGCCGTCGCTGAGCAGCCCCACCGGTTGATCGGCATTGGTCTCACGCAGCGCGGTCGCGATCTCGGCCGGTGTCACGCCGTACGAACGCAGGCGCACCGGGTCGAGGTCGATGCGCACCTCGCGTACCGTCAGCCCGCTGATCTCGACGCGTGCCACGCCCTCCACGCGCTGCAGCCGCTTGCCCACCACCTGCTCACCGAGCAGCGAGAGTTCGCGCGCGCCGCGGGTCTTGGACACCAGCGCCAGGTTCACCACCGGCTGGGCGTTGTCGTTGTTCCAGCGCGCAATCGTCGGTGCCTTGGCCTCGCGGGGAAAACCTGCTTGCACTGCAGCGATGCGGTCACGCACTTCCTGCATGCCGCGACCCATGTCGGCATCGAGCGAGAACTCGACACTCATCTGCCCCCTGCCCTCCAGGCTGCGCGATGTGATGCGCTTGACCCCGGCGATGCTGTTGACGGCCTCTTCGACCGGCTTCATCAACTCGCGCTCCACCGCTTCGGGCGAAGCCCCCGGATAGCCGATCTCGACCCATGCGCCGGGAAACGTGATGTCGGGCATCTGCTCGACGCCCAGCTTGGAGTACGAGAACAGGCCCAGCACGCACAGGGCCACCATCACCATGGCAGCAAACACCGGGTTCTGGATCGAGACGCGGGTCATCCACATGGATTGCTCCTGGTCGGGTGCGCCAACGCGATCAACGCGTTGCGAGACTGGCCGAAGCGCTGGCCGAAGCCACGGCGGCCGCCTTGCCGGCCACCACGTTGGCCTTCGCGCCCTCGCGCAGGTTGTCAAAGCGGGCGGCAAGCACCTGGCTGGCAGGGCCCACGCCGCTGACGACCTCGACCCGACCGGCCGCGTCGTCGCGACGTCCCAGCGTTACCGCTCGGCGCGCAAGCGCGCCGTTCTCGATCACCCAGACGTGATCCTGCCCGGATGTATTGCCCACGGCCGGCAGCGGGACCGTCAGGCGCTGCTGCGCGTCTGCCAACTCCACTCGCGCCAGTGCGTACTGCCCGGCCCGCAGCATCTCACGCGGGTTGTCCAGCGCGATCGTCACGCCGATCGACCGCGTACCAGGCTCTGCCGCCGGTGCGATGCGCGCAATGCGCCCGGGCACCGGCTGTTCGAGACCCTCGACACGAACCTGCACGGACATGCCGGCCGCCAGTGCCGCGACCTCGTGCGTGCCCACGCTGCCCGCCAGCTCGAGCTGTCGCAGGTCCACAAGGGTGTAAACCGGTTGCTCCAGCGTGACCTTCTCGCCAGGAACGACATGGCGCTTGGCGACGATGCCGGCGATCGGCGCCATCAGCGCACCTTCGCGCAATCCCACGCGCGTGGTATCGAGCGAGGCCTGGGCGGCGCTGAGCGCGGCCCGCGCGGTGTCGAGCTGTGCGCGTGAGTTCTCCAGCGCAATGGGTGAGATGAACGACTGCGACGCCAGCCGCTCATTGGAGGCATGGGTGCGTTCGGCCTGCACCAGCGAGGCGCGTGCCGACTCGAGGTTGGCCTGGCGCTCTGCCACGCGGTTGCCCAGTTCCGCCAGGTCGATGCGGCCGAGCACCTGCCCGGCGGCCACCCGATGGCCCTCGGCAACCTGCAGCGACAGCAACGCCCCGGCGGCCTTGGCACGCACCACGGCGGTCTGGGGTGCCACCAGCGGCCCCGAGAACTCGATCTGCCGCGGCATGGTCGCCAGCCGCGGTTGCACCACTTCAGCGGGTTGAAACTCCAGCATGGGTGCGGATGCCGCTGCCGCCGGCCGCGCTGCATCTGCCGTCTTGGCGCCGGCGTTGCGCTGGGACGACATCAGCACCACGCTGACGCCGATCACCGCCACGACGGCCACGCCCCCGCCTATCCATCGACCCTTGTGCATGTCTTCCCCTCGCTGTGCTGCGTCCGGTTGCCCCGCGATGCGCCAGGCGCATGGCCAGGTGCATCGATGCGTGCGCAGTCTAGGAGGGTGGCCGAATCGAGCGCAGTCCCATGCGACGAACTGCAGGCTGCGGGCGATGAACTGCAGCGCCAGCCGGGAACCCGCCAGCCGCCCGCCGGCCGCACCGGAGGCTGCACGTGGCGTCGATGCGGCTCGCGCCGGTCAGGTGCCGGCTTCCGCCAGCGCACCCAGCAGGCTGTCCGCACCGTCGTCGGCAGTCGCCGCGGCGCTGGGCGCGGCGGCGCTCGCCTCGAGCGTTGGCTCGGCATTGCGGTGGATCGCCGCCCCGAGGAACAGCTCGGCATTCAAGCCGACGATGTAGCCGCTCTTGGCGACCGGCGCGCCGCTGTTGGGATCGCAGCCGGTGTAGTCGATCCAGCCCTGGCCACGGGCCGCTGCGGCCTGGGCTGCCTTCATGAAATGCTCCGCCATCGCGAACGTCCAGCCCGGCCGGTCGTAGACACTCTGGCCGAGCAGCGCTTCCTGTCCGGCTGCCGCGTGGCACACCCCGGAGCGATCCAGCACGTAGACAAAGGCATCGCGGTCGACAAAGCTTACGCCGTCGTTGAATTCCTGCAGTGCGGCGTCCACACCCAAGGCCTCGACCCGGGCCATCGCACGCTCCACCAGTTCGCGGGCCTCATCGGCCGTCACCTGCCGCAGCTTCATCGAAGCCACAGCCTTGCGCAGCGCCGCCGCCTGCTCCACCAGCGCCTGCGAGGCGAAACCCGACTTGCTCACCGACTCGGCGTTCTCCTGGGTGATCCGGTCCAGGCCCTGCACATGCTGGCGCACCTCGTCGAGATGGGTGTCCTGCTGCACGCTGGTGTCGGCCAGGCTGCGCAGGCGCAGCGACACCTCGTTGACGATGCCGGTCACCGAGGCCAGCGCGCCGTGCGTGGTCTGGATTCGGTTCGACGACTCGGCCACCTGCCGGTTGCTCTGGTCGATCAGCGTGCGCACTTCGGCTGCCGCGTCCGAGCAGCGCTGGGCCAGCTGGCGTACCTCCGAGGCCACCACGGCGAAGCCCTTGCCCGCCTCGCCCGCCCTCGCGGCCTCGACCGATGCGTTCAACGCCAGCAGATTGGTCTGGAATGCGATGTCGTCGATCACGCCGTTGACCTCCGCCACCCGGCGCGCACTGAGCTCGAGTGCCTGCACCGATTCAACGGCATCGCTCATCGCCGTGCTGCCAGCCTCTATGCGCTCGCGCAATGTGGTGGTCAAGTCGTCCAGCGCCTCGGCAGTGCGGGCCGTGCTGCGCGAAGCCTCGCCAAGCCTGTCGACTGTGGCCAGCGACAACCTCAGCTCGGCCGCCTGCTGTTCGGTGCGGTTGGCAAGCGCCTGGCCGTCCTCGCCCATCGACTGGCCCGCCTGGCCCACGCGCACGGCGCTGCTGCGCACCTCGGCCACCATGGCCGACAACTGCGCGCTCATGCGCTCGAGGCTGCACCCGATGCGGCCGATTTCGTCATGGCGCATCGAGGTGATGTAACGGGAGAGATCGCCGCCGGCGAGCGCCTCGATGTCGTTGCCGAGCAGTCGCAGCGCCCTGAGATACCCGCTCACCATCGAGTGCACGGCCACGGCCAGGCCCAACCCCACGGCCAGGCAAGCCAGCACCACGGCGGCGACGACAACCGCCGCGCCGCGCGCGCGCTCGCTCAGGCGTTGCGCCAGCCGATCACCGGCCTCGGCGTGCAGTTGCACCAGACCCGCATGCGCTTGATCGGCCAGCGTCAGCATGCGCGATCGGTCGGTATCGGCAGCGCCGGGCGCGCGTCGCGCCTGGTCGAGCCATTGCTGCATGCGCTCACGCGCACGCCCCCACGACGCCAGGCCTTCTTCGCCGGCGCGTTGCAGGGCATCATGCCGCGCCCTGAGCATGACCAGATGGTCTTCCAGCGCCTGCAAACGGGCCGGTTCAACGGTCCCGGCCCCTGCGGCGGCGTCGACCTGCACGCTGACCAGGTCTTCGGCGAGCGAGGTGACCTGATCGACCTGCATCGACACCAACGACTGCGTGGACGGGCGCGGGTCGACCAGCAGGCCCGAGCCTTCGGCGACCAGTGCGGTCAACGCCTGCAGGCGACGCGACGACAAGCCCGCGACGTCGGCGCCGCTGCGCTGACGCTCGGCCTGCCACCACGCTGCCCAGCCCGATGAGCGAGACGCCTGCGCCAGGGCGTCGACCCGTGCCATGACCTCCGTCGCCCTGCGGCGGGCGGCATCGGCAGCGGCGTTGGCATCGCCGGCCTGGGTACGTGCCTGCGCCAGCCGGGCCGCCTGCAACTCGAAGCCCAGCGTAGCCACGGTGCCCGTCACTTGAATGCCGGTCAGTTCGTCGCGTGCCTGAATGATGACTTGCCCCCGATCGAGCACGACCAGCACCAACAGCGCCACGAACGGCGCTGCGGCCAGAGCAGCCCCCAGCCACTGCTTTGCACGAAGCGGCCAGCGCGCCAGCACGCGCATGAAGGGCCGTGCCATCGTTTCCAACCTGTGGTTCATGGCGATCCCTTCAGCAGAACTCGAGATGGCGCACCGAGCGTTTGAGGCTGTCGCCCTGATCGCGCAGCCCGGCAGATGCCTCGGACAGCTGCTCGACCAGCCGCGCGTTGCCGGTAGCGGCTTGCTCGACGTCGCGGGTGATGTCCAGCACCTCCCGCGAGCGACTCTGGCCATCGTGCACCAGGTCGACGATCTCGCCCATGATGCGGTTGACTGCCTCGATCTCCGCATCCGCCTGGCGCACCGCCGTGGCGGCCCGCTCGGCCACGAGGCCGCCTTCATCGATTTCGGCGACCGAGGCCTCGACAATGGCCTGGATCCGCCGCGACGCCGACTCGCTGCGAGCTGCCAGCGCACGCACCTCCTGCGCCACCACCGCGAAGCCCTTGCCGGCGACGCCGGCGCGCGCCGCCTCGACGGAGGCATTGATGGCCAGCAGCTTGGTCTGGTACGACACGTTCTCGACCAGCGTCACCACCTGCCCGATCTCATGGCTCTTGCCCTGCAGCTGGCGCATGCGCTCGTGCAGCCCGGTCATGGCCTTTCGGCTGCGGTTCGCCTCGTTGCGCATCACGCGCACATGCTCGGCCGCCCTGTCCACGGCCTGCCGGCACCGACACCGCCGCCACGCCCTGCGTGACGGCCTCGAACAGGCCGGACATCTGCGCCGCCGATCGGCTGAGCGTGTTCAGCGCCTCGCCGATCTCGTCGCGCCCATAGCCTGTGGGCCTGATGGTCAGGTTGCCGCGCCCGAGTTCGGCCACCTGGCTGCACAAGTGCTCCAGGCCCCCGGCCAGCACCTTGTAGATGCACAGCAGCACATAGGCGCTCAGGCCCAGCACCACCAGTGCCAGTGCCGCTGCCCATGCCAGGCCACGCCACTGCTCGCTGGCGCGCGCGCGCAGGTGTTCCTGCAACGCGGCCCAGCCGATGTCCTCGATCGCGCGAGCGGCCTGGTCGGCACGGACGACCTTCGCGGCAACTTCGGCCGGCGCCCGCGTGCCGGACCCGCGCTCCATCCATTGAACTCGGGCTTCGAGATCACGCACCGCTGCATCCAGCGCACCCGTGTGTTGTGGCACCTGCGCCAATGCGCGGTCGTAAGCCGGACGAAGCAGCGACTGGACAGTGCGCACCTCATGTGCAGCAGACAAGAAGCCGGTGGCCGCCCCGACTTCCCGGTCGGCCCGGCTCGTCCGCACGGCCTGGCTCTCCATCTGCGACAGGCGCACGCCCAATTCGTGGCCGAGCCGCACGAGCCCGTCGCGCAACACGGTTGCCCGCGGATCCTGGTCGAGCCAGGGTGCCCAGGCCGCAAGGCCCTCGCCACCGGTGAGGGTCAAGGCATCGGCATAGGCCCGCACGGCAGCCGAGGTGGCCCCTGGGGCGCTGGCTCTCTTCGCAACGCCGCCGCCAGCGCGCTGGCGCTGAAGTTCCTGCCGCGCTGAGGTGGCCGTCGACCAGGCATGGGCAACGGCCACGTGGTCCCGCACAAAGTCGGAGACCGCCGGCTCCACTTGGCCGTACAACCGTGCCTCGTTCTCCAACGCCTGCACGACTTCGCGAGGGTCACCCTGCCCGGCATCCACACGGACACTGACCTCCACCAGATCCATCGCGCCATGGCGCAGCCGAGCCAGGGCAGCAAGGGAGTGGCCCATCGAGCTGGCGCGCTGGGCGCTCGCCGCCGCCGCCATGCGATGCCGTGCCACGTCCTGCCCCAGCCCCAGCACGAGCAGCGCCACCGCAGCGGCGGCCACCCATGCCTTGCGCCTCAGCGGCACATTGCGCAATAGCCGCACACCCGGCCCCCAGACGCCGTGGTATTGCGCCAGCGCACCGACGCGGCCCAGCCAGCCGCGGGCGGGCGGCCGTTCGGCCAGCCGACCCAGTAGTCGTGCGATCCGTGCGTACATCGATTTGCTCTCCATCGGAACCGTCGGGCTGCCGTCGGAACACGACTTCTCTCGCCGACAACCGACCCTCGCCGGTTATCGGTTCCGACGAACGCCGGCTGTAGGGATTTCGGTATGCCCCGAACCTGCGTCTGCGGCCACCGTGAAGTAGCCGGTCGGTCCCGCACTTTTTTTCATTTCAGTTTGGGTGCGCACCCTTAATCTCAGGGCGTAACGGCCGAAGTTGCCCATGCCGCCCTTGCACTCCCGGGCGCCACGAACACCCCTGGCCTGGCCGCGGGTGACCCGCAACCAGGTCGTTCGCGCCGAGAACAACGTGCCCATCCACATGTCAGCAGCGGAACTCGACTCATCGGCCACCGTGGAGCCAGTCGCCGCGGCGCGGCCGCCCAGGCGCTTGGCGAAGGTACTGCGGCGCCTCGCCGTTCCTCTGGCCTGCGCCGCCAGCGCTGCAGGCGCTGCGTTGGCGCTATCGGTCCTGGGTTGGGTGGGCGCGCTGGGCGCTGCAGTCGCAAGTGGCGTCGGCGGATGGGCTCTGGTGCGCATCGGCAGGCGCAGCCACCCGCGAGCTGCCCAGGAGCTTTCGGAGGCCCGATTGGGCGCACAAATCGTGCCCGTCTGGCAACGCACGGTCGAGGCGGCAAAGACCCACTCGGAGCGCGACGCCGACACCCTGCTGGAGAGCTTTGCCAACGTTGCGGGTCACCTGGATCAAGCGCTGGCCGGCGGCACCAGCCTCACCTTGGACAACGCCAGCATCGATCAGTTGCTCGACCGCCACAAGCCCGAACTGGACCGCCTGCTTCAGGCCACCCTGAACGAGGTGCGGCAGAAGGAGCAGATGTTGGCCATCGTCAATCAGTTGCGCGAGGAAATCGGCGGCATGCTGAACCTGGCCCGCGATGTGCAAAGCATCAGCCGCGCCACCCACCTGCTGGCGATGAACGCCTCGGTCGAGGCCACCCGTGCCGGCGCGGCTGGCAGCGGCATGGCCGTCGTGGCACAGGAAGTGCGCGGCCTGGCCGGGCAGTCGCGGCAGGCCGGCAACCAGTTGGCCAAGTTCCTGTCGGACGCGCAGGAACGGCTGGCAGCGGCCAACCGAACCGCGCGGCGGCACGCGACCGACGATGACGAAATCCACATGCAGGCCGACGATGCCGCGCGCGATGTACTGCGTGCCTTGCTGGCCAGCGTGGCCGAGGCGGCACGTTCCTCGCAGACGCTGCGTCTGGCCGGGCGACAGGTCCAGACCGACCTGGAAAAGATCTTCATGGGTCTGCAGGGCCAGGATCGCCTCAGCCAGATGCTGAGCTCGGTCACCGAAGACATGGACCGCTACAGCGCCTGGCTTCGGGGTCGGCCCGATCCGGCGGCCCAACGCCCCAGCGACTGGCTCACCCGCCTGGAACAAAGCTACACGATGGAAGACATGCGCTCAGCGCACCACGGCAACGTGGCCATCGAGCAGTCCCAGGGCGTCGAATTCTTCTGAGAAACCGCGAACTGCCGCTGGCTCGCCCCGCTTATCCACCCATCCCTGCAACCCACCTTTGCGCACAGTGCCCACTGCATCCGCATCGCTACGGGGCGTCACCGCGCCCGTGACTGGAAGGAATTCTCCATGAGCAACAAGACCGTGATGATCGTCGACGATTCCGGCAGCTTCCGCACCGTCGTCAAGCTGGCGTTGCAGAAGGCCGGATATGGTGTCGTCGAGGCCATCGATGGCCGCGATGCCGTCGGGAAGCTGGGCGCGCAGAAGGTCAACCTGATCGTCTGCGACGTCAACATGCCCAACATGGACGGGCTGAGCTTCCTGCGTCACGTCAAGGAGAACGCAGCCCACAAGTTCACTCCGGTGAT
>JAKLLB010000098.1 GCA_023150345.1 Aquabacterium sp.
ATCAGCGGCGCGCAGACCGAGCTCGACAAGGGCGTGGTCGAGAAGCTCGCCGATCCGCTGACGCACCTGGTGCGCAATGCCATCGACCACGGTATCGAGAGCGCGCCGCTACGCGAACAGGCCGGCAAGCCCGCCCGTGGCACGGTGCGCCTGCACGCGCGGCACGAGGCCGGCCAGGTGGTGGTCGAGGTGGCCGACGATGGCGGCGGCCTGTCGCGCGAGCGCATCCTGCAGGTCAGCAACCTGTCGGGCCGCGGCGTCGGCATGGATGTCGTCAAGCGCGGCATCGCCGCGCTGCGGGGCACGGTGGCACTGCGCAGCCGTGTCGGCGCAGGCACCACCGTGAGCATCCGCCTGCCGCTGACGCTGGCCATCATCGATGGCTTCCTCATGGTGGTGGGCAAGTCGGCCTATGTCGTGCCGCTGGGCGCCGTCAGCGAGTGCGTGGAGCTGGCGCGCCAGGACACCGACGGCCGCGACTGGTTGGACCTGCGCGGCGAAGTGCTGCCGCTGGTGCGGCTGCGCGAGCTCTACGGCGTCGAGGGCGAAGCCGGCCGGCGCCAGAACGTCGTCGTCGTGCAACGCGCCGGCCAGCGCGTGGGCCTGGTCGTCGACCAGCTCATGGGCGAACTGCAGACTGTCATCAAGCCGCTGGGGCGCGTGTTCCAGCAGGTGCGCGGCATCGCCGGCTTCACGATCCTGGGCAACGGTTCGGTCGCGCTGTTGCTCGATATCCCCAGTCTCGTTCTTCAAGCCGTTCAGGAGAGCGACCAACGTTGCAGCCATCCCGGCGGGCCGCCCGCGGGATCGCCCCATGCGTCCATGCCCGGGCGTCGTCCGACGCCCGCCCACTACTGAACCCCGAAGGAGAACCGAAATGCTGAAGAACATGAAAGTCGCAACCAAGCTCGGCCTGGGCTTTGGCCTGGTCATCCTGTTCATGCTCGTGGTGTCGTTCGTCGGCATCACGCGCATGGCCCAGCTCAACGAGTCGATGCGGCTCGTGGGCGAAGAGCGCTGGCCCCGGGCCAACATGGCCAACGAGGTGATACAGAGTGGCAGCACCATTGCCGTCGCGCTGCGCAACATGATGCTGTCCAGCAGCCGAGAGGACATGGCCAAGCAGAAGGAATCGATCATGGACACGCGCCGCAGGCTGGGCGGTGTGGTCGAGAAGCTCAAGGCCGAGATCCAGAACCCGAAGGGCAAGGAACTGCTCCACGCGATCGAGGGCAACCGCGAGCGCTATGTTGCCGGCCAGGAAAAGCTGATCGCCCTGATCGAGGCGGGCGACGCCGCGGCCGCGCGGACCTACCTGCAAAGCGAGCTTCGGCCGGTGCTGCGCGCCTATCAGGAAGCCGCCGCGGCACTGGGTCAGTTCCAGGGCGAACTGCTCGATGCCGGGGTCAAGGAGGCCCGGGGCAACTACGAGACGGCGCGCATGACGATGATCGTCTGCGTCGGTGCGGCACTGTTGGTCGCTGTCGTGGTTGCGGTGCTCATCACGCGTGGCCTCGTCAAGCAGATCGGCGGCGAGCCCGACTATGCGGCCGGCGTCGTCGGGCGCGTCGCGCAGGGCGACCTCACGGTGCAGGTGCAACTGCGCCCGGGTGACACCACCAGCATGCTCGCGGCCATCAAGACCATGATCGACAAGCTGGCGGGCATCATCAACGAGGTGCGCGCCGCGTCGGACGCGCTGGGCTCCGCCTCGGAGCAGGTGTCGGCCACGGCGCAGAGCATCAGCCAGAGCGCCACCGAGCAGGCCGCCGGCATCGAGGAAACCTCGGCGTCGATCGAGCAAATGACCGCCTCGGTGCAGCAGAACGCCGACAACGCCAAGGTCACCGAGAGCATGTCGGGCAAGGCGGCCAAGGAGGCGGCCGAGGGCGGCCAGGCCGTCAAGGACACGGCGGTGGCCATGAAGACCATCGCCGAGAAGATCGGCATCGTCGACGACATCGCCTACCAGACCAACCTGCTGGCGCTGAACGCCGCGATCGAGGCCGCGCGCGCCGGCGAGCACGGCAAGGGCTTTGCCGTGGTGGCCGACGAGGTGCGCAAGCTGGCCGAGCGCAGCCAGGAAGCCGCGCAGGAGATCGGCGAGGTGGCCAAGAACAGCGTCTCGCTGGCCGAGCGCGCCGGCACCTTGCTCGATGCCATCGTGCCCTCGATCGCCAAGACCTCGGACCTGGTGCAGGAGATCGCCTCGGCCTCGAACGAGCAGTCCTCGGGCATCGGCCAGATCAACACGGCCATGACCCAGCTGTCGCAGACCACGCAGGAGAGCTCCGCCGCGTCCGAGGAGCTGGCGGCCACGGCCGAGGAGATGAGCGGGCAGGCCGAGCAGCTGCAGAGCCTGATGGGCTTCTTCACCGTCGACGCGCACGGCACGCCAGCCCATGCGGGCGCACTGCCCGCACCGGCCCGGGTGGCGGCGCAGACCATCGCCCGTGCGGCGCGCTCGGCCGCGCCGGTGCGCAAGGGCCGCGCGGGCGCTGCCAAGACCGCGTCCGCTGTCGGCGACCAGGACTTCGTCCGCTTCGAGGCGTGAGTCATGAGCGCGACCGCCACTACCGCTCCCACTGCCACCCATGTCGCTGGTGCCGGCGGGGGCACCCCTGCCGCGCAGCCCGGCATGAGCAGCCAGTACCTGATCTTCAGCCTCGGCGGCGAGTCGTTCGCCGTGGGCACGCTGGGCGTGCGCGAGATCATCGAGTACGGCCACCTCACCGCGGTGCCGATGGTGCCCGGGTTCATCCGCGGCGTGATCAACCTGCGCGGTGCCGTGGTGCCGGTGATCGACCTGAACGCACGCTTCGGTCGCACCCGCACCGAGGCGTCGCGTCGCACCTGCATCGTCATTCTCGAGATCCAGGCCGAGGACGACCGGCACGTGCTGGGCATCATCGTCGATGCAGTGAGCGCGGTGCGCCAGATCGACCGCGCACAGATCGAACCCGCCCCCAGCTTCGGCACGCGCATACGCGCCGACTTCATCGCCGGCATGGCCAAGGTGAACAAGGGCTTCGTCATCCTGCTGGACCTGGGCCGGGTGCTGTCGATGGACGAGCTCGCCGAGCTGCGCGCGCTGGCGCCCGAGGCCGCGCCCGACCATGCCGACCGTTGAGCTGGCGCATCCCCCGGTGCTCGGCGCGCGCGAGTTCCGGGGTCTGCGCGACCTGCTGTTCGAGCAGGCCGGCATCCACCTCAGCGACGCCAAGAAGACGCTGGTGTGCGGCCGCCTGGCCAAGCGCCTGGCGGCGCGCGACATCGGCGACTACGCGGACTACCTTGCGTTGGTGCGCACCGACGCCGACGAACGGCAGACTGCGGTGGACCTGCTCACCACCAACGAGACCTACTTCTTCCGCGAGGCGCAGCACTTCGAGTTCCTGGCCCGCACGCTGGCGCCCGCCTGGCGCGGACGCAGCGGTGTGCGGGTGTGGTGCGGCGCCTGCTCCACCGGCGAAGAGCCCTACAGCATCGCCATGACCCTGGCGCACGCGCTCGGGCACACGCGCTTCGAGGTGCTGGCTTCGGACATCAGCACCCGCGTGCTGGATGCGGCGCGGCAGGCGCTGTATCCGCTGGACGATGCGCACGCCATCGCCGCACCGCTGCGAACGGCCTATTGCCTCAAAGGCGTAGGGCCGCGAGATGGGTGGTTTCGCATCGACAAGTCGATCCGCGATCGGGTGAACGTGCAGCAGATCAACCTGGTCAAGCCGCTGCCGGACGTGGGCGAGTTCGACGTCATCTTCCTGCGCAACGTGATGATCTACTTCTCGATGCCGACCAAGCAGCAGGTGGTGGCGCGCCTGTTGCCAGCGTTGCGCGCGGGCGGCCACTTCATCATCAGCCACTCCGAAAGCCTGCATGGCGTGACCGACGCGCTGCGCCTGGTCAGGCCATCGATCTACCGCAAGGACTGACGGCGCATGGCTCCTCCGATCAAGGTGATGGTGATCGACGACTCCGCTGTGGTGCGCGAGGTCATGGCGCAGCTGCTGTCGGCCGACAGGGCGATCGAGGTCATCGGCGCGGCACCCGACCCGGTGTTCGCGCTGGCCCGCATGGCGCGCCAGTGGCCCGACGTCATCGTGCTCGATGTCGAAATGCCGCGCATGGATGGACTGACCTTCCTGCGCAAGATCATGGCCGAGCGGCCGACGCCGGTGGTGATCTGCTCCACGCTCACCACCCAGGGCGCCGAGACCACCATGCAGGCCATGGCCGCGGGTGCGGTGAGCATCGTCGCCAAGCCCAGGGCCAACCTGAAAGCCACGCTGCTCGAAGGCGCGGACGACCTGGTGTCGATGGTCAAGGCCGCGGCGCAGGCGCGGGTGCGCCGCCCGGTGGCGCGGTTGGCGGGCGCCGTACCGGCCAAGCTCACCGCCGACGCGGTCTTGCCTGCCGCGGCGGCCTCGCGTGCGCTCAGTGAGACCACCGACCGTGTCGTGGCCATCGGCACCTCGACCGGTGGCACGCAGGCGCTCGAAGTCGTGCTCGGCGGCCTGCCGGCCGACAGCCCTGGCATCGTCGTCGTGCAACACATGCCGGCGCAGTTCACCGCCGCCTTCGCGCAGCGGCTGAACACGGTGTGCGAGATCGAGGTGCGCGAAGCCGCACACGGCGATCGCGTGCACCCGGGCCTGGCCCTGATCGCGCCCGGCGGTCGCCATCTCGTGCTCGAGCGCAGCGGCGCGCAGTACCGCGTGGGTGTCGTCGACGGCCCGCCGGTCAGCCGACATCGGCCCTCGGTGGACGTGCTGTTTCGCTCGGTCGCCCGCGCCGCCGGCCGCAACGCCATGGGCGTCATCATGACCGGCATGGGCGACGACGGCGCGCGCGGCCTGAAGGAGATGCGCGACCTGGGCGCCCGCACCCTGGGCCAGGACGAAGACAGCTGCGTGGTCTACGGCATGCCCAAGGAAGCGATGAAGCTCGGCGCGGTCGAGCGCGAGGTGGCGCTGGAGCGCATCGCGGGGGTGATTGCCGGGCGTTGAACGCCCGGACCGCCGGCAGCGCACGCCGCCTGGCCGGCGCTCAACCCTGCTTGTACGCCGGCAGCACCGCCGCCAGCCGCAGCGCCATCTGCTCGCCCAGCGCCTGCAGGCCGCTGGCCGGGCGCACCATGACCTCGAAATCGACGATGCGGCCTTCGGCATCGAAGCGGATCAGGTCGATGCCCTTGAGCTCGCGCTCGCCCTGGCTGCCGGTGACGCGGGCGCTGAATTCGAGCACCACGTTCAAGCCATCGTCGCTGGCCAGTTGGCGGTGGTAGGTGAAGCCCTGGAACACCGTGGCCACGGTGCGCAGTACGAGCACCACCGCCTGCGCGCTGGCGTAGGGCTTGTGCGCCATCGGGGAGCGGAACACTGCGTTGGGGTGGACCAGGGCATCCAGCCCCGCCAGGTCGTTGCGCGCGATCATGTCGTGCCAGGTGGCCAGCGTGCGGGCGGCGGCGGGTTGCAGGTGGCGAGGCGTCGGGTCCATGGTGTTCGTCCGTCGGGGTTGGGTGGGGATGGCTAGATCGCAGCCGCCAGGCGCGTGCCCTGATCGATGGCGCGCTTGGCGTCGAGCTCGGCGGCTTCATCGGCGCCGCCGATCAGGTGCACGGTGCAGCCCGCGGCCAGCAGCGCGCCCTGCAGCTCGCGCTGCGGTTCCTGCCCGGCGCACACCACCACCGTGTCGGCGGGCAGCGTCTGCAGCTTGCCGTCGATCTGCACATGCAGGCCGTCGTCGTCGATGCGCTCGTAGCGCACGCCCGGTGTCATCGCCACGCCGCGCGCCTTCAGCTCGGTGCGGTGGATCCAGCCGGTGGTGCGGCCCAGCCCGTCTCCCACCTTGCTGCTCTTGCGCTGCAGCAGGTGCACGGCGCGCGCGGCCGGCTCCGGGTGGGCGGGGCTCAGGCCGCCGGCGTGGGCATAGCTGGGGTCGATGCCCCACTCGGCATAGAAGCGCTCGGGATCGAGGCTGGCACTGGGCCCCTGCTGCGTGAGGGACGCGGCCACGTCGAAGCCGATGCCGCCGGCGCCGATCACCGCCACGCGCTCGCCCACCGGCTGGTGTTCGCGCAGCACGTCCAGGTAGCCCAGCACCTTGGGATGATCGATGCCCTCGATGGGCGGCGTGCGCGGTGTCACGCCGGTGGCCAGCACGATGGCGTCCCAACCCCCGGTGGCCAGCGTGGCCGCATCCACCCGGGTGGACAGGCGCACATCCACCCGCTGCAGCTCGAGCTGGCGACGGAAGTAGCGCAGTGTTTCGTCGAACTCTTCCTTGCCGGGTACCTGGCGGGCGATGTTGAACTGGCCGCCGATGGTGTCGCCGGCCTCGAACAGCGTGACCGCATGGCCGCGCTGCGCCGCCGTGACGGCGAAGGCCAGCCCGGCCGGACCGGCGCCCACCACCGCCAGGCGCCGCGGCGTGGCGGCCGGCTCGATCACCAGCTCGGTTTCGTGGCAGGCGCGCGGGTTCACCAGGCAGGAGGTGATCTTGCCGCTGAAGGTGTGGTCCAGGCAGGCCTGGTTGCAGGCGATGCAGGTGTTGATCTCGTCGGCGCGGCCCTCGGCGGCCTTGCGCACGAACTCGGCATCGGCCAGGAAGGGCCGCGCCATCGACACCATGTCGCAGCAGCCTTCGGCCAGCAGGCGTTCGGCCACCTCGGGTGTGTTGATGCGGTTGGTGGCCACCAGCGGCACGCCCACCTGGCCCATCAGGCGCTGGGTGACCCAGGCATAGGCCGCGCGCGGCACCTTGGTGGCGATGGTCGGGATTCGGGCCTCGTGCCAGCCGATGCCGGTGTTGAGGATACTGACGCCTTCGCCCTCGAGAGCGCGCGCCAGCTCGATGACCTCGGGCAGGGTGGAGCCGCCTTCGACCAGGTCGAGCATCGACAGCCGGAACACGATGATGAAGTCGCGACCCACCTGCTCGCGCACACGGCGCACGATTTCGCGCGGAAAGCGCATGCGGCGCTCGAAGCTGCCGCCCCAGGCGTCGCTGCGCTGGTTGGTGCGCGCGGCGATGAACTCGTTGATCAGGTAGCCCTCGCTGCCCATGATCTCGACGCCGTCGTAGCCGGCGCTGCGCGCCAGCGCGGCGCAGCGGGCGTAGTCGGCGACGGTGGCCTCGACCTCGTCGGCATCGAGCTCGTGCGGCCGGAAGGGGTTGATCGGTGCCTGCAGGGCGCTGGGCGCCACCAACTTGGGGTGATAGGCGTAGCGGCCGAAGTGCAGGATCTGCATCGCGATCAGGCCGCCGGCCTCGTGTACCGCCTGGGTCACCACGCGGTGCTGCTCGGCATGCTCGTCGGTGGTCATCATGGCGCCGCCACCCATGGGCCGGCCGGCCGCGTTGGGGGCGATGCCGCCGGTGACGATCAGCCCCACGCCGCCGCGCGCGCGCTCGGCATAGAACGCCGCCATGCGCTCGAAGCCGTTGGGCGCCTCTTCCAGGCCGACGTGCATCGAGCCCATGAGCACACGGTTCTTCAGCGTGACATGGCCCAGGGCCAGGGGTTGGAGCAGGTGGGGGTAGGGCGTGGACGACATGGTGGTGGCTGGTGGGCGCCGAGCGGCAGCGGAAAGAACGGTGGAAAGCGCCGACGGTGACGCGGCGGCGGACGTCAGTCTATGCACGAAACCCGAATAATGCAACGAGTTGCATAAAAGGCGACGCCAACACCTCGTCGCATGCCATCGGGCTGCCGCCGAGAGTGGGGCTGCAGGCAGCGTGCGGCGCCCGCCGGGTACGGTAGGAACACCGATTCAGACTGGCCGTCGGCGCCCCGATGATCACAGGATGTCCAGTGAACCCATTCTGGAGTGGTCCGACCGCATCGCAGTCGGCTGGCCGGAGATCGACCGCGAGCACTGTGAACTGATCCGCCTCATCGCCGAACTCGGGGGGATGAACCAGCGGGGTGCCGAGGCGTCGGTTTTGTACGACGTCTTCAAGCGCCTGCGCGACTACACGCTCTACCACTTTCGTACCGAAGCGGCGCTGATGCGCAGACACGCCGTTGCAGCCTCACACGCCGACATGCATCTGCACGCCCATGCGGGCTTCGTCGCGTGCCTGGATCGGGCCGGCAGGCTGATCGAGAGTCGCCCGGAAGATGTGGCGCGCAACCTGTTGGCCTTTCTCACGCAGTGGTTGGTGCACCACATTACGGGTGTCGACGCAGAACTGGCGCGGTTGCTGGCAACCGCAACCGGGACGCACCTGACCATCCAGCCCGGCGATGCCGCCGCTGATGAGGCACTGCGCCAACAACTTGTGCAGACCGTCAGTGCGCTCTATGAGAGCATCGGCGAGCGCACGTTCGAGTTGCTCGAGCTGAATCACCAGCTCAATCACGAGATCGAGCGCCGCGAGCGCATTGAAACAGCGCTGCGGCGCAGCGAGGCGCGCTTTGCGGCCCTGTACAAGTACGCCCCAGTGGCACTGTGGGAGCTCGATTGGGAGCGCGTGCTTGCGCGCCCGGACGTTCCGAGCACCGACGCCGAACTTCTCAGTGCCGCCCGCGACATCGCGCTGCTGGATGTGAACCAGGCCGGCCTGCAGCAGGCCGGTTGCGCGACCCCCGAGGAACTGCGCGAACGCGGCCCCGAGCGCGTGTTTGACGGCTCGGCGCTGCCGGTGTTCGCGCAGGCGCTGGCGGCCTTGGCGGAAGGACGGGTCTCGTTCGAAGCCGAGCTCGGCTTCACGCGTGCCGACGGCTCCAGGCGCCGGCTGGCGGTGAGCCTGTTCGTGGTGCCCGGGACCGCGGCCCGGCTCGACCGTGTGATCGCCGCAACGCTGGACATCACCGACATCAAGAACGCCGAAGCGCGGATGCGCCACATGGCGATGCACGACAGCTTGACCGACCTGCCCAATCGCATGCTGCTGTCCGACCGTATGCGACAGGCCATGCGCTTCGGAAAGCGCACTGGCCATCGACTGGCGGTGGTCTACATCGACCTCGACCGCTTCAAGCCGGTCAACGACCACCACGGCCATGCCATCGGCGACCTGCTCTTGCGTCAGGTCGCGCATCGACTCCTGGGCGTATTGCGGGACTCCGACACCGTGGCCCGCATCGGCGGCGACGAGTTCGTGCTGCTGCTGCACGACGTGCGCGACATCGCCGATGCGCGCGCAGTAGCAGTCAAGGCGCATGCAGCGTTGAGCCAACCCTACGTCATCGACGGCACCCGGCTCGACATCTCATCGAGCATGGGCATCGCGCTGTACCCTGACCATGGCACCGACGAGCTCACGCTGGCCCGCCGCGCCGACCAGGCCATGTACGTGGCCAAGCAAAGCGGCCGCAATGGCATCGTTGACTGGGGGCCCGGCCTGGGCGAGGTGCAACCCTGATGCGCGAGGGCTTGCGCTGGCGCAACCGGTGGGCCCCGCCAGCTGACAGGCTCGGCAGGGGCGTCGTGCCTCAGCGCAGATGGGGCTTGAGGCGGAAGTCCATCTGCAGCACGTGATCGAGCAACCAGGCGCGCAACAGCCGGACCAGCTCGCCCTTCTGAGCCTCGCTGGCGCCTTCGGCTCGCGCCGTGATCAACTGCTCGCGCAGTCGCTGCAGCTGGTCAAGTCATGAACGGCGATCCACTGCCGCCGCGCGGCAAGTGGCGCAGCCGGCGGACCTCCGTGCCACGGTGCTACGCCACAGGCGATCGCCCGGCGTGTACGGACTCACTTGCACGGCCGCTTGTCGGCCTTGTGCGCAACGTCGCGCAGTGCTCCAATGATTCTCGCGATCGTCGCATGGCGTCGCGAGCGAACAGCCGGTCCCGGTGCAGGGGTGGCGCGATCGAGGCCGATCATGGAACGCATCCTGCTCTTCTTCGGAGCCGGCTCCGAGCGACAGCCGGTCATCGACGCTTTGAGCGTCGCGTTCGAGGTGCTGTGCGCGGACGGGGCACCAGCGCTGCAGGTGCCGTTCGATCTGTGCCTCGTCGACATGCACGTGCTCGATGAACATGGGGAGGCCATCGCCCAGCGGCGACGCGAGGAATCGCCTGCGCATCTGCCGGTGCTCCTGGTGGCCTGGCGCGACGACGTGGAGCGGGTGCGGCCACATCTGCAGGCGAGCGTCGACGACGTGCTTTGGCTCCCGATCGAGCCCCTGGTGCTGCAGGCGCGTACCCGGTCGCTGCTGCGGGCGCGGGCTGCCGAACGCGCCTTGGAGCAGCGCGTGGCGCAACGCACGGAACAGCTCGAGCACAGCCAGGGGCGGCTGCGGATGCTGCTCGAAGCCATCCGGGCGCTGGCTGCCGCACGCACCCGCGAGGCCGTGCTGGCCGCGGTGCGCCCGGCCGCGCGGCAGCTCGCCGGAGCCGACGGCGCCACGTTCGTGCTGCGCGACGGCGACCAATGCTGGTATGTCGACGAGGACGCGATAGGGCCGCTCTGGAAAGGCGAACGCTTTCCGATGGACGCCTGCGTGAGCGGCTGGGCCATGCGGCACCGCGAGCCGGCGGTGATCGAGGACATGCGGACCGACGATCGTGTGCCGGTGGCCTTGTATGAGAAGACCTTCGTTCGTGGTCTCGTACTGGTGCCGATCGACCTGCGCGAGCCTGTCGGGGCGATCGGCAACTACTGGGCCAAACCTCACCGGGCCACGGAGCAGGAGATCGAGTTGCTCCAGTCGCTGGCCGATGCCGTGGCCATTGCGTTGCGCAACGTTCGGACCTGGGCGCGGCTGCAGCAGCAGGTGGCGCAGCGCACGGCTCAGTTGCGCGCCGCCAAGCTGCAGGCCGAGGACGCCAGCAAGATGAAGTCGGCGTTCCTCACCACCATGAGCCACGAGTTGCGCACGCCCATGAACTCCATCGTCGGGTTCACGAGCGTGATGCTGCGTGGGCTCTCAGGGCCTGTTACCGACGAGCAGCGGCGGCAGCTCGAGATCGTGCGCACCGCAGGGCGGCGCATGCTCGCGCAGATCAACGACTTGCTGGACCTGTCGCGCATCGAGGCCGGCCAAATGGTGCTGCGTCAGGAAGCATACGACCTGGAAGACGAGTTGCGGCAAGTGGTGGGCATCGGCAAGCCGTTGGCGCAGAACAAGGGCCTCGAGTTGACGCTGGCCATCGATCCGCGCCTGGCCAGTGGGCGGGGACGCCTCGTCGGCGATCCGGCGCGCGTGCAACAGGTCGTGCTCAACCTGCTGTCCAACGCTGTCAAGTTCACGGACGCTGGCGGTATTGCCGTGCGTGCCGAGGTGCTCGAAGACACCGGCATGGTGCGCATCGAGGTCGAGGACACCGGCATTGGCATCGGCGAGGACGACTTGCACCACTTGTTCCGGCCCTTCAGCCAAGTCGACCCCACGCAGCGCGCCGGTCGCGGGGGCAGCGGTCTGGGCCTGGCGATCTCGCGGGGCCTGGCCGGCGCAATGGGCGGGCGCATCAGCGTGCGCAGCACGCCGGGTCGTGGTAGTGTGTTTGCCCTCGAAATGCCCGGCGTGGTGCCCCCCCCTGTGGAGGCAGATGCCGGTGCGGGCGAGCGGGAGGACAGCCAATGAAGCGCGTGCTGGTGGTCGACGACCTGGACGAGGCGCGCGAGCTGCTGCGACTGAACCTGCAAGACGCAGGTTATGAGGTTGACGAAGCCGCCGATGGCCGCGAGGCGCTGGAGCGGGCCCGGCAGTCACGGCCGGATCTGGTGCTGAGCGACCTGCTGATGCCCGGCGAAGATGGCTACGCCGCGCTTCGGCGCTGGAAGGCCGATCCCGAGTTGCGCAACATTCCGTTTGTCGTCTACACGGCTTCCTATACCGACCCGCGCGACGAGCAGTTGGCGCTGGATCTGGGCGCCGATGGCTACGTCACCAAGCCGATCGAGCACGACCGGTTGCTCGAACTGGTGGGGCAGGCGCTGCAGCAACCGGCCCGCATCGCGCCGCGCGACCTGCCCGGCGGCCCGGATGACCAGGCGCTGATTGCGGAGCACAACGCGGCCTTGCTGCGCAAGCTGGCCCAGCGCGAGCGCGAGCGCGAACGCGACATGAGCGTCGTCATGGCCACCACGGCGCGCTTCCAGGCGCTGTTCGACCACAGCATGGACCTGATCATGCTGACGCACACCGACGGTCGCATATTGGCCGCCAATCCCGCAGCCTGCAGCGCCCTGGGGCTCACCGAGGAGGAAATCATCGCCCGCGGACGTGGCGGTGTGGTCGACACCACCGATCCGCGCCTGCAACCCATGCTGGCCGAGCGCGCTGCGACGGGGCACACGCGCGGCGAGCTCGCGCTCATCCGCGGCGATGGCACGCGCATGCCGGTGGAACTGACCAGCGCCGTGTTCGTCGACGGCACCGGCAGCGAGTGCACCAGCATCATCGCGCGCGACATCACCGAACGCCTGCGCATCGAAGCCGAACTGCGCAGCAGCCACGCCCGCCAGGCCGACCTGCAGGCCGCGCTGGATGCGCATGCGCTGGTGTCCATGACCGATGCCCAGGGTCTCATCACCTACGCCAACGATCGTGTCTGCGAGGTCTCGGGCTACTCACGAGATGAACTGATCGGCCAGAACCACCGCATCCTGCGCTCGGGCATGCACTCGGCCGCGTTCTACGATGACCTCTGGCGGACGATCACAGCGGGCCACGTCTGGCACGGCGAGGTGTGCAATCGCGCCAAGGACGGCCACCTCTACTGGATCGACGCCACGATCTACCCCTTCCTGGGTGCGGACGGGCGACCGGTGCAATTTGCGGCCATCCGCACCGACATCACCGAGCGCAAGCAGGAACAGGCCCGGCGCGCCGAACTCGAAGCGCAGTTGCGCCAATCGCAGAAGATGCAGGCCGTGGGCACGCTGGCCAGCGGCATTGCCCATGACTTCAACAACGTACTGGCGGCAATCCTGGGTTTCGCGCACCTTGCGGCCGCCGAGGTGGGGCCGGCCGGTCGGGGTGCGGACTCGATCGAGCACATACGCGTCGCGGCCGAGCGCGCCCGCACCCTGGTGCAGCGGCTCCTGACATTCGGACGCCGACAGGCCACCGACCGGCGGGTGCAGGCCCTGCAACCCGTGGCGGAAGAAACGCTGGCGCTGCTGCGGGGCACGTTGCCGGCAGGCGTGGCGGTCGAGCGCCACTGGCCGGATGTGCCGCTGTGCGCCGATGCCGATGCCACCCAGATTCAACAGGTGCTGCTGAACCTGTGCACCAACGCTGCCCATGCACTGCCCGGCGGCCAGGGGCGCATCGAGGTGGGCCTGGATGAGCAGGCACTGCCCGCAGCCCTGGAGCCCACCTGTGCAGCCCCCGCGGGGACGGGCTGGGTGCACCTGTGGGTGCGCGACGACGGCTGCGGCATGGACGCGCAGACCCAGGCCCGGGTGTTCGATCCGTTCTTCACGACGCGCGAGCCAGGCTTGGGCACCGGCCTCGGATTGGCCACGGTCTACACCATCGTCCAGGCCCATGGCGGGGCCGTGACGGTGGACAGTGCGCCCGGCCGCGGCAGCACGTTCCATGTGTGGCTGCCCCGGGCGCATCCAGCGCCCGCGCCTGCCCCGGCGCCCGCGCCGGCCCCGTCCGCCTGTGTACCTGAAGGCAGCCAGGGGCCGCGGGTGATCTACGTCGACGACGACGAGACGCTGTGCGTGCTCGCCGAGCGCATGCTGGCGCGCGCGGGCTATCGCCCGGTCACCTACGGCGAGCCCGCGGCTGCGCTGGCGGCACTGCGCGCCGGCCAGGAGTGCGCCGCACTGCTCACCGAC
>JAKLLB010000099.1 GCA_023150345.1 Aquabacterium sp.
CCTGCTGGGCGGCGAGGTCGCGCAGCCGTGGCAGCGCCAGATCATGGCTGGCAAAGATGGTGAGCACCTGCTGGTCGCCGTCCAGGGCTTCGGCCAGCACGCGCTCGAGTTCGGCACGCAGCGCCTCGATGTGCGGCGTCAACCGCGTACGGGCACGGGTCTCGGCCCACAGCAGCCGTTCGGCGAACGGTGTGAGTCGCGCCGGCTGACCCTGGGTCCAGGTCACCAGCGGCTCGCCCATCACTTCTTCCCATCGCTTGAGCGCGCCCCAGACATGCCGGTACGAACTGCCCATGGCCCGCGCCGCATGCTGGATGGAGCCATGCTCGCGCACGGCGCTGAGCAGGTCGAACAGCGGGTTGTGCAGCGTCGCGCCGCGCTGGTCCTGCGCCTCGAAGGTGTACTGCAGGTGGACGCCGCGGGCTTTCATGTGGGCTCGGTGCCGAACAGCCGTCGCAGCCAGGCACGCACCCGCGCGAACAGCCCGGGTGCAGGCGCGGCTACGGCGGCCGGCGCCGCGATGGCATAGCGCTGCTGCAACTGCGAGTTGAACGATTCGAAGAATTCGGTGGCCATCTTCTGTGCGGCCATGTCGACCAGCCGCGATCCGATCTGCGCCATTTTGCCGCCGACGCTGGTATGCGCGCTGTAGTGCAGCACTGTCGCCGCCGGGCCCTCGGGTTCCAGCCGGATGTCGGCATGGCCCTTGGCATGACCGGCGGCGCCGCCCTGGCCCTCGAAGCGCAGGGTGTAGGACTGGGGCGGCTGCAGGTTCTCGATCTGCAGCCTGCCCTTGAAGCGGGCCCTCACGGGCCCGATCGCGGCCTGCACCAGCACCTCGTACTGGTGCTCGGCGACCGCGGTGATCGACTCGCAGCCGGGGATCGCCGCCTGCAGCAGGGTGATGTCATGCAGGGCCTCCCAGGCTTGCGTCTGGGCCACGGGCAGGGTCTGGTGTTGGGTGAGTTGCATGTCTGGCTCGGGAGTGGGTGGGGTTCAGGCCGGCGGCCAGCGTGTGCGCCAGGTCCGCCAGGCTGTCGAGGTTGTGGGCGGCGACCATGCGGTCGACGTGCGGCAGCATCGCGCGCACGCCGGCGGCGCGGGGCTCGAACTGCTCGAAGCGCAGCAGTGGGTTGAGCCACAGCACACGCCGGCAGCTGCGGTGTAACTGTTGCATCTGCTCGGCCAGGGCGTCGGCATCGCCATGGGCCAGGCCGTCGGTGATGAGCAGCACGGTGGCATGCGCCGGCAGCACACGGCGCGCCCAGCGGCGGTTGAACTCGCGCAGGCAGGCCGCCAGGCGGGTGCCGCCGGACCAATCGTCGACGGCGCGTACCACCTGCTGCACGGCGAGGTCGGGGTCCGTGTGGCGCAGCAACCGGCTGATGCGCGACAGGCGGGTGCCAAAGGTGAAGCTCTCGACATGCGCGCCGGCACGCCCGAGCGCGTGGGCAAAGTGCAGCAGCATGCGCGAGTAGCGGCTCATCGAACCGGAGATGTCGGCCAGCACCACCAGCGGCGCCGGGCGCATGCGCGGCGCTTGCCAGCGCACCGACCACAGCTGCCCGCCCTGGCGTGCCATGGCGCGCAGCGTGGCGCGCCAGTCGGGTCGCCCCGCATGCGGCGCGGCGCGCATGCGGCGCGTGCGCAGCGGCTCGAAGGCCAGCGGCAGCTCGGCCAACAGCCTGCGCGCGGCCGCCCACTCGTCGGCACTCATCGTTTCGAAGTCCACCTTGCGCAACTGCTCGCGGTCGCTCCAGGTCAGGCGTGCGTCCAGCTCCAGCGGCACGCGTTCGGGTGGTGGTGGCGTGGTGGCAGTGGGCATGTGGGGAAACAGGGCTGCGCCCAGGCGGCGGTTCTGCGGCGGTGGCGGCCGCGCGCCTTCCTTCACCCGCACCTGCGGCAGCAGCAGGGCGTGCAGCCGGGCCATGACATCAGGGTTGCGCCAGAACAGCTCGAACGCCTGGTCGAACATCAGCCGGTGTTCGACGCGGTCGATCAGGCAGGCAGCGAGCACGTCATGCAGGTCGGTGCGGCTTTCGAGCCCGGTTACTCGCAGCGCCTGCAGCGCCAGCTCGATGCGGTCGGTGCCCACCGGCAGGCCGGCCGTGCGCAGCACGCGGGCGAAGTGCACGACGTTGACGGCCAGGCGTCCGGGGCTGGTGAGCGGTGCGTGCATGAGAACCGGCGGCAGCGGCGTGCGTGGCAACCGATCGGGGCGACCGGCCTTTCAGCGCGCCGTGCGGAGCTCGCGCTGCACCTGCTCGAGCAGGCGTGCCGCCTCGCTGCCCTGCATGCGCGCGATGTCGTCCTGGTACTTCAGCAGCACGCCCAGCGTGTGCTGCACCACCAGCGGGTCCAGCACCAGGGCGTCGAGCTCGAGCAGCGCGCGCGCCCAGTCGATGGTCTCGGCCACACCCGGCAGCTTGTATAGCTCGATGCCGCGCAGCCGCTGCACGAATGCGACCACCTGGCCTGCCAGCTCGGCGCAGATGTCCGGCACGCGCCGCTGAACAATCTCGAGCTCGCGCTCGGCATCGGGAAAGTCGACCCAGTGGTACAGGCAGCGGCGCTTGACCGCATCGTGGATCTCGCGTGTGCGGTTGGAGGTGATGACCACGATCGGCGGCTGCGTCGCGCGGATGGTGCCCAGCTCGGGGATGGTGATCTGGAACTCCGACAGCACCTCGAGCAGGAAGGCCTCGAAGGGCTCGTCGGCGCGGTCGAGTTCATCGATCAGCAGCACCGGCGGCTCGGCGCGCAGCGGGTCGATCGCCTGCAGCAGCGCGCGCGGGATCAAGAATCGCGGCGAGAACAGCTCGGCGGCCAGGCGTTCGCGGTCGTGGGTGCCGCCCTCGGCCAGTCGGATCTCGAGCATCTGTCGGCCATAGTTCCATTCGTACGCGGCACCGGCCAGGTCGAGCCCCTCGTAGCACTGCAGCCGGATGAGCGGGCGCTTCAGCATCTGCGACAGGGTGCGCGCGATCTCGGTCTTGCCGGTGCCCGGCTCGCCTTCGAGGAACAGCGGCCGACCCAGGCGCAGCGCCAGGTGCACGACGGTGGCCAGGGCCCGCTCGGCCACGTAGTCGTGGTCGAGCAGGCGCGCCTGGGTTTCGTCGATGCTCCCGGGCAGCGGCGGCATCACGGGCATGCGGCCACGGCGCGCTGCGCGAGCACCGGAATCAGTGCGGCGCGGTACTCGGCCGAGCCGTGCAGGTCGCTGTTCAGGCCATCGGCCGCGACGCTGGCACCGGCCAGCGCCGTGGCCGACCAACGCGATGCCAACTGCGACTCCAGCGCGCTGGCGCGGAACACGCAGGCCCCGGCGCCGGTGACGGCCACGCGCACGCCCTGCGGCCCGCGGCTGACGAAGACGCCGACGATCGAGAAGCGCGAGGCCGGCTGGCGGAACTTCTGCCAGGCCGCCTTTTCGGGCACCGGGAAGCTCACCGCGGTGATGACCTCGCCGGGCAGCAAGGCGGTTTCATATAGGCCGCGGAAGAACGCGTCGGCGCCTATGCTGCGGCGATCGGTGTGAACCGTCGCTCCCAGGCCCAGCACGGCGGCCGGGTAGCACGCGGCCGGGTCGCTGTTGGCCAGGCTGCCGCCCAGGGTGCCGCGGTTGCGCACCTGGCGGTCGCCGATCTGACCGGCCAGGGCCGCCAACGCCGGGATGGCACGGGCGACCTCGGCACTGGCGGCGACCTCGGCGTGGGGGGTCATGGCCCCGATGCGCACGGCGCCGTCGGCCACGCGGATGCCGCGCAGCTCGGGCAAGGCACCCAGGTCGATCACGGCCTGGGGCGCGGCCAGGCCGAGCTTCATGGCCGCCAGCAGGGACTGGCCACCGGCCAACAGCTTGGCATCGTCGGCAGTGGCGCGCGCGGCGGCGTCGGCCAATGTGGCCGCACGGGTATAGGCAAAGGCTTGCATCCTGTGTGCTCCTGGCTCAACGGGTGGTCAGACGCTCGGCATTGCGGGCGGCCTGCCAGACGGTGTAGGGTGTGGCGGGCATGGGCAGGTCCTTGATGCCCAGTGCATCGCAGATGGCGTTGATGACCGCCGGTGTGGAGCCGATCGCACCGGCCTCGCCGCAGCCCTTGACGCCCAGTGGGTTGTGCGTGCACGGCGTGCCGGCCACGGTGTGCACCGAGAAGCTGGGCACGTCGTCGGCGCGCGGCATGGCGTAGTCCATGTAGCTGCCGGTCAGCAACTGGCCGCTCTCGGGGTCGTAGACACCGTGCTCGAGCAGCGCCTGGCCGATGCCCTGCGCCAGGCCTCCGTGCACCTGCCCCTCGACGATCATCGGGTTGACGACGTTGCCGAAGTCGTCGCAGGCGGTGAAGCGATCCACCCGCACCGCACCAGTGGCGGTGTCGACCTCGACCTCGCAGACATAGCTGCCCGCGGGGAAGGTGAAGTTGCTCGGGTCGTAGAAGGCGTTCTCGTTCAGGCCCGGTTCGAGCTTGTCGTGCGGGAAGTTGTGCGGCACATAGGCGGTGAGTGCCACCTGAGCGAACGGCACCGCCTTGTCGGTACCGGCCACCTTGAACTGCCCGCCCTCGAACTCGATGTCGGCGTCGGAGGCTTCCATCAGGTGTGCGGCGATCTTGCGGCCCTTGGCGATGATCTTGTCCACTGCCTTGACGATGGCGGTGCCGCCCACGGCCAGCGAGCGGCTGCCGTAGGTGCCCATGCCGAACAGCACCTTGCCGGTGTCGCCATGCTCGATGCTGATGTCCTCCAGCGGCAGGCCCAGGCGGTCGGCCACCACCTGCGCGAAGGTGGTCTCGTGGCCCTGGCCGTGGCTGTGTGCGCCGGTGAAGATGGTCACCTTGCCAGTGGGGTGGACGCGTACTTCACCCGCTTCGAACAGGCCCGCACGCGCGCCCAGGGCGCCGGCCACCGACGACGGCGCGATGCCGCAGGCTTCGATGTAGGCCGAGTAGCCGATGCCGCGACGCAGTCCGCGCGCCTCGCTGGCGCTGCGCCGCGCTGCGTACCCGCCGACGTCGGCCTCCTCGAGCACGCGGCGCATGGTGGCGTCGTAGTCGCCGATGTCGTAGGTCAGCCCCACCGGGCTGGCGTAGGGGAAGGTGGTGATGAAGTTGCGGCGGCGGATCTCCACCGGGTCGATGCCCATCTCGCGCGCGGCGGTCTCGACGATGCGCTCGAGCAAGTAGGTGGCTTCAGGCCGCCCGGCGCCGCGGTAGGCATCCACCGGCGCGGTATTCGTGAACACCGCGGTGACCTCGCACCAGATGCGCGGCGTGCGGTACTGCCCGGCCAGCAGCGTGGCGTGCAGGATGGTGGGCACGCTGCTGGCAAAAGTGGACAGGTAGGCGCCGAGGTTGGCCGTGGTGTCGGCACGCAGCGCCAGGAAGTGGCCGTCCTTGTCCAGTGCCAGGCGCGCGGTGGTGACGTGGTCGCGGCCGTGGGCATCGGACAGGAAGGACTCGCTGCGCTCGCAGGTCCACTTCACCGGCCGGCGCAGTTGCCGCGTGGCATAGACCAGGGCCGTCTCCTCGCCGTAGAGGAAGATCTTCGAGCCGAAGCCACCGCCGACATCGGGGGCGACCACGCGCATCTTGTGCTCGGGGATGCCCAGCACGAACGCGCACATCAGCAGGCGCTCGACGTGCGGATTCTGGTTCGACACGTACAGCGTGTAGCTGTCGGCGTTGGCGTCGTAGGTGGCGTTGGCCGCGCGCGGCTCCATCGCGTTGGGAATGAGCCGGTTGTTTCGGAACGACAGCGTCGTCACATGCGCCGCATCGCGGAAAGCCGCGTCGGTGCCGTCCTTGTCGCCGATGCCCCAGTGGTAGACGCGGTTGTCCGGCGCTTCGTCGTGCACTGCGTCGGGCGCGCCCGCCGCGCGCGCCGGATCAACCACTGGCGGCAGTTCTTCGTAGTCGACCTCGACCATCTGCGCGGCATCCTTGGCCTGCTGCAGCGTTTCGGCCACCACCAGCGCCACCCGGTCGCCGACGTAGCGCACCTTCCCGTCGGCCAGGATCGGGTGTTTGGGCTCCTTCATCGGACTGCCGTCCAGGCTGTGGATCAGCCAGCCACAGGGCAGCCCGCCCACGGCCTTGAAATGCTCCCCGGTGTAGATGCCCAGCACACCCGGCGCCGCGGCGGCGGCCGCGGTCGACAGCGAGCGGATGCGCGCATGGGCATAGGGCGAGCGCACGAAGGCCGCGTAGGCCTGTCCTGGCAGCGTGATGTCGTCGGTGTACTGGCCGCGACCGGTCAGAAAGCGCGCGTCCTCGCGGCGCTCGACCGAGCGGCCGATGAAACCCTGGGGTGCGTTCATGGTCAGGCTCCCTTCATGGCCGCCGCGCCTTGCTGCACGGCCTTGACGATGTTGTGGTAGCCCGTGCAGCGGCACAGGTTGCCCTCGAGCGCCTCGCGCACCTGCGCCTCATTTTGGACGCCGTGGTGTTCCACCAGGTCGACGGCGCTCATCACCATGCCCGGCGTGCAGAAGCCGCATTGCAGCCCGTGGCAGGTGCGGAATGCGGCCTGCATCGGGTGCAGCGTGCCGTCGGCGGCGGCCAGGCCCTCGATGGTGGTGACCTTGCGGCCCTGGGCCTGCACCGCCAGCATGTTGCAGCTCTTGACCGCGCGGCCGTCGAGGTGAACCGTGCAGGCGCCGCACTGGGCGGTGTCGCACCCGACGTGGGTGCCGGTCAGGCGCAGCGTTTCACGGATGAATTCCACCAGCAACGTGTGCGGCTCGCATTCGCGGGTCACGGTCTGGCCGTTGACCTCCAGAGTCAGAGGGATCCCCATGCCGTTGTCTCCTGTGTCGAGGGTTCGGGTCACCGATTGGCCGCACCGCGCGTGCCGGGGTGCGGCCGGGCTGGGTCACGATCGCGCGGACCACCGATGCATGCTAGGCGGGGTGCTGGCTTGCCGCATCGAGGTGTGATCCCCTATGAAGCGGCGACCATAAGGAGAGGCTCGTGGGTTGGCTCAACCCGGCGGTGCGGCCGGGACGGTATAACCCCCGGGTCGGAGATCGGCGCGGATGCGCGTTAAGGTGCGGCCATGGACAACATCGACCTCAACATCCTGCGGCAGGTGGCGCAATGGCGGGCGCAGGGCCACGGCGTGGTTTTGGGCACGATTACCCGCACCTGGGGTTCGGCGCCGCGTCCACCGGGCTCGATGGTGGCGGTGCGCGACGACGGCTTGATCGCTGGCTCGGCGTCCGGCGGCTGCATCGAGGACGACCTGATCGACAAGGCGCGCCAGGGCGTGCTCGCGCAAGGCGTGCCCACGGTCATGCGCTACGGCATCGAGGCCGAGTCGGCGCAACGCTTCGGCCTGCCGTGCGGCGGCCTGATCGAAATGGTGCTCGAGCCGGTGCAGGCACACACGCTGCTCGACGAGTTGCTGCAGCGCCTGGAGCGCGGCGAACGCGTGCGGCGCGTGCTCACGCTGGCCGACGGCACCGTGCAGCTGGGCGCGGCCACCGGCACCGACGAGCTGGTGCTCGACGACACGACGTTGGTCACGCACCTGGGGCCGAACTGGCGCATGCTGGTGATCGGCGCGGGCCAGATGACGCAGTACCTCGCCGCCATGGCCACCATGCTGGGCTACCAGGTCACGGTGTGCGATCCGCGTGACGAATATGCCAGCACCTTCGAGGTGCCCGGCGCCGCGCTGGTGCGCACCATGCCTGACGACACGGTTCAGGCGCTCAAACCCGACGGTCACATGGCGGTGGTGGCTCTGACCCATGACCCCAAGCTCGACGACCTGGCGCTGATGGAGGCGCTGCGCAGCGACGCCTTCTACGTCGGGGCGATCGGCTCGCGCCTCAACCAGACGCGCCGCAAGGAGCGCCTGGCCGAGCACTTCGGGCTGCAGCCGGCCGAGCTCGAGCGGCTGCACGGGCCGGTGGGGCTGAAGAACGGTGCGCGCACGCCACCTGAGATCGCGGTCAGCATCCTGGCTGAGATCACCGCGGTGCGCTACGGCTTCCGCGTGCCCGAGCCGGTGGTGGTGCGCCCCGGCCTGGCCGCAGGGGCCGGCTGCGTGCGCTGAGCGCCCAAGCGGCAGCGCGGCGCCCGCCCACTCGGGCCGACGCCGCGCCGGTACTGGTGCGAGGATCGATCAGTTGGGCAGCACCACCGAGTCGATGACGTGGATCACGCCGTTGCTGGCCACGATGTCAGTGGCGGTGACGCGGGCCTTGTCGACCATCACGCCGCCGGTGGTCGACACCGTGAGCGCCGAGCCCTGAACGGTCTTGACCTGACCCGGCGCCACATCCTTGGCCATCACCTTGCCGGGCACCACATGGTAGGTGAGGACGGCGGTCAGCTTGGCCTTGTCCTTGAGCAGCGCCTCGAGGTCGGCCTTCGGGATCTTGGCAAAGGCCTCGTCGGTGGGGGCGAACACCGTGAACGGGCCGGGGCCCTTCAGCGTTTCGACCAGGCCTGCGGCCTGCAGGGCAGTGGCCAGGGTCTTGAACTGGCCGGCCGAGACGGCGGTGTCGACGATGTCCTTGGCCTGGGCCGCCAGGGCAGCCAGAGACAGGACGGCAACGGTAGCGAGCTTCTTCATGGTGAACTCCGAAGTGGTGTGGGAACAGGTGACCCCGCAGGGCCGGGACTCGAGAAAACCGGGGCGGGTTGCGCCCCGGCGGGATGAACGCAGGCGGTTGCTTCAGGGCGCCGCCGGAAGGATGACCTTGTCGATCACGTGAATCACGCCATTGCTGGCGACCACGTCGGTGGCGACCAGCGTCGCTGAGCGACCCAGCGCATCGGTCAAGCCCAGGTCGGCGCCCACCGAGAAGCTGCCGCCCTGGACCGTGGTCACGGCAGCCGGCTTGGGCAGTGCGACGACATTCGCTGCGCGCACATTGCCGGCGACCACGTGGTAGGTCAGGATGGCACCGAGGTCAGGGCTGGCCAGCAATTGCGGCTTCGTCAGGCCCAGCTCGGTGAGAGCCGCGCCGAAGGCGGTATCGGTTGGCGCGAAGACCGTGAACGGACCTGTGCCGGACAGCGTGCCGGCGAGCTTGGCGGTCACCACGGCTTCCACCAGGACGGAGAACGTCGGGTTCACCTGCGCCATCTGCACGACATTGAGCACGCCCGGGGGCACCAGCACCTTGTCGACGGCATGGATGACACCGTTGTCGGTCTGCACGTCCGCGGCCGTGACCGTGGCCTGAGTCAGCGCCGCGTCGGTGATCTTGACACCGCCAGCGGTGCTCAGCTTCAGGCTGGCAGCCTTGCCCTCGAAGCTGTAGAGCGTGCCCTCACTTCCGCTGCCACTGGCGAGGGTGGCGGCTGGCTTGCGCGCCGGCAGCACGTGGTATTGGAGGATCTTGGCCAATGTAGCGCTGTCCAGCGCCTGCACCATGGCGTTGGCGTCGGCAAACCCGAGCGAGCGCGCCAGGTTGCCAAAGGCTGCATCGGTGGGTGCGAACACCGTCAGCGATGCCGCCGGATCATCCAGTGCGGAAACCAGTCCCGCTTTGCCGGCCGCCGCGACCAGCGCATTGAATCCGCGCGCACTGGCCTCGTCAGCCACGGTGTTGGGCGGGGGATCGTCACTGCCACCGCAGGCGGCCAAAACGGCGGTGGCACCCAGTGCCGCCAGCCAACGCGTCCATCGAATCATCGGATGCCTCCATCGGAAGTTGGGAACTCGTGTCGGTCGCTTTCGAACTCGACGGAGCGCATTTTGTACTTTGCAGTATTCCATACATACCGCATGGTCACTCAAATGAACTGATGAGTTCACGTATGACCGAATCAGTCTTGATCGGATACACTTCGTCTCCATGAGTGCCAATCCGACTCCCAGACCGCGCTTTCGCGAGCAGCTGCTGCGTGTGCGCGAGGACGCCATCGTCAGCTCCGTGAACCGCCTGCTCGCCGAGCGCGGCTACGACCAGATGACGGTCGACCAGGTGGCCGCCGATGTCGGTATTGCCAAGGCAAGCCTGTACAAGCACTTCGCATCCAAGGAAGCGCTGGCCGCTGCAGCCATGGTGCGTGTGCTCGACCAGGCACTGGCCGAAGTGGCGGACCTGGCGGAGCGCCAGCCCGCGATCGCGCCGCTGCAAGCGTTGCGCGCCATCACCGGATGGGCCATGCAGCAGCAACTGGCCGGGTGCATGCCTTCGCTGCCGGCCCAGAACAGCGCGCTGCGCAGCGCCTTGCTCGGACACAAGGGCTATGTCGATCGGGTGATGACGCTGAGCGATCGACTGGGTGCCTGGATCACCGCTGCGCAGGCCGACGGCAGCCTCGATCCCGATCTGCCGCCGGAACTGGTGCTCTACACGCTCTATGCGCGTGCGTGCGACCCTGTGCTCGGCCTGCTGCGCGCCGGGGGCACCTACAGCGCCGACGAATCGGTGCAGTGGGTGCTGCGCACCTGCTTTGAAGGCCTGCAGGCGAAGCCCGCAACGCCGCAGCGCTCAGCGCGGGAGCAGCTGGTCGCCGCGGGCTGAGTGCGACGCCGCCGGCATTTGCCGCGCCGCACGCCAGGCGTCACGACCCGGCCAGCGCCGGGCGGGCCGGTGGCAGCGGCTCCGAGGGCAGCAGCAGCCACAGCAGCAGGTAGACCAGCAGCCCGGTACCGGCGCAGATGACCGCCAGCACGAAGGCCAGGCGCCAGAACCACGATGCCACGCCAGTGAGCTGGCCCAGGCCGCCGCACACGCCGCCGATCCAGCGGTCGCTCAGGCTGCGCCGCCAGCCATTGATGGCGGTCACCGGTGCGGCGGGTGCCGCAGCGGGCTCGCCCATCACCCGCGCCTTCGCGCGTGCGAACTCGTCATCGGACAGCACGCCGCGCTGGTGCAGCTCGGCCAGTCGTTCCAGTTCGTCGGGCAGGGCCATGTCGATCTCCTTGGTCAGGCACCAAGAGATTAGTCCGAGCAGTCGCTGGTGCACACCGGTGTGCGACGAACGGGCCAGCGTGGCAGATGAAGGGCCCTGCGGCCCGACAATCGGCAACCCATGTCCGGCAGCCCCGACGATCAGACCTTCATTCCGCCGTCGTTCGAAGCGCTGTACCGCGATCCGCGCGGGCGCCTGCGCATCGACCGCGACGAGTACCGGGCGCGCTACGAGTTGTGCGAGGACATGGCCCAGATGCTCCTGGAGCGGGCCCAGGCCTGGCACCACGACCTGGGGCTGAGCGAGGACGTCGTGATCGGGCGCACCCTGGCTGGCCTGCGTGGGGCGGACAGCGGCTTTCGGCCCGACGAGTCCCGCTGGGTGGTGCGCCGCCTGGCGGAACTCCTGGGATGGCCCGATCCGGGGCCCGACCCATAGCCCGCCGACACCGATCAGCGCTTGACCCATGTGCCCAGGACGACGCCGCCATCGGCCTGGCGCTCGGCGATGGCCAGTCGCAAGGGCGCGCGCGCATCAGCGGGTGCACTGCGTTGCAAGGGGTCGCGTATGACGAGCCGGGCCAGATAGCGGCCGGCGGGCAGCTGGTTGTTCAACGCGATGGACGTGCGCGTGCCCAGGCTGGCGTTGTCCGCACCGACGGTCGACAGTGCGATGGGCAGCACCGTGCTCTGGCGCACCGCCCCGGTGTCGTCCAGCAATTCCAGCGTGACCTCCCAGCTCTCGTAGACCGGTGCGCGGCCCGGATTGCGCCAGTCTGTGGACAAGGCAAGCGAGCCGTTGCGCGACAGTGTGTAGGACGCTCGGTCGAGCATCAGCCGGTGACCGGCTTCGCGCCCGATCTGCAGCAACGTGGCCTGCTCCTGCGCGGTGAAGGATGCCCATTTGAGCGCGGTGTTGGACACCGACGGTGCCAGGTTGCCGTTGCTCACGCTGGTGATGCGGAAGTCGCGCACCTGCTGCAAGGCGGTGGCCGCATTGGTGAGGGCGTCGCCGCTGTCGAACGGGCAGAACTCCGCGACGAACGGTGCGCGCTGCCATTGGTTCTGCAGCTGCGACCACAGCTCGGGATGATCGGTCCATTGGTTCATGAAACCGGACTTGGCCAGGCAGTCGATGCGCAGGCCCACTGGCCGGTGGGTCACCGTCTGCCGGTTCAGCGCCCAGTCGAGCGTGTCGAAGTTGCCCTTCAGCGCGAACATCACGAACGGCCGATCGGGCATCGCGGCGAAGTGGGCCTCGGCGATCGCGCGCTTGCTGTCGTTGGTGATCGGCGCGATACCGCCAGGGGCGAGCGCGTAATCGATCTTCGACGACAGCGTCCATTCGCCCCATTGACCGTACAGGCCGACGTCGACCCAGGCCAGCGGCGAGGTCCCCAGTGCCTGGCCCAGCGCCTGCAGCAGCAGGCGCATGCGCTCGTGCACGAAGGGGTCGTTCCAGTCGGGCACGTAGGTCTGCTGGGGATTGCCAGGGTCGGCGTCCGCCCACCAGCCACAACCTGCGCTGCACGAAGAATGGGCCACCAGATCACGGGGCAGGTAGACCTGGCCGTCGTCGTAGCCGAGCATCGACCGAACACGCAGTGCCAGGCGCCGGCCCTGTGATCGGGCCGTGGCCGCGTCGGCCAGCACCTTGGTGAAGTCGTAGCGGCCGAGTTCGGGCTCGAGGTCGCGCCAGGCGTAGCGCTGGTAGGCATCGGGTGACGCCGTCGACTGCGGCACGACCTCCTGGCCGCGCCAGCGATGGTAGCCGCGCAGCGGATTCACGGTGTCGTCTGCGTCGGCTGCCAGCGGCGTGAAGCCCAGGACCTGGGTTTGCGGTGCCCAGCGAACGCCTTGCCGTGGGGACAGCAGTGCGGCCGGTTCTCCTGCGGCCTCAGCGCCCGCGCCAGCGGCGGGTGCACCAGCGGACAGCGCCAGAACGGCCATCACAAGGGTCGACGCCGCGAACCGCCTGCCAGCCGGCACCACCCGTGCGGCAGCGCTGCATGGGGTACTGGGACCGGGCCCGTGCCCGGTCAGTGGAACATCGAACGAAGACAGTGGACGGCGCGACTTCATGCCGGAATCATGCCCACCCGCGTGGCCCATGGCTGGCGCCCTGCCGGCCCGATGCGCGCAAACCCCTAAGGCGGAGCGTGAACGTCCGCACGGATGGCCGCGGCGTTACCGTGCGTTACCGCTGGCGACAGCTGCGCGGCCGCTGGACGTCCAGCGTCAGCGCTTTCAGCCCCCGCCGCGCTGCATATACAGGTCGAAGTGCCGCATGAACGCATGCCGGGCGTCGTCGTCGACCTGCTCGAAGCGGTAGTGCACGCACAGGCGCGGCATGCGCATCAGGGCGATCTGGCGCGGTGGCAGCACTTCCCAGCGCAACCACAGCGCGCCCGTGTTCAGGTGGACCCGGGCCTGTCCGTGTGCGGCAAGCGCAAGTTCGGCCGGGCCGCAGGCCCCGGGCAGCCAGCCCAGCCATTCGCTCTCGGTGCAGCCGTGTTCGCGGGTGAACGCAGGGGGATAGGCCGGTTGCATTCACCCACCGGCGATAGGGGGCCAGATCGCCAGCGTGTCGCCCTCGGCGAGCGTGCGGCTCGCCCGCTCCTCGGGTGGCACGAAGACGCCGTTGACCAGCACCAGGTGCACCAGCTTGGGCGGCATGCCGAAGGGCTCGATGATGCGCGCGATGGGAGCGTCCGCCGCAACCTCCAGGGGTATCTGGTTGCCGCGGCGGGCGTCGGCGGGCAGGTAGTCGGTGAGGCT
>JAKLLB010000009.1:0-12118 GCA_023150345.1 Aquabacterium sp.
ATCAACAACCTGCTGCCCGGCGCGTTCGACACCGACCGGCTTCAGGCGACGCTGCGCGGCGCAGCCCAGGCCGGCGCCACAACGCTTGACGACGTTGCCGACCGGCGCCGCCGCACCATTGCGGCACAGCGATTCGGCACGGCCGAGGAGTTCGGGGCGCTGTGCGCCTTCGTCTGCAGCCGCCAAGCGGGCTACCTGACCGGCCAGAACCTGCTGATCGACGGCGGCGCGTACCCCGGCACGTTCTGAGCGCCCTCGGACCCGCCGCAACGCCCGATGGCGGACTGCGGCGGCGCGAGCCTGCGCACCGCTCGCCGCTTCCCTGGCGACTCCCGCAGGCGCGTGCATTGGCGGGCCCATTGCACTATGCTAGCCACAAGGCCGGTGCGTAACGGGGGGGCGCGATCGGTGCGAGAGGTGCTGCCATGAGGCCCGGTTGGATCGAGCGCTCTGTGCTGTGTCTGGTGCTGGTCGCGATGGTCGGCTGCGCGGCAACGCCGGTGGTGCCGCCCGGTGCCGCTCGGGCGCTGTTGCGGGATGACCAGTTCGCTGCTGGCGCGGTTGCGCGCGACGAACTCGAGCCCGGGTCGATCTTCGCCATGACGGCGTCGATGCGCGAATATGCGCAACGGCATGTCATGTCCACGAGCCATGGCTTCGACCTCCAGAAGCGCTTGCTCGATGCGCTTTACTCCCGTGGCGACCTGCAACTGCGTTACGACGCCGATCACACCCGAACGGCGGCGCAGGCCTTCGAAGCCAGGGCCGGCAACTGCATGTCGCTGGTTGTGATGACCGCCGCATTTGCACGGCACCTCGGGCTGGGCGTGCGGTTCCAGAGTGTTCGGGTCGACCCGACGTACGCGCGCACCGGCGACCTGACCTTCGCCTATGGCCATGTAAACCTGTCCATCGGTCGATTCGTGCCTTCCAGCAGCCAACTGCTGGGGCAATCCGGCGGAAACTGGTTGACGATCGACTTCCTGCCGCGTCAGGACTTGCGCGGCCAGCGATTCGATGTCATCGACGAGAACACGCTGGTGGCGATGTTCATGAACAACATGGCAGCCGAGGCCCTGGCCCGCGGGCAGCTCGACGTGGCCTATGCGTGGGCGCGTGCCGCCTTGCTGCAGGACTGGAATCTCGCCATTGCATACAACACGTTGGGCGTGATCTATCAGCGGCGGGGTCTGCTCGACGACGCCGAGCAGGTGATGCGTTTCGTGCTCGGGCTGGAGCCCGACAACGTCGCCGTGCTGGGCAACCTGGCGCCGCTGCTGGCGCAGCGCGGTCGCTTGGACGAAGCGCAAGAGGTGCAGCGGCGCCTGGCGCGGCTACAGCCCGATCCGCCATTCGCGTTCCTCGTGCGCGGGCAGCAAGCGATGCGCGATGGCGACTACCGCAGTGCGCGGGACTGGTTCGAGCGTGAACTGGAGCGCGATCCGGACAACCCGGAGTTCCACTACTGGCTGGCGTTGGCCCACCTGAGGCTCGGCAGCCATGACGCCGCACGGCGCGAGATGGCGCTGGCGTTCGACTACAGCCGCACGTCCGACGACCAGACCCGTTTCGCCGCCAAGCTGCGCCAGCTGAAGGCAGCCGCGGTGCACTGACCGGTGTACGACTTCGCCCACGGCACGGGGGGGACGGCGTGCCAGGTCACGTGCCGCGGGGCCCTCTGGCGCCGATACACTGGCGCCCCTCCATGCCTGAGCACTCCACTGTGTCCGATCGTCTGGCAGTCGCGCCCCAGTACCTGCTTCCCCAGCAGGCGTTGACCCGCCTGGCCGGCCGGTTCGCGGCGTGGCGTGGCGGTACTGCCACCACGGCTGCGATCCGCGCCTTCATCCGGCGCTATGGCGTCGACATGACGCAGGCCGCCGAGCCCGACCCCGCGGCCTATGACACGTTCAACGACTTCTTCACACGGGCCTTGCGCCCCGGCGTTCGACCGCTGGCTGCTACCGACCTGATCTGCCCCGTGGACGGGGCCATCAGTCAGTTCGGGACCATCGCCGGCGACCAGATCGTCCAGGCCAAGGGCCACACCTACAGCACCGCCGCGTTGCTGGGCGGCGACGCCGAGCTGGCCCGGGCCTTCGACCACGGTGGATTTGCAACGCTCTATCTCAGCCCGCGCGACTACCACCGCATCCACATGCCGTGCGACGGTCGGCTGCTGCGCATGACCCATGTGCCGGGTGCCTTGTTCTCGGTCAATCCGACCACGGCGCGGGGGGTGCCCGGACTGTTCGCGCGCAATGAACGGGTGGTCTGCGTGTTCGAGGGTGCCATCGGCACCTGGGTCATGGTGCTCGTGGGTGCGACCATCGTCGGTAGCATGGCGACTGTGTGGCACGGGGTGGTGAACCCGCCGCGCCCGGGCAGCCTGCGCCGGTGGGACTACGCCGATCGCACGGTGTCGCTCGCGCAGGGCGAGGAAATGGGGCGCTTCCTGCTGGGTTCCACCGTCGTGCTGCTCATGCCCAGGCGCGCAGACCATGAACTGCGCTTCGACCCCAGCTGGACCCCAGGCGGTGCGCTGCGCATGGGGCAGGCGATGGCGGCTTACCAGCGCGTGTGACCCGCGGCAGAGCCCGGCCCCGCGCAGGCTCACGCGGGGCATGGTAGGGTGCAGGGCAATGCACGAAAGTCCAATGACATGAGCCTGCACACCCCCCTCGGCGCGCTGACGCCCGATCGGCTCCGGGCCATGAAGCGTGGCCTGGAAAAGGAAAGCCTGCGCACCACTGCGGCCGGTGATCTGGCGCTGACGCCGCACCCGGCCGCACTGGGCTCGGCGCTGCAGCATCCCCACATCACGACCGACTTCTGCGAGTCGCAGCTCGAGTTCATCACCGGCACCCACGGTGATGCGCAGTCGTGCCTGGACGAACTCACGCGCATTCATCAGGTGGCCTACCGGGCCTTGGGCGACGAAATGCTGTGGGTGTCGAGCATGCCCTGCGCGCTGCCGACGGATGAAACCATACCCATCGGGCGTTACGGTACGTCCAACATCGGGCGCGCCAAGAGCGTCTACCGCATGGGCCTGGGGCACCGCTATGGTCGTCGGATGCAGACGATCTCCGGCATCCACTACAACTGGTCGCTGCCGGGCGTCGACACCGATGGGTACTTCGCGCTGATCCGCAATTTCCGTCGGCACTCGTTCGTGTTGCTGCGCCTGTTCGGAGCCTCGCCTGCGGTTTGCGCAAGCTTCGTGGAGGGCCGCAACCACAACCTGCAGCGCATCGGAAGCGGGTCGCTGCACCTGCCGCATGCCACCTCGCTGCGCATGGGGCGCCTGGGCTACCAAAGCGACGCTCAGGCCTCGCTGGCCATCAGCTACAACAGCCTGGCCGAGTATGGTGCATCGCTGGAGGACGCGATGACACGACCTTATCCCGCGTACGAGCAGTTGGGCGTGCGCAATCCCGGTGGCGAGTACAACCAGCTGGCGACCACGCTGCTGCAGATCGAGAACGAGTTCTACGGCTCGATCCGACCCAAGCGCGTGATCCGTTCCGGCGAGCGGCCGTTGCATGCCCTGCGCGATCGCGGCGTGGAGTACGTGGAAGTGCGCTGCATGGATCTCGATCCGTTCCAGCCGGTGGGCATCGACGCGGCGACCATGCGGCTGCTGGACCTGTTCCTGCTGCATTGCCTGCTGTCCGACAGTCCACCCGACACGCCCGCCGAGATCGCCGCCCTGGGCCGCAATCAGCACCGGTGCGCCGAGCGCGGTCGGGAGCCGGGTTTGAAGCTCGAGCGCAACGGCAGCTGGGTCGTCCTGGACGACTGGGCGGGCGAGTTGCTGCAGGAACTGCAGCCGCTGGCGCATCACCTCGACGGCGTGTTCGGCGGCGATGGCTACCTGGGCGCCTGGGAACACGCGGTCTCGGTGCTGCGCGACCCCCAGCTTGCGCCATCGGCGCGCGTGCTGGCGGAGATGCAGGCAGACCATGGCGGCTCGCACTGCCGGTTCGTCCAGCAACGCTCGCAGCGGGCACGCCAGGCGGTCGGCGCATTGCCCTATCCCGACACGCTGGAGGCATGGGCGCGGCACGTGGCCCGTACGTCGCTCGAGGCCCAGCACCAACTGGAGGCCTCGGACACGCTTCCTTTCGAGGAGTTCCGTCGCCGCTACCTGGCGCCGGAGCAACTGCGCCCGGTGGTACAGGCGGCCTGATTTCGCGCTCCATGTCGGCGCACGGGCGCCGCACGTTCGGCAGCCGCGCGACTCATGGGTCGGCGTTGCGGCCGGTGGCGGGCTGCCACTGGGTCAGCAGTTCATGTGCAGATGGGCGCGGGCGGCGCTGGATTTCCTGCGGCGTGCCGATCGATACGAAGCACAAAGGCTGCTCGCCGGGCGCCAGACCGAAGGCCCGGGCAAAGCGGGGACTGCGCAGCGAGCGGCCACCGCTGAGCATCGCCCCATAACCCATGGCGTGGGCCACGAGCATCAGGTTCATCATGGCCGCACCGAGCGTGGCCGCGCGCTCGGGCGGGGGCACGTCTTCGTCGGCAGGCTCGTTGCGCACGATGGCCAGCAGCAAGGTGGGCGCATGGTGGGCCTTGGCGCGGGCACGGGCGAGGTGATCGGCGCGCGGCTGGGGTTCGCGCTCGCGCAGGCAGGCCTCGAACAGGTCGGAAAGGGTCCCGCGCTGGTCATCGGCGATGCGCACCAGCCGCCATGGGCGCAGGTCGTGGTGGTCGGGCGCGGTTCCGGCGGCTTCCACCATCTGTTGCAGTTCGGCCGGCGTGGGCCCGGGTGCCTGCAGCAACCTTGGTGCCACCGAAAAGCGGCTCTGGATCAGTGCCGAGGCCAGGCCGGCCCAGTCGTCCTGGGCCGAGCCTTGGCAGTCGGTGCTGGCGTCTGGCGCGGTGGCTTGCTCGGTCACGGTGCAATCCTATGGCAATTGACGTAGGCTCGGCGGGCGGGGCACGGCGGGCGTGCCCCGGCTCGGCGGCGCCGATCGGGCGTCCGTCGTGCCAGGCAATCCGAGCGTGAGGCGATTCATGGCGATGGCAGTGCAGATCCGCCGATATGGCGGCCCCGAGGTGATGGAGATCGTCGACCTGCCGGTGGGCGACCCCGGCGCGGGCGAAGTGCGCATCCGGCACGCCGCGATCGGGCTCAACTTCATCGACGTCTACCAACGCACCGGCTTGTACGCCCATCCCTTGCCGCTGGTGCTGGGCATGGAAGGCGCCGGTGTCATCGAGGCTGTCGGGCCAGGCGTCGACCACCTGGCGCCCGGTGACCGGGCGGCCTACGCCAGCAATCCGCCAGGCAGCTATTCGCAGGCACGGGTCATGCCCGCGCGGTGCGTGGTGCGGCTGCCCGACGAGATCGCCTTCGACACAGCAGCCGGCATGATGCTCAAGGGCCTGACCGTGCAGTACCTGCTGAAGAAGACGCAGCCCCAGGGCGGCCTGCAGCCGGGCGATGCCATCGTGTGGCATGCCGCTGCGGGTGGCGTGGGCCTGATTGCCTGCCAGTGGGCGCGCGCCATGGGCCTGCAGCTCATCGCCACGGCGGGCTCGGACGAAAAGTGCGCGCTTGCGCTCGAGCACGGCGCGGTGCACGCCATCAACTACCGGCGGGAAAACTTCGTCGATCGCGTGCGGGCCATCACCGGCGGCGCCGGTGTCAAGGTGGTGTACGACTCGGTGGGCAAGGACACCTTCGACGGCTCGCTCGACGTGCTGCAGCCCTTCGGCCTGCTGGCCAGCTTCGGCAATGCCTCAGGACCGGTGCCGCCGTTCGCGCCGGGCATGCTCGGGCCCAAGGGGTCGCTCTACCTGACCCGGGCGACGCTGTTCACCCATCTGGCCACGCGCGAATCCACGCAGGCCATGGCCGACGACCTGTTCGCGGTGGTGCGCAGCGGCGCGGTGAAGATCCGCATCGACCAACGCTACCCACTTTCCGAAGTGGGCCGCGCGCACGAGGCACTGGAAGCGCGGTCAACCACCGGCTCGAGCGTGCTGCTGCCTTGAGGGTCGCCATATGAGCGCGCCATCCGGGCCATCGAGTTCAGCGGCCGCCCCCGTCGAGGGGGCTGACTTCATCGTGGTGGGCGCCGGCATCGCAGGAGCGTCGGTCGCGTGGGACCTTGCCCGGCGCGGGCGCACGGTGCTGCTCGAGCGGGAGTCGCAGCCGGGTTACCACACCACGGGGCGTTCCGCAGCCCTGTACCTCGAGAGCTACGGAACCGCCCAGGTGCAGGCGCTCACACGCGCCAGCCGGGCCTTCTTCGACGACCCTGGCGAGGGATTTGCCGAGCATGCGCTGCTGCGACCGCGTGGCGCGCTGATGGTTGCCGGTCCGGATGACCACGCAGCGCTGCGGGAACACTGGGCGATGTTGCAGGCCGCCGTACCGAAGGCCCAGCGTCTGGATGCCGCGGGTGTCCTCGCGTTGTGGCCGGCACTGAGGCCCGACTGGGTGATGGGCGGCACATTCGAACCCGATGCGGCCGACATCGATGTCCATGCGCTGCACCAGGGATTTCTGCGCGGCCTGCGCCGGCGCGGCGGCCAGTTGGTGTGCGACGCCGAGGTTCGAGCGGTCGCGCAGGTGGGCGCGAACTGGCGTGTGCAGGCCGGTGGCCGCACCTGGCAGGCGCCTGTGCTCATCAATGCCGCCGGCGCATGGTGCGACGCACTGGCGGCGCTGGCCGGCATCGCCCCGCTGGGCCTGCAACCCAAGCGGCGGTCGGCATTCACCTTCGCGGCGCCGGCAGGCAGCGGCGCCACCGGCTGGCCCGCGTGCGTGGCGCTGGACCACAGCTGGTACGTCAAGCCAGATGCCGCGCAGCTGCTGGGCTCGCCGGCCAACGAAGATCCGGCACCGCCACAGGATGTGCAGCCCGAGGAACTGGACATCGCCGTGGGTGTGCACCGCATCGAGCAGGCCACCACCTTGGCGGTGCGGCCGACTCGGCGCTGGGCCGGGCTGCGATCGTTCGTGCCCGATGGCGACATCGTCGGCGGATTCGATTCGCAAGCCGAAGGCTTTTTCTGGCTGGCCGGACAGGGAGGGTTCGGCATCCAGACCTCGCCGGCGATGGGCATGGCCTGCGCGGCGCTGGCCGCCGGTGAGCCGTTGCCGCAGTGGGTGGTCGACGCCGGCGTGAGTGCCAGCAGATTGGGCCCGGCCCGGCTACGCCAGAGCTCGAGCCCTGACCTCGGCCAGACCGGTTGACCGAGGTGCAAGTGGCGCAGATCGTGCAATTGCACCGCCTCCAGACATGGGGGGTAGCAGGTGCGCGCGCCCGGCACGTCGTTCGCGCCAAGTAAGATCGCCCGCTTCCGGCTGCCCAGCGGCCACCCTGCCTGGAGTTGTGTTCGTGAAGCTTCGTCATTGGCTTGCCCCCGTTCTGGTCCTGTGGTTGGCAGCCTGCGGCGGTGGCGGCGTGCCTCCATCTGGAAACGACCTGGTGGTGACGGGCACCGGCCCGACGGCGCCGGTGGCCGGTGGGGAGACTGCCACGTTCACGATGACGGTGCGCAATGGCGGCCCTCTCGAGGCCAAGGACGTGTCGCTGACCAGCACCGTGCGCGGCCTGGTGCAGACATCGGTGACTTATGCCTGCCAGGCCAGCGGCGGGGCCACCTGTCCCGCCGATGTTGGCCCGTCGATGTATCTGGCCACACTGCCGGTCAACGGCACTCTCACGTTCACGGTCGCGGGGCCGGTGGGCGAGCAGGTCGACGGGGTGATCAGCAGCACGCTGCGCGCGTCGGCCAGCGGCGATCCCGACCGCAGCAACGACTTTGCCACCATCAGCGGCACCGGATACAGCCTGCAGAGCAACGTGGTGGTCAGCGGCAGCGGGCCGGTCGATCCCGTGCCCGGTGGCGGCGTCGCCACCTTCACGATGGTGGTCGCCAACGGCGGCCCCCAGGCCACCGGTGACGTGCTGATCGAGAACAGGCCCGGAGCGAGCAGCAGCTTGGCCAGCCTGGCCTGCTCCGCCAGTGGTGGCGCCACGTGTCCGCCATCGCTGAACCCGATCATGCTGGCCAGCGCGATGCCGGCCGGAAGTGCGCTGACGTTCACCGTCGGACTGAACGTGGCCAAAGGCTACAACGGGCCGATCAACAACACGATGTCGGCGACGGTCCAGAAGGATCCCGACAAGACGAACAACATCTACACGGCCTCAGGTACGGCGGACAGTGCGAACCTCTCCGGAAGCAACGTTGTGGTGACCGGCACGGGGCCGGCCGCGCCGGTGGCCGTCGGGGGCACGGCGTCGTTCCAGATGACTGTGACCAACCCCGGGCCCCAGGATGCGGCGACCATGCAGGTGGTCAACTCGGTGGGTGCGGGCGCAGTGCTCAGCGGCCTCACTTGCGAGGCCGCAGGCGGTGCCACCTGCCCCGCCGCGCTGGGCCCGTCGATGCAGGTGAGCAGCTTCCCGGTCGGCGGCGTGCTCACCTTCGTCGTGTCTGCCAAGGTCTCCCTGGGGTCCGGCGGCGGCACCGTCAAGAACACGATGTCGGCGCTGTTGTCCAACGACCCGGACCGCACCAACAACCTGTACACCGCCAGTGGTGCAACGTATGCGGCCGACTTGGAAGTGAAGGCCAGCGGTCCGACCACCAATGTGAAGTCGGGCAGCCTCGCCACCTTCACGATGACGGTGTCCAACTTGGGCCCGGATGCGGCTCAAGACGTGGCCATCACCAACCAGGTGAGCGATGCGCTCACGTTGACGACCATCCGCTGCAGCGAGAGCGGCGGGGCGATCTGCCCACCAGAGCTCGGGTCCGAGATGAGCGCGCCGCTCATCCCGGCAGGCGGCTCGCTGGTGTTCACCGTGGACGACACCGTGACGGCGGGGACAGTCGGGCGTGTGAGCAACACCATGCAAGTGGTCGCCATCGGCGACCCGAAGGCCGGCAACAACGTGGCCACCGCGTCGGCATCGGCCAGCACGGCCAACCTGGGCGTCTCGGCCACCGTGTCCGAGCGCGTGGCGGCTGGCAAAACGGCTTACTTCGTTGCCACGGTGGCCAATGCGGGCCCGAACCTGTCGCAGAACGTGGCACTGGTGTTCACCTTGCCCACCGGGTACAGCGCCGGCGTGGTGTCGTGCGCGCCATACGGCACGGCCGTCTGCCCCGCGAGCCCGTCGACGACGATGACCGTGCCATCGCTGCCGGTGGGTGGCAAGCTGGTCTTCACCATTCCGGTGGCGGTTCCCTCGAATGCACGCGGCCTGATCGAGGCCAGCTGGAGTGCCAGTGGCGAGGGCGACAGCGACACGAGCAACAACCTGGCGCTGGCCGCCACGATTGCCGAAGACCCGCGCAACGGTGGCTACAAGCTGTTCTCGACCGACGGGCGCCAGTACGGCATGGTGCTCGACTTCGATGCCGGCTCCTACACCGTGCAGGGCCACGGTCTGGTGGCCGCAGGGTCATTCACATCGGATGCCAGCGGTGGTGGATTCACCATTTCCGGCAACCAGCGCTGGCGGCTGGCCGAAGACATGGTGGTGGGCGGTTTCGACTTCGGATCGGGGGTGCGCCCCTTCGTGGCCGTTCGCCGCTTCGCGACGACAGTCGAGGAACTGACAGGAACGTTCAACGTCTCGAGCCTGTCGCTGCAGGTGGGATCGGCACCGGGCTCGCGCGTGTACGCAGCCCAGTTCGCCGAGGGCGGGCTGCGCCTGTGCAACGATGTCTCGCAGTTCTACTCGATGGCCAACTGCCCCAGCGGCAGCGTCTGGACGTACTCTCTGACGGTCGCCAACGGCGTGTACACCGCGGTCGACTCGGTGCACGGTGACACCCAAACGTTCTATGCCGCGCGCAGCGGCCAGCAGCTCACGTTGCTCAGCGCGGGCGACGCCGTCGACAGCGGAGCCGCGTCGTTCCGCATCGGCTTGGTCGAGACGGGCGTGTTTGGCAATGCGACAAGCTACGGTGCCAGCACCGACAGCACCTGGGACACCGTCACCGTGAACAGCACCTTGCTCACGCTCAGCGGTGTCAATGCGCTGGGGGAGTCCTACTCGGTGAGTGCGCCTCTCGCTGCAGCACCGCAAGGTCCGACCGGCGTGCGCAGTGGTTTGCGCAGCTCGGATCAGGCACGCGTTTACCTGTCGCAGGCACCGCACCTGACCGTCATCACCGGAGCGCGCAACGGCGCGGCCAGCGGCTATCTGCAGATCAGCGCGCCCTGATCTGCTGAGCGCTCAGGCGGCTTCGGCGGGCACGGCGAAGCGAAACACGCTGCCGCGGCCCGGCTCGCTGCGCACGTCGATGCTGCCGCCCATGTGATGGGCCAGGTTGCGAGCGATCGACAGGCCCAGGCCGGTGCCGCCGTAGCGGCGCGTGACGCTGCTGTCGGCCTGTGTGAACGGCTGGAACACCACGTCGATCTGCTCGGGCGTCATGCCGATGCCGGTGTCCTGCACGGTGCAGGCCAGCAGCAGCTGCGGGCCTTCGCGCGCGGTGACCGACACCTGGATGTCCACGCGGCCGCGCTCGGTGAACTTCAGCGCGTTGCCTGCCAGATTCAGCAGCACCTGTCGCCAGCGCGGGCCGTCGATCACCACCATGGCCGGTACGGTCGGATCGATCGACCACTCGAACTCGAGTTGCCTGCCCTGCGCCTGAATCTGCAAGGGTCCGAGGGCCAGCCGCATCAACTCGCGCAGATTCGCCGGCTGCGGATGCAGAACCAGTTGCTGGGCCTCCATGCGCGACATGTCCAGCACGTCATCGATGACCTGCATCAGCGATTGGGCGGAGTTGAGAACCAGCTCCATGAAGTGACGTTGTCGGGCGTTCAGCGGGGTGTCCAACAACACCCGCGTCAGGCCGACCACGCCGTTCATGGGTGTGCGGATCTCGTGGCTCATGTTGGCCAGGAAGGTGCTCTTGGCCCGATGCGCGACCTCGGCTGCATCGCGGGCGTTCTCGAGTGCGGCCAGCGCCGCTTTCAGGTCGCTGATGTCGCGGGCGTTGAACTGCAGCATCGCGGCACCGGTGACCGGATCGCGCACGGCGCGGCCGTCCACCGCATGCCAACGCTCGCCCTGGCGCGTGCGCAGCAAGGCCTCGCCGTCGTGGGTATGGCCACCGCGGACGGTGTCGAGGATGGCCAGACCGACCCCCGGATCGACGAACAGACCCACGAAGTCCGTCGTGCCACCGTCGTCCTCGACCGGGCCGAATGCCGCCAGCGCAGCCGGGTTGCGCATCAGCGCAGCGCCGCCGTCGAGCCGGTGCAGTGCCACGCGCAGCGGTGTGTGTCGCAGCGCCTCGATGCCGCGCAGCATGCCGGGGTCGTAGCTGGCGGCCAGTGGCTCCGACGCAAACAGGATGGCCTGCCGCCCGTCGGCCAGGCGGACTCCGCGCGACAACAGCACGGACGTCATCGGTTCGTCGTGGGGGTACAGCGTCCAGGGCTCGCGCACCAGCCGCCCCTGGGCATGCTGCTGCATGCTGGCCATCAACCGCGTTCGCGCGGCCGCGGAGATGTCGGAATAGTCGCGTTGCCTCAACTCGTCGACGGTCGCCGCATGCCAGAAAGCCAGCCCCGCCGGGTTGGCCCATGGAATGCCCGGGAGATCGATGTCGAAGACCCAGATCGGGACGTTCAGCCAGTCGTAGCGCGGAAGGTCTGCCGCATCGAGCAGGGGCAACTCGGCCGGCGGGGTTGGTGCTGGAGAGGCGTCGTCGATCGGCACACTGCGATGCTAACGCCGCGGCTGCCCCCCGACCTCAAACCGAGTCGGGCGGGGGCTGCACCACGGCGCTGCGGTAGGCATGCCAGCTGGCGTGTCCCAGCACCGGCCCGGCCACCAGCAATCCAAGGAAGCCCGGCAGCATCGCCAGCAAGACCGTGAACGCAATCAGCGCGGCCCACCACAGCATCACGACTGGCTGGGCAAGGACCAGGCGCACGCTGGTCAGCCCAGCCGTGATGGCGTCGACCGGACGGTCGAGGATCATCGGAATCGACACCACGCTGACGGCAAAGATCAGTGCTGCGAATACACCGCCGACCAACACGTAGGCCACGATGAACTCGACATTGGCGGGGTCGAGCAGGGCCAACAGCGAGCCCTTGAAGTCCGGCATGCCGTCG
>JAKLLB010000009.1:12128-72033 GCA_023150345.1 Aquabacterium sp.
GCCGTCGAAGCTGACCGCGAACACGATCAGTGACGCCCGTCCCCATAGCATCTCGAGCACCAGCAGCACGAAACCGAAAATGGCCAAGGTACCGGTGCGCCGGTCCCAGGCCAGGAGCGACTCGCCCAGATCGGGCCGCTCGCCGCGCTCCAGCCTCAAACTGGCCTGGTACAGGCCCAGGCACATGAACGGCCCCATCAGGAGGAAGCCCGCGGACAACGCGAGCACCCACGCCGGGGCATGCTCGAAGACCTTGACCAGCGACCATCCCATCAGGAAGAAGCAGGTGCCGTAGAACAGGCCCAGCCCCGGGCAGCGGCAGAAGTCGGCCCAACCCGCTGCCAGCCAGCGCAGCGGGTCGGTCAGGCGCAACGTGCGCAACTCCACCGCCAACGGCGCGGGCGCGCGGCGTGTCACGGACTGGCCATTGCGCGGGTCGTCTTGTCCCGTGGCGCTGTTGTCGTTCACCGCAGGCGAAGAGAAGGGTGACGGGAAGGCGGGCGCCGGAAACGGCGACGGGAACGGCGCCGGGAATGGCGACGGAAACGGTGCCGGGGTCGGAGCGCTCGTGTGTGACATTGCGGACCAATGTACGGCGCAGCACTTGTCCCACGACCCCGATGGGTCTTTCGTGGGTGCCGCCAGACGCACGAGCCGGCGCGCGACGAGTGGTCAGGGCCGCCGTCGCCCGCTCCACAGCAGCCACAGTCCCCCGACGCCGGCGCCCACGAAGCCCAGCAGGCCGAATGCCGGCAGTCCGAACAGTTGCGGTCCGCCGCCCACCGTCATGACGATGGACGAGCCGATGACCAGCGCTGCCACCACCAGTCCGACTGCGATCCGCTGCGCCGCGCGGTCGAGCTGGTCGGCCACCGCGCGCAGGTCGGTCACGTCGATCTGCACCTGTATGCGGCCCTTGCGTGCGGTGCGCAACAGCCGGGCCAGATCACGCGGCAGTCCGCCGAGCAAGCCGGCCACCTGCCGTACGGCCTGCCAGCCCCGCTGGGCCAGCGCGCGCGGCTGATAGCGCTCGTGCAAGGCCTGGCGCAGCAGCGGCAGCGCCTCGGCGGCCATGTGGAACTCGGGGTCGAGGCTGCGCCCCAGGCCCTCCAGGGTCACGAAAACCTTGATCAGCAGGGCCAGGTCCGACGGCAGAGCCAGGTGATGGGCCCGCAAGATGGTGGTCACGTCACCCAGCATCGAGGCCAGGCTGAGCTGCGCGAGCGGTACGCCGTGGTACTGGTCGACGAACGACTCGATGTCGGTGCGCAGCGCGTTGTCGTCGATCTCGTTGTCGTCGCCGGTCCACTCGAGCAGCACCTCGGCCACCGCGCCGGCATCTCGCTGTACCAGACCCAGCATCAGCATGAGGAGTTCGTCGCGGCGCTGCGGCATCACACGGCCCACCATGCCGAAGTCGACGAATGCGATGCGGTTGCCAGGCAGGAAGAACAGGTTGCCGGGGTGCGGGTCGGCATGGAAGAAGCCGTCGTGCACGACCATCTTCAGCACCGCGCTGGCACCGCGGCGGGCGATCAGGTGTCGATCGAGACCAGCCGCGTCGATGGCGGCCTGATCTTCGGCGGGCACCCCGCGTACGCGCTGCTGCACGTTCACGCGGCGGCTGGTGTGCGCCCAGACGACCCGCGGGATGATGATGTCCGTCTGGCCTTCGAAAGACGCGGCAATGCGTTCGGCGTGGCGGCACTCGCTGGCCAGGTCGAGCTCGCGCCTCAGCGAGCGGGCCAGTTGCCTGGCCAGTTCGATGGGCCGGTAGGGTCGCAGCTCGGGCCACTGCCGTTCGGCTGCGCCGGCCAGGCGTTCGAGCAGCCGCAGGTCGGCATCGATGGTGGCTTCGATCCCGGGGCGGCGGACCTTGACCACCACTTCGGTGCCGTCGGGCAGCGTGGCGGCATGAACCTGGGCAATCGATGCTGCCGCCAGCGGGGTGTCTTCCCAGTCGCGGAACACCTCCTCGGGCGGTGCGCCCAGGTCCTCGGTGAGCTGTGCCCGCAGCCGTTCGATGTCGACCGGTGGCGCGCTGCTGTGCAGCTTCTCGAGCTGGGCGATCCATTCGGGGCCAAGCAGGTCGGCGCGGCCGGCCATGATCTGACCCAGCTTCACGAAGGTGGGGCCGAGCTCCTCGAGTGCGCTTCGCAGTTGCTCCGGCGGGGTCAGCCGGGCCAGGTGCGCAGCGTGCTCGATGCGCAGTGCATGGCCGGCCTTGTCGAGCAGATCGGCCCAGCCCAGCCGGTGCACCATGTCGCCCAGGCCGTGCCGCACGAACACCGCGGCGATGTGCTGCAGTCGACCCAGATCGCGTGCGTTGAGCAGGGTCTGCAGGATCGGCATGGCCTCATCCTCGGCGCACGCGCCTCACTTCGTCAAGCACCAGGCAGATCGCGCCCAGCGTGATGGCGCTGTCGGCCAGGTTGAACGCCGGGAAATGGCCTCCGTGGAACACCGGTGCCAGCCAACTCCAGTGAAACTGCAGGAAGTCGACCACGTAGCCATGAACGAGGCGGTCGATGACGTTGCCCACCGCCCCACCGAGGATCATGGACACGGCGAAGCAGAACAGCCGCTGGCCCGGGTGCGCGCGCAGCATCCAGATGATGAAGCCCGAGGCTGCCGCGCCCAGGCCGACGAAGAACCATCGCTGCCAGCCCGAGGCATCGTGGAGAAAGGAGAACGCCGCGCCGGTGTTGTGTGCGCGCACCAGGTTGAAGTAGGAGGTGACCACACGGCTGTCGCCCAGGCGGAACTCGCCCAGCACCAGTACCTTGGTGAACTGGTCCAGCAGCACCACGGCGAATGCCAGGCCCAGCCACAGGGCCAGGCCCGGGGCTGCACCGGCCCTTCCGGAGCGGCCGGCCACGTCGTCAGGCCACGGCGCGGGCTTCGCCCGTGCCGTGCAGGTTGGACGTGCAGCGTCCGCAAAGCCCCGGGTGGGCGCTGTCGTGGCCGACGTCGTCGCGCCAGTGCCAGCAGCGTTCGCACTTGGCATGTGGGGAGGGAACCACCTGCACGGCGAGCACGTCGCCGGTCTGCAGTGTGACCGCCGACGTGATCAGCACGAACTTCAGATCGTCGCCCAGCGATGCCAGCAGTGTGTGGATCTCGGGTGGTGCCGTCAGTGTCACCTGCGCCTGCAGCGACGAACCCACCGCACCGTCCTTGCGCACGGTCTCGATCGCCTTGTTGACGGCCTCGCGGACCTCGCGGACTTGCGCCCACTTGGCCAGCAGGCCTTCGTCGGGCGTCTCGAGCTTCCAGTACTTCTCGACGAAGATGCTGCGGCCGGTGCCGCCGAAAATGGCCCAGGCTTCCTCGGCGGTGAAGCTCAGGAACGGTGCCATCCAGCGCAGCATCGCGTGCGTGAGATGCCACAGCGCTGTCTGCGCACTGCGCCGCGCGACGCTCTTCGCGGCGGTGGTGTAGAGCCGGTCCTTGAGCACGTCCAGGTAGAAGGCGCCCAAGTCCTCGGAGCAGAACACCTGCAGCTTGGCCACCACGGGGTGGAACTCGTAGCCATGGAAGTGCGTCAGCACCTCGGCCTGGAATTCGGCGGCGCGCGCCATTGCCCAGCGGTCGATCTCGAGCATCTGCGTGGGTGCCACGGCATCGGTGCGCGGGTCGAAGTCGCTCACGTTGGCCAGCAGGAAGCGCAGCGTGTTGCGGATGCGGCGGTAGGCATCGACCACCCGCGCCAGGATCTTGTCGTCGCCGGCGATGTCGCCCGAGTAGTCGCTGGCGGCCACCCACAGGCGGATGATCTCGGCGCCCATGGACGAGCTCACCTTCTGCGGCTCGATGCCGTTGCCCAGGCTCTTGCTCATCTTCCGGCCCTGGCTGTCGACGGTGAAGCCGTGCGTGAGCAGACCGCGGTAGGGCGCCCGGCCCTGCAGCGCGCAGGCCAGCAGCAGCGAGCTGTGGAACCAGCCGCGGTGCTGGTCGTGGCCCTCGAGGTACAGATCGGCCTCGGGGCCACTGTCGTGGTGCCCCAGCACGCCTTCGGCCTGCGCATGGGTGCCGCGCAGCACATGCCAGAAGGTCGAGCCGGAGTCGAACCAGACCTCAAGGATGTCGCTGCTCTTGGTGTAGTGCGCGGCGTCGGCGGCGCCGAGGATCTCCTCAGCGGTGACGCGGCTCCACGCCTCGATGCCGCCGCGCTCGACGATGCTGGCAGCCTGATCGAGGATGTCCATGGTGCGCGGGTGCAGCTCACCCGTGTCCTTGTGCAGGAAGAACGGCAGCGGCACGCCCCAGCTGCGCTGGCGGCTGATGCACCAGTCGGGCCGGTTCGCGATCATGTCGCGCAGGCGGGCACGGCCGTTCTCGGGGAAGAAGCTGGTGTCTTCGATGGCCTGCAGCGCCATCTGGCGCAGCGTCTGCGCTGCCTTGTCCTTGGTGAACACGCCTTCGCCGTCATCCATGCGGATGAACCACTGCGCTGCGGCACGGTAGATCACCGGGCTCTTGTGGCGCCAGCAGTGCGGGTAGCTGTGCGTGATGCCCTCGGTGGCCAGCAGGCGGCCGGCGGCACGCAGTGCCTCGATGATCACCGGCACCGCCTTCCAGATGCCCTGGCCGCCGAACAGCGGGAAATCGGCGGCGTAGGCACCGTTGCCCTGCACCGGGTTCAGGATCTGGTCGTAGGCCATGCCGTGCGCCACGCAGGACTGGAAGTCGTCCAGGCCATAGGCCGGCGAGGAGTGCACGATGCCGGTGCCGTCCTCAGCCGTGGCGTAGTCGGCCAGGTAGACCGGGCTCGTGCGGTCGTAGCCGGGGTCGACATGGGCCAGCGGGTGCCGGAAGGCGATGCCGCCCAGTCGCTCGCCCAGCGTGGTCGCGATCACGGTGCCTGCCAGGCCGTAGCGCTCCAGGCAACGTTCCACCAGCGTGGCCGCCAGCACCAGCAGGCCGCGCGGCGTGTCCACCAATGCGTACTCCAGCGCCGGATTGAGGTTGAGTGCCTGGTTGGCCGGGATGGTCCAGGCGGTGGTGGTCCAGATGACCGCGTAGGCGTCTTTCGTGAGTGGGACGGTGCCGAAGGCGGCGGCCAGCTTGTCGGGCTCGGCACAGGCAAAGGCCACGTCCAGCGTCTGGCTCTTCTTGTCGGCATACTCGATCTCGAACTCCGCCAGCGAACTGCCGCAGTCGAAACACCAGTACACGGGCTTGAGGCCGCGGTAGACGAAGCCACGTTCGATCACGCGCTTGAAGGCACGGATCTCGCCCGCCTCGTTGGCGTAGTCCATGGTGCGATAGGGTCGGTCCCAGTCGCCCAGCACGCCCAGCCGCTTGAAGTCGGCCATCTGCAGCGCAATCTGCTCGGTGGCGTAGGCGCGGCTCCTGGCCTGCATGTCGTCGCGCGAGAGGTGGCGCCCGTGCGCTTTCTCGATGGCGTTCTCGATGGGCAGGCCGTGGCAGTCCCATCCCGGCACGTACTGGGCGTCGAAGCCGGCCAGCTGTCGAGCCTTGACGATCATGTCCTTGAGCACCTTGTTGACGGCGTGACCCATGTGGATCTGGCCGTTGGCGTAGGGCGGGCCATCGTGCAGGATGAACTTCGGTGCGTTGCAGCGCGCCGCGCGCAGTTGGCGATAGACGCCCTGCTCGTCCCACTGCTTGACCCAGGCCGGCTCACGCTTGGCCAGGTCGCCACGCATGGGAAATGGGGTGTCGGGCAGGTTGAGGGTGCTGCGGTAGTCCGGGGTGCTCGAATCGGTCATGGCCTGTCGCGCCGGTAGGGATTCGGCGCGCTCGTCCGGTGGGAAGAGGGGTGCAGCGGCATGCGCACGACGCCGCGGCGGCTGGCAGATCAGACGAAGGAGCGCTGAATTCGGTCGCGCGTGGTCTGGCGCCGCGTGGCGACAAATCCACGCAGGCCATCGACCTTGACTCTGAATGCGCCCGATGCCATGGGGCCGATTCTACCGAAGCCGTCGCGCCCGGCACATCCGGCCGGTCGCGCGGCGGCTCACATCCTGGCGCGAAACCAGGCCCGCGCCGCGGCGGTGTCCTGCGCGATGCCGTCGCGCAGGGCATCGAGCGACGGGTACCGCCGTTCATCGTGGAGCTTGTGCAGCAACTCGACCGTGATCACCCGGCCATAAGCGGCTTCGGCGTCGAGCTGCAACGGCCACTCGAGACAGTGCGTCTCCAGCAGTACCCGGCCGGCGTCCTCGACCGTCGGCCGAACGCCCAGGCTGGCCACGGCGGCCAGCGGCGAGGGGGTGAGGCCGCGGACCCGCGCCACGAAGATGCCCATCGCCGCCGGCCGGTGGTGGGCAAAGCGCAGGTTGAGCGTGCGAAAGCCCAGTTCGCGCCCGAGCTTGCGACCGTGCAGGACATGGCCGCTGATGCTGTAGGGCCGGCCAAGCAAGGCGCCGGTGCGCGCCATGTCGCCGGCAGCCAGCGCCTCGCGCACCGCCGAGCTCGACACGCGCAGCCCGTGCACCTCGTAGCTCATCATCCGCGCGACGTCGAAGCCCAGCGCCGACCCTGCCGCGTCGAGCATGGCGTAGTCGCCGGCACGGCGTGCGCCAAAGCGGAAGTCGTCGCCAACCAGCACGTAGCGCGCGCCCAGGCCGCGCATCAGCACATCCTCGATGAAGGCCTGGGGCAACTGCGCGGCGAAGCGCTCATCGAAGCGCAGCACCACGACCTGGTCGACGCCGCATCTCTCGAGCTCTGAGAGCTTGTCGCGCAGCGTGGCGATTCGTGCCGGGGGCGGGCCGCCGACGCCGCGCGCGGCGAAGTAGTCGCGCGGATGCGGCTCGAATGTCATCACGCAACTGGCCAGGCCGCGGTGGCGGGCCTCGTTGGTCAGCAGCGCCAGCATGGCTTGGTGCCCGCGGTGCACCCCATCGAAATTGCCGATGGTCAGCGCGCAGGTCGGTGCCAGCCCGGGATGGTGGAAGCCGCGAAACACCTGCATGGGCATGATTATCCTCAGCCGGTGATCACGCGCGGATCGTCGATCCAGCGCCACTGGCCTGGTGCCAGGTCAGGCGGCAGGGTCAGCGCGCCGAACGCGCTGCGGTGCAGGCTGACCACATGGTTGCCCACGGCCGCCACCATGCGTTTGACCTGATGGTACTTGCCTTGCACCAGTGTCAGCCGAAGCGCCTGCTCCCCCGTGGCCTCGCAGGCTGCCGCGGCGACCGGCCGCGGGTCATCGTCCAGCGTCACCCCGGCGAGCAACTGCCGCAGTTGTCGGGGCTCGACCGCGCGCGCCGTGCGGACCTCGTAGACCTTGGGCACGTGGTGCTTGGGCGAGGTGAGGCGGTGCAGCAGCGCGCCGTCGTCCGTGAGCAGCAACAGGCCCGTGGTGTCCTGGTCGAGCCGGCCCACGGGCTGCAGGCCGCGCCTTCGCAGCGGCGGCGGCAGCAGGAGCATCACGCTGGGCCAGGCCGACGGCTTCTGCGAGCACTCGTAGCCCACGGGCTTGTGCAGCATCACCAGTGCCTTGGCGTGATAGGTCCAGGTGACCCCGTCGACGTCGAACTCGAGCCGATCCGGCCGCACCCGGTGTCCCGGGTCGCCGACCACTGTGCCGTCGATCCGCACATGCCCCTGTGCGACCAGCCCGGCGCATTCGCGGCGGGTGCCGAAGCCCTGGCTGAACAGCAGTTGTTCGACGGTGATCATGGCAGCGGCCGCGCGTGGCGCCCTTTGCCCAGGGTGCGGCCTTCGCGATCAGGGTTCACGACGCAATGCCATCAGGTAGTCGAGCAGCTGCTCGTGCTCGCGGGGATCGGGTGCGTGGTGGATCGGCAGCAGTGTTCTCAATCGCTCACGCAGGGTGTCGGGCGTACCCAGGGTGGGCAGCAGTTCCGTCATCCGCGCAATGCTGTGGCACTGGATGCAGCGGCGCGCGTAGATGTCGGCGCCATCGCGCCCCTGCGCGGCTCCGGCCCATGCCACCCCGAGCAGAAGCACGGCGACCCAGGCGTGCAGGCTTGCGCTGCGGCCGCAGACCGGGACCCCGGGACGCCGACGGATCGCGTGCCGACTGCGCGTGCCTGCGGAGTGCCGGCGGGCGCTTCGCCGCGCATCGTGGGTGTGCAATGTGAAGCGGGTCATGCCCAGCCCTGATCGCGAGCGCTGGGCAGGCCCAGCGCGGGCAGGCCTTCGGCCGCGCGCACGGCATTGAGGACGGCGCGCATGCACACTTCGGCGGCCAATGCCCCGATGGTGGTCAGGTCGCCGACGACACCGCTGCCGCCGGTGGCCAGTGCGAACAGGGTGTCGCCGTCGGCCGGCGAGTGCACCGGCTGGATGCAGCGTGCCAGGCCGTCGTGTGCCATCGTGGCCATCTTGGCGGCCTGGGCCTTGGTCAGGGCCGCGTCGGTGGCGACCACGCCGATGGTGGTGGACATGCCATTGAGCATGCGCTCGGGCAGGCGGCCGCTGCGGATCGACTGCATGATGTCCAGCGGCTTCGATCCGCCGTCATCGCGAGCCCCGGCCACGACGCGGCCACTGGCGGGGTCGACCACGTCGCCGACCGCATTGACCGCCACCAGCGCCGCGACCGTGACCGCGCCCACCTTCAGCGAGGCGCTTCCAATGCCGCCCTTCATGGCCCTTTCGGGGCCAAGCAGTTTGCCCACGGTGGCGCCTGTCCCGGCACCGACACTGCCCTGGGTGACGGGGGCCGCGGTCGCGGCATCGCACGCCGCGTAGCCGGATGCGCAGTCGGGTCGTATGGTGGCGTCACCGACCCACAGGTCGAACAGCACGGCCGCCGGCACGATGGGTACGCGGGCCGGCCCCACAGCCACCCCGAATCCGCGTTCATCGAGCCAGCGCATCACGCCGTCCGCCGCGGCCAGTCCGAACGCGCTGCCACCGGTCAGCAGCAGCGCGTGCACCTGTTCGACCACATTGCGCGGGTCGAGCAAGTCGGTCTCGCGCGTGCCCGGCGCCGCCCCGCGAACATCGACACCGGCCACCACACCCTGCCCGCACAGCACGACCGTGCAGCCGGTGGGTCGCCGGGTATCGGTGTGGTGGCCCACCTTCAGGCCATTGATGTCGGTGAGGCTTCCAGGAAACATGCGTGGCAGGTGCGTCGCGTTGGTCGGGCGCAGCGTAACACCGCGTTGAAGGGCTCGGCCCATGGGGTGCGAGACAATGCCCGTATGCCGCCAGCCGATGCCACTGCCACGAGCGCTGTGCCGCCGCGCGTGATCGACCTGCTGTGCCTGTGCGCCGCGTGGTGCAGGCTGTGCGAGGGTTATCGCGCGGTGTTCGATGCACTCGCAGCCGAGCCTGCACCCGTGGGCGTGGCGCTGCGCTGGCGCTGGGTCGACATCGAGGACGAGGCCGACCTCGTCGGCGACCTGGACATCGAAACCTTTCCCACCTGGGTCATCGCCGAGGGCACGGTTCTCCTGTTCGCAGGGGCACTCACCCCTGAGCCCGCGACGGTGCGGCGCGTGCTGGGCGCTTGCCTCGGCGGCAAGCCGATGCCGCTGACCGGAGAAGCCGCCGAGCAGCGTGCAGCGCTGCAGGCCGTGCTGGCTGGCCTGGGCGACGGGCGCTGAGGACCTCGCGGCTCAGGCGAAAACGCCCGCGGTGTCCTGCATGCGGGCCGAGACCTCACCCAGGTGGTGCATCGTGTCGCCCCAGGCCATCTCCAGCATGGTCAGGCGCTTGAAGTAGTGGCTGCCGATGTACTCGTCCGTGACACCGATGCCGCCGTGCAACTGCGTGCACTGCTGTCCCACGTAGCGCATGCTGTGGCCGAGTTGTACCTTGGCCTGCGACAGCGCGCGCCGTCTTGCCGCACGCGGTTCACCCAACTTGAGCGTCGCGTAGTAGCTCATCGAGCGCCCGAGTTCGAGCTGCATCTTCACGTCGGCGATGCGATGGCGCAGAGCCTGGAAGGTGGCGATGGGAACACCGAACTGCTTGCGCGTGTTCATGTATTCCACCGTGATGGCGGTGTAGCGGTCCATCAGGCCCACGCCCTCGGCACAAGCGGCTGCGATGCCGATGTCGGCTGCTTGTTCGAGCAGTTGGAAGCCGTCGGCGGTCAGCAGCGCGGCCGCTGCAGCGGTCAGCAGCACTTCGCCCGCGCGACCACCGTCTTGAGTGGGGTAGGGCCGCACCGTCAAGCCGCTGGTCGCACGCTCGACCAGGAACAAGCCGATGCCCGACTCATCACCCGCCGCGCCAGCCAGACGGGCCGGCACGATGTAGGCATCGGCCTCGTCGGCCGCCGGCACCACGCTCTTGTGGCCGTCGATCAGCCAGCGCGCGCCATCTTGTCGAGCCCGGGTCGTGACATGGGCCAGCCGGTAGCGGGCGGTGCGTTCCTGCAGTGCAGGCATCACCAGTGCTTCGCCGCTGGCCATGCGTGGCAGCCAGTCGGCCTGGACTTCGTCGGGCGCGTCACGCAGCAGGGTCGGCGCCACCAGTGCCGCGGCGGCATAGGGCGCATTCACGAGCCCCCGGCCGAGTTCTTCCATCACGACCATGGCCTCGACTGCGCCCATCCCCATTCCGCCATGGGCCTCGGGCACGCACAGGCCGGCCAACCCCAGGTCGGCCAACTCGCTCATCACCTCGCGGGTGCGCCCCCCGGCCTTGGCCAGGGCATGTCTGCGTTCGAAGCCAAAGCCCTTCTCCACCCAGCGCGTCACGGCATCGCGCAGCGAGTTCTGGTCGTCGGTGAAGTCGAAGTCCATCGCAGTGTCCTTGGGGTATTGAGGCCAGGGTGGGCCCAGGTGCAAGCCGGTGTGAGTGGGTCTCGATCGGGGTGCGTGCGGTGCGGTCAGGAGCCGAGCACCGTTTGTGCCACGATGTTGCGCTGCACCTCGTTGCTGCCACCGTAGATCGTCGTCTTGCGGTAGTTGAAATAGGTGCCCGCCAGCGGCGCGCAGATCGCGGCGCCAGCGAAGTCGCCCTGCCAGCCGGCTTCCATCGCCTCGTGCACATAAGGCAGCGTCATGGGCCCGGCGGCCAGCATCATCAGCTCGGTATAGCGTTGCTGGATCTCGCTGCCGCGGATCTTGAGCAGACCCGCGATGTCCAGGCTCTGCTTGCCGCTCTTCTCGGCCGACAGCACGCGCAGCACCAGCATCTCGAGGGCCACGATGTCGACCTCGAGCAAGGCGACCTGGTCGCGAAAGCGCGTGTCATCGAGCATGCCTTCGGCGCGGGCGATCTGCTTCAGGCGCTCGAGTTCGTGCTTGGCGCGATTGACGTCGGCGATGTTGGTGCGTTCGTGCGCCAGCAGGTGCTTGGCGTAGGTCCAGCCCTTGTTCTCCTCGCCGATCAGGTTCTCGGCCGGTACCTCGACGTTGTCGAAGAAGACCTCGTTGACCTCATGCTCGCCATCGAGCAGGATGATCGGCCGCACGGTGATGCCCGGGCTCTTCATGTCGATCAGCAGGAAGCTGATGCCGGTCTGCGGCTTGCCCTCGGTGCTCGTGCGCACGAGGCAGAAGATCCATTCGCCGAACTGGCCGAGCGTGGTCCAGGTCTTCTGGCCGTTGACGACATAAGTGTTGCCGCGGCGCTCGGCGCGCGTCTTGAGACTGGCCAGATCGGACCCGGCGCCCGGCTCGCTGTAGCCCTGGCTCCACCACACGTTGCCACTGGCGATGCCGGGCAGGAAGCGCTGGTGCTGCTCGGGCGTGCCGAAAGCCATGATCACCGGCGCCACCATCACCGGGCCGAAGGGCACGATGCGCGGTGCTCCCGCCAGCGCGCACTCTTCCTCGAACAGATGCTTCTGCACCGCATTCCAGCCGGGGCCGCCGAAGGGCTTGGGCCAGCCGTAGCCCAGCCAGCCCCTGGTGCCCAGGATCCTGGCCCAGCGCTGCAGATCGTCGCGCGAAAGGCGCAGCGCGTGCTGCACCTTGTGCCGGATGTCCGGCGGCAGGTTCTCGGCCACCCACTGACGGATCTCTTGGCGGAAGGCGAGTTCCTCGGGGGTGAAGTTCAGGTCCATCTTGCACGCCTCTCGGTTCTGAGGAAGAACGCCCACCGATTCAAGCCACGTCGTCGGTACAGCGGTCGGACCCAGGTTTTTAGCACGACCGTTCGCGGCTGCCTTGTCCCTGCCGTGACAGGGCCGCAGCGCTTCGAGCGATGGCGCCGACGTCCATAATCGGCGCCCGACATGTCCGCGACAGCCGATCCAACCCCCGGGTGTCCCTTGCGTCGCCTGCGTGGTGCATCCGGCAAGTGGAGTCAACCCGATTGAGCGCCGCTGGCCCGGGATTTCGCGCCACCGTGGCGGCCATGGCGGTCGGGCAGTTGCTGTGCTGGGCGGCCCTCTACTACGCCTTCTCGGCGTTCGTGCTGCCGATGCAGCAGGCGCTGGGCTGGAGCAAGGCCACCTTGATGGGCGCCTTCACGCTTGGTCTGGCCGTCTGGGGTGCCACGACCTATGCCGCCGGGGCTGCCATCGACCGCGGGCTCGGGCGACGGGTCATGACGGCTGGCGCCGCGATGGCCGGTGTGGGGTTCGGGGTGTGGTCGCAGGTGCACGAGCCGTGGATGCTCTATGGTGCCTGGGCCATCCTGGGCGCATCGATGGCCCTGACACTGTACGAGCCGGCCTTCAACGTGCTCACCAAGCGCTATCCCGAGCGCTACACGCAAGGCATAACGGCGCTGACGCTGGTGGGAGGGTTCGCCAGCACCCTGTGCTTTCCGGCTGTGGCAATGCTGCAGGAAGCTCTGGGCTGGAGGGCGGCACTGGCCGTCATCGGCGCGGTGTTGCTGGTCGGTGTGGCGCCGTTGCATGCCTGGGCGCTGCGAGGGCCGGCCATTGTGGCGGCCCGCGTGGAGCCGGCGGCTGGCTCCGAATCGACCCTGCACGACGCGCTTCGCGAACGCTCGTTCTGGCTGCTCACGGCCTGCTTCACGATGTACGCGTTCTGCAGCGCCGCGTTGTGGGCCCATGTGATGCCGGCGTTCGATGCCAAGGGCCTGTCGCGCACCCATGCCCTGGCGGTCGTGATGACGATCGGCCCGGCACAGGTCGGTGCGCGACTGGTCTTTGCCGCGCTCGGCCGGCGATGGTCGCTGCGGGCACTGGGATGCGTGGTACTGGCGGGGCTGCCGACATCGCTGCTGGTCTTCGCGATGGGCCGTACCGTGGCGGCACTGATGGTCTTTGCCGTGCTCTTCGGCACCGCCAATGGGCTCGTGACCATTGTGCGCGGCGGGCTGCTGCCGCAGTACTTCGGGCGTGCGCACATCGGCCGCATCAGCGGCGCGATGTCTGCGCTGGGGCTGATGTCGCGCTCCGCCGCCCCGCTGGTGGCGGCATGGCTGCTGCTGGTGCTGCCGGGCTACGACGAACTGCTGCTGGCGCTGGGTGCGCTGGCGGCGTTGGCCGTGGTGGCCTTCTGGCGCGCTCGGCCGCCCACCCGGTGAACGGGGGGCGGCGCTGCCGCCGTTGCCACCAGCGACGGGCAGCGGTTCGGGTCAGTTCATGGGTGTCTTCTTCCCGTCCTTGAACGAATAGAGCGTCATGTCCGGGCTGCGCAACTCACCGTTGGATTCAAATGCGATCGTGCCGGTCACCCCCTTGTGCTGCATGGCCTGAAGCTGCGGGAGGTAGTCCTTCGGCTTGGCCGATCCGGCCAGCGCCATGGCCTCGACGAGCACCATTGCGGCGTCGTACGCGTAGGGCGAGTAGACCTGGAACTGCCCGGGGAACCGCTTGTCATAGCGCTCCTTCCAGGCCTTGCCGCCCGGCATCTTCTCGATCGATGTCCCGCCCTCGGCGCACACCACATTGGCAACGACCGCGGCACTGCCGGCCAACTCGACGATCTTGTTCGTGCAAATGCCGTCGCCGCCCAGGTACTTGACACCCGCCATACCCAGTTGCGTCATCTGCCGCAGCATGGGCCCGGCCTGTGGATCCATGCCACCGAAGAAGACCGCTTCGGCGCCCGAGCTCTTCACGCTGGTGAGGACAGCGGAGAAGTCCACCGACTTGTCGGACGTGAATTCCTCGCGAACGACCTGGATGCCCTTGCCCAGGGCGGTCTTCTTGAACACCTCGGCCAGACCCTGCCCATAGGCGGTGCGGTCGTCGATGACGGCCACCTTGCGTACCTTCAGCACGTTGGCGGCGTAGATGGCCAGGCCCGCGCCGAGCGCGTTGTCGTTGGCGATGATGCGGAACGTGGTCTTGTAGCCGTTCTGCGTCAGCTTCGGATTGGTGGCCGCCGGCGTGATGTGCGGGATGCCGCAGTCGTTGTAGACGCGCGAGGCGGGGATCGTCGTGCCCGAGTTCAGGTGGCCGACGACGCCGTTGACCTTCTGGTCGCACATCTTCTGCGCCGCGGCGGTGCCTTGGCGCGGGTCGGCGGCGTCGTCTTCGGCGGCAAGCTCGAACTTGACCTTCTTGCCGCCGATCGTGATGCCCTTGGCGTTGAGGTCGTCGATCGCCATGCGCACGCCGTTCTCGTTGTCCTTGCCGTAGTGGCCTTGCGGACCGGTGATCGGGGCAACATGCCCGATCTTGACGACTTCCTGCGCCAGCGCGGGCAGGGCCGCCGCGGCGGCGGCGACGGCGATGAGGCTGTGTTTGAACATGTGGGGTCTCCTCGGATGACGGACGGTCGGGGGTGGGGGGTGTGCCCGGCGGGCACGGTCGGAAGAAGGGGCGGGCGCGCGGCTACTCGGCGACCAGCTCGGCGCTGATCGCCACGCCGCGGGCCAGCGACATCGCGTTCGGGCTGTGCGCGACCGCCTTGTCCAGCAGATCCTGGTAGCGGACGCGGTCGCCGTCGCCGCTGACGCGCAGGCGGAAGCGGACGTTCTTCAGCGGCACCGCGGCCGGCTCGGCCAGGCCGAAGAAGCCGGCCAGATCCAGCTCGGCCTCGACGGTGAGCTGCAGCGACTCGAGCTGGATGCCCTGCACCGCGGCGCCGACGGTGAAGCCCACCATGATGCAGGCGCCGACGCCGGACAGCAGGTGCTCCTGCGGCGAAGCGCCGTGGTTGCCGCCGCCGAGCTGGCGCGGCTCGTCGATCAGCCACTGGAACGAGCGGTTGACGCGGTGCGCACCGAACTGCATCGGCAGCGTGCCGACCTGCGTGCGCGTGCCGTTCTGCCAGTTCAGATCGACGCCGTAGCGCACGATGCCCTGCGCGGGCTCGCGCCGGATCTCGTCGACCAGCTCGGAGACGGCCGCGAGCGGAATGCCATTGCGCATGTGATAACTCTCCTTGGGTGTGGGTGCAGTCAGGCGCCGAAGGCGCACTCGATGGCCTGGGCCAGGTCGGTGAGCAGGTCGCGCGGGTCTTCGATGCCGACCGACAGGCGCACGCAACCGGGGCGGATGCCCATGCGCTCGCGCTGGTGCGCGGTGAATGCGGCGTGCGAGGTGTTGAACGGCAGGCTGACCAGCGTCTCGACGCCGCCCAGGCTGGTGGCCTTCTTGGCCAGTTGCAGGTGTTCGAGCAGCGCCACCGCATGCGCGTCGGTGCCGTCGAGCTCGAAGCACACCATGCCGGTCGGGTTGGCCAGCAGCCGGCGCGCCAGTGCGTGATCGGGATGCGAGGGCAGGCCGGCGAAGTAGACACGCCGCACCCGCGGGTGCTGCTCGAGCCAGGCCGCGACGATCGCCGCGCCCTCGGCGTGCGCCCGCATGCGCAGCGGCAGCGTCTTCAGCCCGCGCTCGAGCATGAAGCACGCGTGCGGGTCCAGGCTGCCGCCGTAGGCGAGGCGGCGCGGCCAGATCGCGTCGAGCAGCTTGCGCGGGCCGGCCGCGACGCCGGCAATCAGGTCCGAGTGCCCGTTCAGGTACTTCGACGCCGAGTGCACGACGACATCGACGCCCCAGCCCAGCGGCTTCATCGCGATCGGCGTGGCGAAGGTGGCGTCGATCACGACGCGCAGCCCGTGCTTGCGCGCGATCGCGACGATGCCGGGGATGTCGACGATCTTCAGCAGCGGATTGGTCAGCGCCTCGAAGAACAGCACCTGGGTCTCGGGGCGGATGGCCGCCTCGATCGCCGCGAGGTCGCGCGGGTCGACGTAGCTCGCGCTCATCCCCAGCGTCGGCAGCTCGCCTTGCAGCAACGCATAGGTGCCGCCGTACAGCTCGCTGGAGGCCACGACGTGCGCGCCGCGATCGAGCAGCGCCAGCAGCGTCGCGCTGATCGCGGCCATCCCGGAGCTGAACACCAGCGCCGATTCGGCGCCTTCGAGCGCGGCGAGCTTCTCCTCGACGGCCCACTGGCTCGGATTGCCGTAGCGGGTGTAGATGAAGCGGTCGCGCGCGTAGCCTTCCTCGATCGACCGGTACTGGTCCGCTTCGAGCAGGAAGGTCGAGCTCTGGTAGATCGGCGTGCCCACCGCGCCGGTGGCCGCGTCGTCCTGGGTGCCGGCGTGCACGGCCAGCGTGGCCGGCTGCAGACCGGCCCAGTGCGGCGTGCCGCGGAAGGGGCCGGGTTGGCGCGTGCGCGTCAGCGTGTCGGCCCAGCGGGTGTGCTCGTCGCGGGACGGGCCGCTGGCGGGGTCGCCGCGCACCGCGGCCGGCTGGTTCGGGTTCAGCAATTCGGTCCTTTCGTCGGTCGGGAAGGGGGCCGGCAGGCGCATCGCCCGCCGGCCCGCGGCAAGCGCTCGTGGCGCCTGCCTGAACTTGCGCGAGTGGCGCTTACTTGAACTGATAGTTGACGCGCAGCCAGATCTGCCGGCCATGCGGGTCGTCGCTGACGTTGACCCCGGTGCCGGCGAAGTTCAGCTCGTACGGCGGCTTGCGGTCGGAGATGTTCTTGATGCCCGCGCCCAGGCGCAGCGACTTCCACCCGCTGTACTGCACGCCCAGGTCCACGGTGTCGTGCGCGCCGACCCACAGGCTCTCGTCGCGGTTCTGGAAGTACGCGCGGAAGCGCGAGCGGTGGTTCAAGTGCAGGCTCGCGCCCCACGGCCCCATCGTCCAGCCCAGGGTGCTGACGTTGCGGTAGCGCGGGTTGCCGTACTCGCCGGCGACTTCCATCGCGCTGCCCTGCGCGTCGGTGCGGCTGACGCGGTCCAGGTAGGTCGACACCGACGACACGGTGAGCTGCCCCCAGCCGGCCAGCGCGACGCGGCCGCTGAGGTCCAGGTCGACCCCGCGCACCAGCGTCTGGCCGATGTTGTAGGGCTCGTAGACCCACACCGGGATGCCTTCGGCGCCCTTCGGAATGATGCTGTTGGGCGTCTCGGGCGGGCCGGGGAAGAAGATCTGGTTCGTGCGCTTGACGCTCCAGGCGTCGACGCCGACGGTCCAGTCGCGCACGACCTCGACGGCGACGCCGAGGTTCAGGTTCTTCGACTTCTCGGGCTTGAGGTCCGGCGCATTGGCGATGCGCACCTTGATGTTGTCGCCGTTCTGGTCCTGGCTCCAGTATTCGTACTCGCCAAACATCTCGGGGATCGACGGCGCGCGGAAGCCCGTGCCGTACGAGCCGCGCAGCATCAGCGCGCGCACCGGCTGCCAGCGCAGCGCGAGCTTCGGGTTCGCCGTCGTGCCGAAACCGTCGTAATGGTCGGCGCGCAGCGCGGCCTGCACCTCCAGAGTCTTCAGCACCGGCAGCGACAGCTCGCCGTACACCGCGATCTGGTCGCGCCCGCCGGTGATCGGGCGGCGCACCGCGCCGCCGACGACGTCGCCGGCGATCGTGCGCTCGTCGGAGCCGTCGGACAGCTTCTCGCGCCGGATGTCGGCGCCCAGCGCCAGCATCGCCGCGCCGCCGGGCAGCGCCCACAGCTCGCGCGAGGCCTTCGCATCGGCGAAGGTGAAGCGGCTGTCGCCGTAGCGGTTGGACTGCGCGCTGATCGCCGCGACGTCCGCCGCGCTCAGCGTGCCGAACACGTTCATGCTGTCCACGCGCGCCCAGGCCGCGGCGCTGTCGAGGTAGCCGGTGCCGATCATCGTGGTCTTGGTGCGCGCGCTGCCCAGCGCGGCTTCCCAGTCCCAGCCGCCCATCTCGCCGCTGACGCCGGCGACGATGCGGCTGGAGTCGCTGGTGACCTCGCGCCGGCGCGGCCCCATCTCCCAGAACAGCCGGCGCAGATAGACGCCGTTGCCCGCGCTGTTGCCGAACTCGCCGGGGTTGAAGTAGTTGAACGAGAGCTGGTAGGTCGACGACGGGATGAAGTCCATCTCCATCACGCTGCGGCTGGCCGAGACTTCGGCGAACGCCGTCATCGTCGGGCCCAGCCGCACCGTGGCGCGGCCGAAGCCGCTGGTGCGCTGCTGCGCCGGCACGTAGGAGATGTCCTCGCTGTAGCTGTGCACGCAGGTGCCGGCGGCGTTCAGCGCGTCGCGGCCGCGATCGCAACTGCCGTTGGCGACGTACAGGCGGCCATTCCAGACGTTGCCGGTGTTCGAGTAGCTCGTCAGCGTGTTGAACGCCGGCGTGGCCACGCCCCAGGTCTTGCCGGCATAGCCGATGTCGCCGGTCTGATAACCCGCGGCCAGCGCGGCATCGGTCTGGTTGCGCCAGGTCGACGGCCGCGCGACCTGCATCACGCCGTCGCGCTGGTAATGGTCGAGCACGCCCATCACGTTGAAGCCGCTGCCGGCCAGCTCGCCCCAGCCGGCGGTGACGGTGACGTTGCGGTGGTCCAGGTCGTGGTAGCTCAGCGAGCGCCCGCCGGAGACCGCGACTTCCACGCCCTGGTACGAGCGGCGCAGGATGAAGTTGACGACGCCGCCGATCGCGTCGGTGCCGTAGATCGCCGACGCGCCTTCCTTCAGCACTTCGACGCGCTCGATCGCGGCGAACGGGATCGCGTTCAGGTCGACGAAGGTCGACGAATCGGTGAAGCCGTAGTACGAGACCCGCCGGCCGTTCAGCAGCACCAGCGTCGCGTTGGTTCCGAGCCCGCGCAGCGAGGCGCCGTTGGCTCCGGGCACCAGCGAGTTGGTCTCGACGTCGCTGACCTTGCCGTCGCCGTTCTGCGTGATCTTGTCCAGCAGTTGCGCGGCCGAGGTCACGCCGGCGGCCTCGATCTCCTTGGCCGTGATCACCTGGATGGCCTGCGGGCCCTCGGCGGTCAGACGCTTGATGTTGGAACCGGTGACCTCGACCTTCTGCGGAGCGTCGGCGCCCTGCGCGAGCGAGAGCATCGGCACGGCCGCGGCGACCGCGGCGGCACTGGCCAGCATTCGACCGAGGGGTGGGCACTGGATTCGCCGTTGTAGATCACGTGTCATTCATGTCTCCGAGTGTGGGCGTGCGATCGAGCGGAGGAGGTCGCTTTGAAGCTGCCGCGAGGCCCTCGCCCCTGCAAACAACTGCAGCCACCAGGCCGCGTTGGACGACTGTTGCGAACGCATGCGTCGTGCCAGACCTCGGCCGCCTTTGAAATCAATGGGTTGCGTGGCTTGTGCACGACGCGTGTAAGCAAATCGATACACATCTGGAACGAAGCAGATACATCGTCGATGCTTGTATGCATGCGCATACACTGTCGGCACGATGCAACTGCGCCTGATCACCGAAGACCGTCTGGGCATCACCCATGAGGTGTTGCAGCTCATTGCCGCACGCCAGCTCGACCTCGCCACGATGGAGATGGGGCTGCACAACATCTATCTGAACGTGCCTGACCTGCGGCCAGAGGAGCGCGCTGAAGTCGAGGCAGCGCTGTTGGCAGTGCCAGGCGTCAAGCGCGTGGAAGCGGCGCAACTCATGCCCGGCGAGGCCAGGCGCCTGCAACTGGATGTGTTGCTCGGAACGTTGCCGCAGCCGGTGCTGGTGATCGGCAGCGATGGCCGCGTCGCCATGGCCAGTGCGGCCGCCCGACGTGCCGAAGGTGCGGGCGAGGCCGGGTGCATCGGCCGGTCCATCGACGACGTGCTCGGGCGCGAAGGGCTCTGGCGGGAACTGATGGAGAGCGGGGCACGCACGGGCGAGCACGAGGTCACCTACGCGGGCAGCGCGTGGGTCCTCGACGCCAGCCCCTTGATCGACCCAGGCACGCGGCGGCTGACCGGTGCCGTGTTGACGCTGCAAGACGCGTCATGGTTGGGTGAGCAGGTGGCGCGCCTGCAGCGCAAGCGACCGCCGGAAGGCTTCGAGGCGCTGCTGGGCGACTCGCAGTCAATGCGCCAGCTGCGCGCTCGAGCGCAGCGCGTGGCGGTGGTCGATGCGCCCCTGATGATCCTGGGCGAGACCGGCACCGGAAAGGAATTGGTCGCGCGCGCCTGCCACGAAGCCAGTGCACGCAGAAGTGCGCCCTTCCTGGCGCTCAATGCGGCTGCCTTGCCCGAGAGCCTGGCCGAGAGCGAGCTCTTCGGGTACGCACCGGGTGCGTTCTCCGGTGCGCAACGTGGCGGCAAGCCGGGTTTGCTCGAGATGGCCGGCAGCGGCACGGTTTTTCTCGACGAGATCGGTGAGATGTCGCCCTATCTGCAGACCAAGCTGCTTCGGTTCCTCAACGACGGAACGTTTCGTCGCATCGGCGGCGATCGGGAGTTGCGCGCCGACGTACGCATACTCAGCGCCACTCACCGCGACCTGGAGTCGATGGTGGAGCGGGCCGAGTTCCGCGAGGACCTGTACTACCGGCTCAACGTGTTGAACCTGCACGTGGCACCGCTGCGCGAGCGCGGCGATGACATCCTGATGCTGGCCGAGCACTTCCTGGCGCGGGCTTCCCAGCAGGTTCGCCGTCGCGTTCCGCGCCTGACGCCGGCGGCGCGGCAGGCGCTGCGCGAGGCACCGTGGCCCGGAAACGTGCGTCAGTTGCAGAACGTGATCTTCCGCGCGGTGACGCTCACCGAGTCACAGTCGCTGGACGTGGCCGACTTGGGGCTGCACAGCGAGCGGCGGCGCAGTGCTGTCGCGCCACCGGATGAGATGGTTGCACAGACCTGGGCCGATGCCATGGCGGGATTCGAACGCGACCTGCTGGTGCGGCTCTACGATCAGTACCCGAGCAGCCGCAAGCTGGCGGTTCGGCTGGGCCTGTCGCATGCAGCGGTTGCCAAGCGGCTTCGGCGCTATGGCATTTCGACGGTTGCGCGCGGGCGGGGCGCCGTCGTCGACACGGCGACGGCCCTCGCCGAGCCTAGCGCTTCTCCAGGCGCATCACATCTCCGTCGCGCCGCATCGAAAAACGGCTGAGAAAGCTGTTGCCCAGCAGCACGATGGGCATTTCGGAGGGCACGACGACGGCATCGACGTTGTAGACCTCGACATCGCCGACGCGCACCGAGTTGAGGTTGACCGCGTGCACGGGCACGACACCGCCGGCTGTCTGGGTCAGGCCGCGGCGGCCGCGTTTCCAGTCGACACCGATGCGCTGGGCTTCGCTCTGACTCATGGCCACCACCGTGGCGCCCGTGTCGACCATGAACTGCACGGGCTTGCCGTTGATCAGGCCTTGAGTCGTGAAGTGCCCGCCAGGGCCGGCCGGCAGCACGATCTCGGTGCCGCCGCCACCGCCGCTGGCGCCACCGCCCACGCGAGCCGGGGCCGCGCCCAGGCGCAGCACGCTCACCCGGCCGCCAACCTCGACCTCCGCCTCACCGTCGCCAAGCCTGCGCAAGGTGACGCCACCGACTGTGCTGCCCACTGCCACCGTATGCGGCTGGCCATTGATGAGCAGGAGGGCCTTGCTGCTGCCCAGGCTGCCCGACAGGCTCACGCTCTGGGCGGCGACCCCGAATGGGGCCACCAGTGCGATGGCCAGCGCCAGCGCGGACAGGCGCGCGCTAGTCGCGGAAGTTGTTGAATGCCAGGGGCACATCGGCCACCTCCTTGCGCAGCAGTGCAATGGCGGCCTGCAGGTCATCGCGCTTGGCACCCGTGACGCGCACGCTGTCACCCTGTATGGCGGCCTGCACCTTGAGCTTGCTTTGCTTGATGAGCTGCTGGATCTTGCGGGCGGTATCGCTGTCGATGCCCTGCTTGACGGCCACGGTGTGCCGCAGCTTGTCGCCACCCATCTTCTCGGGCTTCGACGAAAAGTCGAGGAATCGCGCGTCGACACCGCGCTTGCTGAGCTTGGCCAGCAGGATGTCCTTCACCTGGCCCAGCTGGAAGTCGCTGTCGCCCCACAGTTGCAGGCTGCGGTCCTTGCCGGACTCCACGCTCTCGATGCGGGCGGAGGAGCCCTTGAAGTCGAAGCGGGTGCCGATTTCCTTGGTGCTCTGGTCGACCGCATTGCGCAGTTCGACGAGATTGGGCTCGAGGACGGTATCGAAGCTGGGCATGGTGTGCGCCGAGCGTTGCGCTCGGTGTGGCAAGGGAACCAAGGCAAAAATTCTGCCATGTGCCTGTCGTCGCCACGCATGACCAAATCAAGCAGCGGTCGGCCACTCGGGGAAAATGCACGCATGCATCTCTCAACAGGGTCATCGCAATCGAGCCTGCCCATCGAGCATGGAGTGAACCTGCGCGAACTGAACACCTTCGGTTTGCCGGCCACCGCGACGCACCTGGTTCGCATCACGTCGGATGCCGACGTGCGCCGCCTGCTCGACCATCCCAGGCTCGGCCGGCTGCCCAAGCTGGTGTTGGGTGGTGGCAGCAACCTCGTGCTCACGCGCGACCCGCCCGGGGTGGTAATGCGGGTGGAGGTCATGGGGCGACGCCTGGTGGCCGAGCACGACGATGCCTGGGTGGTGGAGCTCGGCGCCGGCGAGAGCTGGCACGATTGCGTGCGCTGGACACTCGAGCAGGGCTGGCCTGGGCTCGAAAACCTGGCGCTGATCCCAGGCACGGCAGGCGCGGCGCCGGTGCAGAACATCGGCGCCTATGGGCTCGAGCTGGCCGACCGCTTCGACGCGCTCGACGCCGTCGACCTCGTTACCGGCCGCAGCGTCACGCTCGATGCCCGCGCATGTGCCTTTGGCTATCGCGACAGCGTCTTCAAGCATGCCGGCTTCGGAGGCCTGGCCGGCCGCAGCCTGGTTACCCGGGTGCGCCTGCGGCTGCCACGCCCGTGGAAACCGGTATTGGGTTACCTCGATTTGGAGCGACGCATGGCCGAGACCGGTTGCGCGCACCCCGATGCGCGAACGATCTTCGATTGGGTCTGCGAGATCCGCCGCGCCAAGCTGCCCGATCCGGCTGTGGTGGGCAATGCCGGCAGCTTCTTCAAGAATCCGGTGGTCAGCGCCGAGCAATGCCACGACATCATCGCCCGCGATCCTCACATCGTGCACTACCCACTTCCGGACGGGCGGTTCAAGCTGGCCGCCGGCTGGCTGATCGATGCCTGCGGCTGGAAGGGCAAGAACGTCGGCCGTGCCGGCGTCTACGAGCGCCAGGCGCTGGTGCTGGTGAATCGGGGGGGCGCCAGTGGAGCGGAGGTGGTGACTCTCGCGCGCGCCATCCAGGAAAGCGTCTACGGCCGCTTCGGTATCCGGCTCGAACCTGAACCGGTGGTGGTCTAGGAGCCTGTCGGGCTCCTAGGAGCGCAGCAGGCCCTGGGCCTCGCACAGGCCGCGCGTGGCTTGCACCAGTTCCTCGTAGCGCTGCACGGCCAGTGCGAGTTGCGTGGGTGCCAGTGCGTCGGCGTCGCGTTGCAGCCGGGCGGCGGCGTCGGCCAGTGCGGGCAGGCCCAGGTTCAATGCGGCGCCCTTCACGGCATGGGCGGCCCGTCGCAGTGCTTCGGGATCGGCTTCGCGCATGGCTTCGCGCATGCGGCGCGCGGCGTCGTCGGCCTGCTCGAAGAAGCCGCCGAACAGAGCCGGCGAGCGTCGGGCGCCCATCAGTTCGGCCACGCTGTCGAGCACGGCCTGGTCCACCAGCAGGGGCTCGCGCCCCGGTCCAGCGCTCGGGGCAGCGGTGCGGGAATTGCCTGCCGGCGGTGATGCTGCCCGGCCCAGCGTCGCCACCAGAGCATTGAGATTCACCGGCTTGGTCATCACCTCGTCCACGCCCGCACTCAGGCACCGTTCGCGGGCCTCGGCAAAGACGTCGGCGGTCAGCGCGACGATGCGCACACGTCCGGCTGGGGCAGGCAGCGCACGAATGCGCTCGGTCGCTGTCACGCCGTCCATCACCGGCATGTGTACATCCATCAGCACCACGTCGAACGGCTGCGCCTGCACGGCCTGCACCGCTTCCTGCCCGTTGGCCACGCATACGCCACGGTGGCCCAGCCGCTCGAGCAGGGCCGACAGGTACATGCGGTTGACGGGGTGGTCCTCGGCCACCAGGACGCGCAGCGACCCTTCAGGCGCACGGGGGACCTCAGTGGGCGCCGATGCGCCCGCAGGCGCGCTGCCGAGCGCGAAGTTGAAGGTGAACACGCTGCCCGCCCCGGGACTGCTGCGCACACGGATCTCGCCTCCCATCAGGCGCGCCAGGTTGCGCGAGATGGCCAGGCCCAGCCCGGCGCCGCCCGGAGCCCGCCCCGCAGTTTCCTCCGCGCGGCTGTACCGATGGAACAGCCGGTCGATGGTGGCGGCGTCCATTCCAGGCCCGGTGTCGATCACGTCGAACTCGAGTCCGGGCTTGCCGCCGGGCGTGGCGGCGCGCCGACAACGCAGCGTGATGCTGCCGCTGTCGCAATAGCGCACCGCGTTGTTGAGCAGGTTGAACAGCACTTGCTTGACGCGCGTGGGATCCAGTTGCGCTTCGGCAGGCAGATCGGGCGCGAGCGCCACCTCGAAGCCCAGCCCCTTGGCCTGGGCCTGCGGCTGCATCAGGTTGCGCACCTCGTCGACCAGCCGCGCCATGGCAATGGTCTGGGGCTGCAGCACCACCGTGCCTGCTTCGAGCTTGGAGAGGTCCAGGATGTCGTCGAGCAGGTGCTGCAGGTGCGAAGCCGCCTCGTCGGCCATGTCCAGCCACTGCGGCGCTCGTGCGTCGCGCGGGGTCTCGCGCAACAGGGCCAGCATGCCCAACAGGCCGTGCAGCGGCGTGCGCAGCTCGTGACTCATGTCGGCGAGCACCCGGCTCTTGGCGTCGGCGCTGGCTTCGGCTTCGGTGCGGGCGTCGCGCAGCTCATCGGCCAACTCCTCCAGGTGGCGACGGCGCTGCTCGAGCTTGCGCATCTGCCGCAGAGCGATCAGCGCGAAGCCCAGCACCATGGCCGACAGGAACGCCGTGAGGGCCATCCCGATCTCGCTGTGCTGCCGGATGGCCGCTTGACGGTCGGTGACCTGAGTGGCCACCAGGTGCGAGGCGTCGAGCAGCAAGTCGTGGATGGGCCCATCCAGCCCGAACAGCTCCCCGCGCAGCAATTGGGCCGATTGCGTGTCCATCGACACCCATGGCGCCTCGCCGAGGTAGATGTCGGCCTTGCCGATGAAGTCGTCCAGGCCGGCCAGCACGGCCGGCGCGCGCTCGATGGTGCCCGTCAGGCGACGTGCGCGCTCGGTGCGCAGCAGCGCGACACGGCTGACAAAGATGTCGTAGCGCATCTTCAGCCCTGGTGTCGCAGCCGGCTGGGTGGCCTCCGGCGCCGGCCATCGTTCGCGCAGCCGCAGGTAGTCGGCCTCCAGCTGGTACAGGCTGAGCACCAGGTAGTCGTCCTGCGACTGGGCCATCAGGCCGAGCAGCGCGTGCTGGCGCACCTGCACGAACCCGGCAGCCAGCAGGGTGGCCAGCAGCAGCAGCCCGGTGATGCCGAACCAGGGTGTCAGGCGCCGCGCAGGGGGGGTGGGACGCGCCTCGCTCACCTCACCGCCCTTCGAACCATCCGGCGGGCCTGGCGCGTGGCCGGCAGAAGTCGACCCGTTGCGGGGCCGATTTCCGTCGCCCAGGCGCCTGGTGGTCTTCCGGCGGGCTCGCCGCCCGCGTGTGCATCGGTGGCCATCGCGAAGCGTGTCATGCCACGTCGATGGCTTTGAGCTGCCAGGCGCATCGCGTGTAGTACACCGTGGTGCGCAGTTCGCGCCGCGAGTCGAACGGATAGATGATGAACAGCGGTCCCTTGTCGCGCACGGGCATCGGCTTGTCGTCGAGCTGGTGTGCAAGGACGACATCGAATCGCTGCGCATCCTCCATCGGGATGTCGACCCGGTAGTCGTTCAACGCGCTGGCGCGCAGCATGCTGCCCTGGGCGGCGGCGGCGGCCAGCACATCGCGCAGCAGAGGCCCGGTGAACGTTCGCGGCTGGCTGTACCACGGTGTGCGGGTCGTGAAACGGGTTTGCGGCAGACGCTCGATCATGGGCATGTCGAACACTGCCTGCGGTTGCCCGTCGACCAACCGGTTCGGCGAGCGCAGCCGGCCGGTGAGCGTCAGCACCACGGTCGACTCGGGAGCCTCCAGCGCGCGCGCGGGTCGGACAGCCAGGGCGTTCGCGCAGGCCAAGCACAGCAAGTGGCGTCGTTGCATTCGTTGGCGGTGGCCGATATCACGCAGGAGGCGGTATCGTACCGTCAGTGCCGCGCAGGACTGCCCGACGATGCGCGAAACCTGCCCTTCGGCACGTCTGGGGCGGCGCATGCTGGGTTAAATTGCCAGGATGACCACCGCCAAAGCCTCTGCGGCAGACGGCCACGCCAATGCGTTGCCCGCAGGGACGCGGCTGGGCGAGTACGAAATCCGCCGTGTGATCGGCGTCGGTGGGTTCGGCATCGTCTACCTTGCCTTCGACCACGGCCTGGAGCGCGAAGTCGCGATCAAGGAGTACATGCCGTCGTCACTCGCCGCGCGAACGGCAACGCTGCATGTGTCGCTGACATCGCCGTCGCACGCGGAGACGTTCGCACTCGGGCTGCGCTCATTCGTCAACGAGGCCCGTCTACTGGCGCGCTTCGATCACCGGTCGCTGATCAAGGTGCACCGGTTCTGGGAGCAGGACGGTACCGCGTACATGGTGATGCCGCTGATGCGGGGGCACACGCTGCGGGAGGTGCGTCGCGCATTGCAGCAGCCGCCCGACGAAGCCTGGCTGCGGCGTTTGCTGCAGCCGCTGCTGGGTGCGTTGGAGGTGCTGCATCGCGAGGAGGTCTATCACCGCGACATCGCCCCGGACAACATCCTCGTGGGTGCAGACGGCGTGCCGGTGTTGCTGGATTTCGGGGCGGCGCGGCATGTCATCAGCGGCCGCACGCAGACCCTCACCGCCATCCTCAAGCCTGCCTATGCTCCGATCGAGCAGTACGGCGAGGCCACGAACCTGCGCCAGGGGGCCTGGACCGACCTCTACGCGCTGGGCGCCACGCTGCACTATCTGATCACCGAGTTGCCACCGGCGCCGGCGACCGTGCGCACGGTCGCCGACGACGCGCCGCCGTTATCGGCCACATCCCGTCCGGGCCTGGGCACCGAGTTCCTGCGCGCTGTGGATTGGATGCTGCAGCCTCGTCCGGCCGATCGGCCTCAGTCGGTCGAGCAATTGCGCGATGTGCTCGAGGGCCGGCGACCGGCGCCGGTGCGGTTGGCCAACGTCGCGCCGGCTGCCGGCGGCTGGGAACCCACCGCTGTGTTGCCCCCCGACGGCATCGGCATGGTACCGGTGCCGGCCTCGACACCGAGGCCGTCGGTCGCGCCGGAGGCTGCCGCCGCCCAGCAGCAGTCGGCACCCCGAAGTGTCCCGAACGCACCCGTGCGATCGCCCACTGCTGCCCGACCAGTGGCGCAAGTCGATCCGAGTCCCACAGTGCGTACCGCCTCACTCGTGCAGGACAGCGCGACCGGGCCGGATCCCATCGAAGAGGCGATGCGATCGGCCGTGCGCGAACGTCCCACGGCGGCGCACCGCCCGCCCGCGGCCGCCTCCCCCTGGGAGCCGCGGCGTGGGGGGAGCAGCGCGTTGTGGTGGGCCGGCGGCGCGGCGGCGCTGGCGGCCGCGGCTGCAGGCTACTGGTGGAGCCTGCGACCCGCGCCGGTTCCGGCGGTCGTTGCGCAGGCGGCGTCTGCGGCCGCTCCGGCCATGGTGACGAGCCCGACCAGCGCACCGACGGTCAGCGACGCGTCATCCGCGCCCGCCGAGCTGGCCGCACCTTCGGCCAGCGCTGCGATAGCGGCCGTCGTGGCCCCCATACCCGCGGCATCCGGGGCGGTGAACCCGAACGACACCGCGCGCACGGTGGCACCAGCGGTGATGGCCGCAGGTGGCACCACGGCAGCCAACCGTGCGCCGGCACGGTCTCGATCCGACTCGACAGGCGCTGCCGGCACGGGAGCGCTCGGCCAAGCACCCGCGGGCACAGCAGGCGGCACTGCGGCTGTCGGTGGTCGCAGCAGCCCGGGCGGCCGATCATCGCCCAACCCGCCGGTGTCGGTTGCCACGGGCGCGCTGCCCAGCGGCGCGCTGGCGCCGGCGCCGCAGCAGCGCCGCACCAGCCCCGCGGCACAGCAGCCGCTGGCAGGGGGCACCCCGCCTGCCACGACCGATGGTCCGGCGGCCGCGCCGATCGTGCCGGCCGAGTCGCCGACCGTTGCCCGCGTCCCCGAGCCAGCGCCCGCACCGGCGGGCCCGCGTGATCCGCGCGAGCAGTGTGGTGGCCGCATGCTCCTGGCCCTGCACATGTGCCTGGTGCGGGAGTGCGTGAAGCCGCAGTACTACGACCACCCCCAATGCCAGCAGGCGCGCAACATCGAAGAGCGCGCACGGCAGCGGCAGATGGGACAGTAGCGCCTCGACGGACGCGCGCGTCGCCAGCGTGACAAGGCGTCGGCAGCGCTTGGTGCCACCATCGCGGCCCAGGCGCGGGCCATGCCGAAGCCCGGCAGCCTCCTGCAGTACCACTTCTGTCGATGACGGCCGGGCAGTCGCCCGCCGCCGCAGTCGCAAGGGGCCGACCGATGATCGACAACGCATCCCGTCCTCACCACGCACATTGGCCGCGGCGTCTGCCACGTGAACTGGTGCTGCCGCAGACCAGCCTCTGGTTCAACCTGGAGGTGGCGGCCACTCGTTATCCCGACAGGGCGGCTTACTTGTTCCTGGGCCAGCCCCTGCACTATGCGCAGCTGCGCACCCAGGCCGAGGCTGTGGCCGGGTGGTTGCAGGCGCACGGCGTGGCCCGGGGCGACCGAGTCATCGTGTTCATGCAGAACTGCCCGCAGTACGTGGTGGCCGTGCATGGCGTGCTGCGCGCCGATGCGGTGGTGGTACCCGTCAACCCGATGAACAAGGCCGACGAGTTCGGCCACTACATCGCCGACTCCGGCGCGCGGGTGGCCATCGTCAGCGCTGACCTGGCCGATACGGTCGCCCGGGCCGATGCGGCGTTGCCGGCGGGGCAGCGTCTGCACCACCTGGTCGCCACGCGCTATGCCGATGCGCTGCCATCGGGTGACATCGATCCAGCGGAGCGCCCGGCGCCGGCGGTGCTGCAGTGGTTGCAGGCCGACCCGCCGCTGCCCGCGGGCGCCCATCGCTGGGTCGACGTCGTGGCGGCTGGCGACCGTCCGGCGCCGCACGCCAGCGGACCCGACGACATGGCACTTCTGCCCTATACCTCCGGCACGACCGGCCTGCCCAAGGGCTGCGTGCACACCCATCGAACGCTGATGCACAACGTGGTCGGCGGCGGGCAATGGGGGTACGGAGGCCCGGAGTCGGTGAGCCTGGGCGTGGTGCCCATGTTTCACATCACGGGCTTCGTGTACGGGGTGCTGGGCTCGGTGGCCAGCGGCGGCACCACGGTGATCCTGCCCCGCTGGGACCGTGAACTGGCGGCACGGCTGATCGCGCGCCATCGGGTCTCGCACTGGACCTGCATCCCGACGATGATCATCGACATGCTGGGCAGCCCCGACGTGGCGCAGTTCGACCTGTCCAGCCTGCGCTACCTGTCCGGCGGCGGCGCAGCCATGCCGCAGGCCGTGGCCGAGCGCCTGCAGCGCGACTTCGGCCTGACCTTCGCCGAGGGCTATGGCCTGACCGAGACCGCAGCTCCGACGCACGCCAACCCTCCGGAGCGCGCCAAGCTGCAATGCCTGGGCATTCCGATCTTCGGCACCGACTCGCGCATCGTCGACCCCGAGACCCTGGCCGAACTGCCCCCCGGCGAGGTGGGCGAGATCGTCACCCACGGGCCCATGGTGTTCAAGGGCTACTGGGGCCACCCCGAAGCCACCCGCGCGGCGTTCGTCGAAATCGACGGCAAGCCGTTCTTCCGCACGGGCGATCTGGGCACCATGGACGACGAAGGCTACTTCTTCATCACCGACCGGCTCAAGCGCATGATCAACGCCAGCGGCTACAAGGTGTGGCCCAGCGAGGTGGAACTGCTGCTGTTCAAGTGCCCGGCGGTGCAGGAGGCCTGCGTCATCGCCAGCCGCGACGCCTACCGCGGCGAGACCGTCAAGGCGGTGGTGGTGCTGCGAGCCGAAGCGCGCGGACGCACCACCGAACAGCACATCATCGACTGGGCGCGCGAGCACATGGCGGCCTACAAGGCGCCGCGCATCGTGCGGTTCGTCGACGCGCTGCCCAAGTCGGGTGCCGGCAAGGTGATGTGGCGCCTGCTGCAGGAGCAGGAGGCAGCCTCTGCGCAGGGCCGCTGAACGTCAGTGGCCGAGCTGCTGCCAGAGAAACGAAAACTCCAGCGCCATCATGTCGGCACGCTGGGCGTTGTCGGCGGCGCCGGCGTGCCCGCCCTCGATGTTCTCGTAGTACAGCGGATCGTGGCCGTGCTCGATCATGCGAGCGGCCATCTTGCGCGCATGACCCGGATGCACCCGGTCGTCGCGCGTCGAGGTGGTGAACAACACACGCGGCAGCTTCAGGTCCGGACGCACGTTCTGGTATGGGCTGTAGCGCGAGATGTGGGCCCAGTCTTCGGCGCGATCGGGATCGCCGTACTCGGCCATCCACGAGGCGCCGGCCAGCAGCTTGTGATAGCGGCGCATGTCCAGCAGCGGCACCTGGCAAACCACGGCGCGGAACAGTTCGGGGCGCTGCAGCATGACCGCGCCCACCAGCAGCCCGCCATTGCTGCCGCCCTGGATGCCCAGGTGCCGGGGCTGCGTCACGTTGTGGCGGATCAGGTCTTCCGCCACGGCCGCGAAATCGTCGTAGCTGCGCTGCTTGCGCCCCAGTGTCGCAGCCTGGTGCCAGGGCGGCCCGTATTCGCCGCCGCCCCGGATGTTGGCCACCACCAGCACCCCGCCCTGCGTGGTCCAGGCCGTGCCGAAGCCGGCGGAGTACCAGGGCTGTTGGGACACCTCGAAGCCGCCATAGCCGTACAGCAACGTCGGGTTGCGACCGTCGGCGCGCGCCTGCGCTGGCCAAACGATGAAGTAGGGCACGCGGGTGCCGTCCTTCGAGGTGGCGAAGCGCTGCTCCACGCGGATGCCGCGTGCGTCGAAGAAGGCCGGCCGGGCCTTGAGCAACTCGCGTTCGTCGCTGCCCGTGCGGCCAAGCATCAGCGAATCGGGGGTGACGAAGTCGGTGTAGGTGATGAAGTACTGCTGGGCCAGCGGATCGTCGGCCAGCAGCGGGTCATGCAGCGCAGCCACACCCAGGGTGCCGGGATAGGGCGCGCGCACTTCGCGGCGCGTCCAGCGCTCGCCGTCGCGTCGCCACTCCTCCAGCCGTCCAGCCACGTCATCGAGTACGTCCAGCAGCACGTGGGTGCGGGTCAAGGTGTAGCTGGACAGCGAGCGGGTGGCAGTGGGCGTGAACAGCGCTTCGAACCGACGCTGCCCGGCCAGGTAGGCGCGGGCATCGGTGACCAGCAGGCTGCCGGCAGGCCAGGTGTGGGCGCCGATGGTCCAGGCACTGCGCAACTTCAGCAGCGGGGCGTCGCGCCAGAAGGTGATCTCGCTGTCGGTGGGACGATCGATCGCCACCAGGCGACCGTCGACCCACAGGTGTTGCTCGGTGTTGTAGAAGTCGGTCGAACGGCCGAAGACCGTGCGTTCCCACCCCGGAGTGCGATCGATGCTGACGAAGGCCGAGACGTCGCGCGCCTGGGCTTCGAAGACCGTGCGTGCCGCAGCCAGCGGCTGACCACGCTTCCATTGCTTGAGCACACGCGGGTAGCCCGAATCGGTGAGCGAGCCGGGGCCGAAGTCGGACCCGACGATCACCGTGTCGGCGTCGATCCAGTCGATCGAGGTCTTGGCCTCGGGCAGTTGAAAGCCGTCGGCGACGAAACGCTTGTCGACGGTATCGAACTCGCGCACGACCGTGGCATCTGCACCGCCACGCGACAACTGCACCAGGCAGCGGCGGTACGCCGGGCCCAGGCAGGTCGCGCCGGACCAGACCCAGTTTTCGCGCTCGGTGCGGGCCAATGCGTCGAGGTCGATCACCGCCTCCCAGTTCGGCTGCGGGCGGCGATAGTCGGCCAGCGTCGTGCGCCGCCACAGGCCGCGCGGATGTTCGGCATCACGCCACAGGTTGTAGAACCAGTCGCCCTGGCGGCTGACGTAGGGCACCTTCTCGCGCGAATCGAGGATGCGCCGAAAGGTGTCGCGCATGACCGTGAAGCGCGGGTGGGCCTCGAGCACGCGCCTCGACTGCGCATTGCGGTCCCTCACCCAGGCCAGCGCCCGCTCGCCGGTCACTTCCTCCAGCCAGAGGTAGGGATCATCGCCGGCGGTCATCGCCACTGCGCCGCTGGTGACGGCAGCAGGCGGCGTCGGGGTCGGATTTTCGGAGGCGGCCATCGCGGTGGCGGCTGCCAGCGCGATGGCGGGCAGCAGGCGTTGCAGCAGGTTTTGCATGTAACAGGGCCGTGGCCCGGGTAGGGCGGCGGCGGGGGGTATCAGCGGTGCGGCATCATAGCGGCGACACAGGTGCGGCTCGCTTCAGGCGCCGCCCCGCCACAGGGGCACCGGCTGCAATTCCACCGTGCTGGCTGCGCTGCTGACCCAGATCTGGCCGTCCTGCACCGTGATTTGCCACTGCATCGAGCGCTGTGCCAGTTGCGCCAGTGTCTGGCTCTGCTCCGGTTCGAGCTTCCATACCTCCAGGTGGCGCCAGCGCGTGACCCGCGTTTGGAGACCGGCCCACCACAGTGGCGTGCTGGCCGAGTAGGCCAGCACCATCACCTGTTCCGCCCGCGCGCAGGCGCGGCCGATGCGCCGTTCGTCGGGGTGGCCCACCTCGATCCACTGGACCACCTGGTCGCTGTAGTCGCGTTGCCAGAGGTCGGGCTCGTCGGTGTCGGACAGTCCACGCGCGAACTGCAGGGTGCCACGTTGGTCGCTGGCGGGTACGCGTAGCGCATAGGCCAGCAGCCGCACCATCAGGCGCTCCTCGGTTTCGGAGGGGTGCAGGGCCAGCGTGAGGTTGTGTTCGCCGTAAACCTGGCGATCCAGGTCGCTGATTTGCAGCTGGGCCTTGTAGATGGTGGATTTCAGGGCCATGGGCAGCAGCGTGGCGGGTGGTTGTGGCAGTTGAGCCACGGCGGGCTTGCGCGCCACGGGGCGCGGCCGGCGGTGGCGGGCGGCGAGGGTGGCACTGTGCCACAGTGTGCGGGACGTGCTCGCTCTGCCCACGATGCCTCCCCGCGCCCGCCAGTCGCCAGCCCGTGCTGCCCATGAAGCCACCGGTGGCGAGACCGTAGCCGGCCCGCGCGACGCTGCACCTGCCGCGAAGGCCGGCACGGCTCGGCGGCTGGCGTGGTTGTCGGCATGTGTGCTTTCGGGGGCGGTCGTCGGTGCCGCCGGTCAGCGGTTGACCGGCCACGAGTGGTGGTACCTCGCCGTTCCGGTCCTGTTGGCGTTGGCATGGTGGCAAGTCGCCGATCCCACGTGCTGCGAGCGCGACAGCGGCACCGGCGATTGAACCCCTCGGCGCATGCGCGCGCCATCACGGTGGCATCATCGCGAGCTTCCTCCACCCGCGTGCAGCCTGGGCCACGAGCCCGACACTGCGCGCACCGACGACCGCCACCGCATGGACGCCGCACTCAACCCCCTGCTTGCTGACTTGTCTGCGCCGCATTCACTGCCTGCGTTCGATGCCGTGAGACCGGAGCACTTCCGGCCGGCCTTCGAGGCGGCAATGCGGGAGCACCGTGCCGAACTGGCGGCGATCGTTGCCGACCCGCGGCGCGATTTCGAGTCGGTGATCGCCGCGTTCGATCGCGCGGGCGAGCGGCTTGCAGGGGTCGAAGCGCTGTTCTACAACCTCACGGCCTCGGCCACGACGGCGGCGCTTCAGGCCGTGCAGCGCGAGATGGCGGCGCCGCTGGCGGCACACTGGAACGCTGTGCGCCAAGATGCGGCGCTGTTCCGTTGCATCGACGACATCTGGCAGCGGCGCCTCAGCCTGGGGCTTGGTTCCGAGCGGCAGCGGCTGGTCGAGCGCATCCACCAGGACTTCGTGCGCGCCGGAGCCCGCCTGGTGGGCGCCCACCGCGAGCGCTACGCCGCTGTGGTGCAACGCCTGGCCGAGCTGACCACTGTGTTCGGGCAGAACGTGCTGCACGACGAGTCCGACTACATGCTCGAACTGCGCGACGACACGGCTGCCGCTGGCCTGCCACGGTTCGTGCGCGACGCGGCTGCCCAGGCCGCGGCCGACCGCGGCCTCTGCGGTCGCATGGTGATCACGCTGTCGCGCTCACTCGTGCTGTCGTTCCTCACCTTCTCGCACCACCGCGACCTGCGCGAGCAGGTGTGGCGCGCGTGGGTGGGGCGCGGAGAGCGAACGGGCGAACACGACAACCGACCGATCGCGCGCGAAATCCTGGCGCTGCGCCGTGAACAGGCCGAGCTGCTGGGGCATGCCTGCTATGCCGATCATGCGCTGGCCGACACCATGGCGCTCACCCGCGAGCGGGTATGGGCGCTGCTCGACGAGGTCTGGCAGCGCGCGTTGCCGGCATGGGAGCAGGAGCGCGAGCTGCTGGTGGAGGCCATGCGCGCGGCCGGCGTCGACCATGCGCTGCAGCCCTGGGACTGGCGCTACTGGGCCGAGCAGGTGCGGCAGTCTCGCTTCGCGCTCGACGAGTCCGAGCTCAAGCCGTACTTCGCGCTGGATGCGATGGTTCGAGCGTTGTTCGAGTGCGCACAGCGGTTGTTCGGCCTGCACTTCACTCACCGACCGGACCTGCGCGCCTACCATCCCGATGTTCAAGCCTACGAAGTGAGCGGCCAAGGCGGCGAAACGATCGGTCTGTTCCTGCACGACAACTTCTCGCGCCCGGGCAAGCGCAGCGGGGCCTGGATGAGCGCGCTGCGCTGGCAACACCGCAACGCCGCCGGGGGCGGCCGGTCACAGCCGATCATCCTCAACAACAACAACTTCGCCAAGGCGCCGCCCGGTGAGCCCACCCTGCTGTCGCTGGATGACGTGCGCACGCTGTTCCATGAGTTTGGGCATGGGTTGCACGGGCTGCTGTCTGACGTGGGCTACAACCGCCTTTCGGGCACGAAGGTGCTGCGCGATTTCGTTGAATTGCCCTCGCAGCTCTTCGAGCATTGGGCCCAGGAACGCGAAGTGCTGCAACGGCACGCCCGCCACCATGTGACGGGTGAGCCCCTGCCGCAGCACTTGATCGAGCGGATCGAGGCTGCACGCCGCTTCGGCCAGGGCTACGAGACCGTGCGCTACACGGCCAGCGCCATCGTCGACATGGCGGTGCATGAACGCTGCGAACCGGTGGATGACATCGTGGCCTTCGAGGCCGAGGTACTGGCGCGGCGCGGCGCGCCGCCCGCAGCCGGACTGAACCACCGGCTCGTGCACTTCCAGCACCTGTTCTCGGGCAGCGGCTACGCCGCGGGGTACTACGTCTACCTGTGGGCCGAAGTGCTCGACGCCGACGCCTACGAGGCGTTCGTCGAGGCGGGTGATCCGTTCGACGCGCCTACGGCCGCACGCTTGCTGCAGCACATCTACAGCCGCGGCGACAGCGTCGAGCCCGGCGCCACCTACCGGGCCTTCCGCGGCCGCGAGGCCACCTTGGAGCCCATGCTGCGGGACCGTGGGCTGATCAGCTGAGCACGACCTGGGGGCGGCGGGTTCAGTCTGGCGCCCCTGTGTGGCCGAACCAGTCGTCGAGTGCAGAGTTGAACCGACGCAGGTCCAGGGGTTTTGTCCAGTAGGCCTCGAAACCCGCTTGCAGTGCGCGCTCGATGTCCTCGGGCATCGCGTTGGCCGACAGGGCCACGCAGCGGATGTGCGCCGTGCGCTCATCTGCCCTCAGGCGGCGCAACACCTCGTGCCCGTCGAAGTCGGGCAACTGCATGTCGACCAGGATCAGCTCCGGCAGTTCGGCCAGCGCCCGGGCGACGCCCTCGGCCCCGTCGGCTGCGGTGACGCAGTTCATGTCGCCGCGCCGGCGCAGCAGCTCCTCGACGATCAACTGGTTGACCGTGTTGTCCTCGATGTAGAGCACGCGGTGACGCACGGCCGATGGCTCTGCTGGAGCGTGCGCGGCGGCCGGCGCAGCGGCGGCCAGCACTGGCGAGTCGACGCTTGCGCGCGGCAGCGTCAGCTCGAAGCAGCTGCCCTCACCGAGCCGGCTGCGCACCGTGATCTCGCCGCCCATGCGCTGCATCGAAGCCTTCACGATGGCCAGGCCGATCCCGGTGCCCTCGATGCCTGCGCGCTCGGCACCGAGGCGATTGAACGGCTCGAACACATGGCGCAATTGCTCGTCGCTCATGCCGTTCCCGGTGTCGGTGACCCTGACGTGCACCTGGTCACCGCCGACGACGGTTTCGATGCTCACCTGCCCAGCAGGTCGGTTGTATTTCACCGCGTTGGACAGCAAGTTGATCAGCACCTGGCGCAGCCGCACGGGGTCGGCGAGCACCGCCAGGCCAGTGGGTGTTGCCTGTACGCTGACGCGGCTGGCCCGGGCCAGGTTCTCGACCAGGGGCAGGGCCTCGCTGTACAGCGCCTGCAGCGCCACGGGAACGAGCTGCAGCCTCAGTTCGCCGGACTCGAGGGCGGACAAGTCCAGCACGTCGTTGATCAGCGACAGCAGGTGTTCGCCCGCGGCATGGATGTGCTCGATGCGCCGACGCTGCAAGGTGACATCGGCATGCTCGCGCTCGGTGAGCAGCAACTGGGCGAATCCCAGCACAGCATTCAACGGTGTGCGCAGCTCGTGGCTCATGCGAGCCAGGAATTGCGACTTGGCCTGGCTCTCACGCTGGGCGAGCTGGCGCTGGTGTTCGGCTTCGGCAGCGGCGCGAGACTCGGTGATGTCCCAGTTGATGCCGATGCGCTGCACCGTGCGGCCCGTCTCGTCGCGCACCGGCGTCGACCGCGACGCCAGCCAGCGCACCGTGCCGTCGGGCCAGACGACGCGGAACGTGGAGTTGGACGGACGGTCCTGCGCCACTGCGCGTCGCATTTCATCGTGGTTGGCGGCGAGGTCCGGTGGATAGACGCAGGCCGCACGCTGCTCGGGTGTCGAAGGGCCGTCCTGCGGCAGAAGGCCGCGCAGGCGGTACATCTGCTCGTCCCACCAACCAAAGGTGGCTTCGGGATCGGCGCGCCAGGTGCCGATGCCCACGGCCCGCGTCACGAGCGCCACACGCTCCGAGGCTTCTCGCAGGCGCGCCTCGGCAGCGTGGCGCTCGGTCACGTCGAGCATCACGCCATACAGGGATACGCCCTGGGGCCCCATCTGCGCCGAAGTGCGGGTGGCGGCGCGCCGCACCGTGCCATCGGGTCGCAGGACACGCAGATCCATCTCCACCAAGCCGCCGCGCCGCGCGAGCAGCGTGCGCAGGGCTTCACGGGCGGTGGCGCGGTCTTGCAGATGGATGCATCGTTCCAGGTACTCGTCCAGGTCGGCCGGCAGATCCGCCTCTTCGCGCCCGTGGAGCCGGCGCATCTGCGAGTCCCAGTGCGGGCGACCCGTCGGATCGAGACTCCAAACCGCCACGCCCGCAGCATTGGTGGCCATCTCCAGCCGATGGGCGAGCTCGGCCTCGCGTTGCGACTGGCGCAGCACCTCGGTCTCGTCCTGGATGATCCCCAGTGCGCGCTGGGGCAGCCCGTCGGGCCCAGGGCGCACCTCCCAGTGAGAGTAGACATGACGCAACTCTCCATCGGGTCGCATCAATCGATAGCGCACCGAGTAGCTGCCGCAATTCGCCAGCGAGCGCTGGAAGACGCCGATGGAGTGATCTCGGTCCGGCTGGGGAATCGACAGCATGGCCTGGTCCAGAGGTGGCGCTTCACCATCGACCGGTATCCCCCAGATCGCCCAGACATGCGGATCCCAGCGCCCGGCCATGGTCGTGGCATCGCGCTCCCACACCCCGAAGCGGCCAAAGTCCTGGGCCATCGCCAGCAGTTCCGACGTGCGGGCCAAGTCGTCGCGCAGCCGCTGCTCGGCCAACGCGGGTTGCATCAGCAGCACCGCGCCATCGCGCCCCATGCGCATCGAAAGGCGCATCGGCAACGCCCGGCCGCAGGCATCCTGGCCGGTGAAAGCCACCGCCGCGAAGGCATCGCCGTCACGCAGGCGCTTGGCGATCCACAGCCGTTGCGCCGGGTCGGTGGCATCGCCGCAGAGCAGTTCCTCGAACCGCCGGCCAGGCCAAGCGTGCGGCGCCAGGCCGGTAAAGGACAGGAACGCGGCGTTGACCCCGCGCAGCCCACCGTGCGCATCGGTCACCGCTACCGGAACATCGAGCAACTCGTAGGCGCCCATCTCCGGCACCGCGAGTGGCGCGACGGCGGGGGTTTGGGCAGGAGCGCGGGACATGGGTGCGGCGCCAGCGGCAACGGCCAGTCTAACCACTTGGGAATGGCCGGAGTGTGGCGACTGTGCGCGTATGCTCGCCGGTCTTGCGATCTCTGATCGCACAATCCCAGCCGCCCGCCAGGGCGACCAGGAGACCTGGAGCACCCCCGATGAGCGAACCCGACGCACCTCGCCCCGACCCCGACGCGGACAAACGCCAGCGCGAGGCCACCGAACAGCTGCTGGCGCGCGCGCCGGTTCAGGCCAGTGGCCGCGTGGCGTTGGCCAGCGGCACGGTGCTGGACTATGGCGTGCGGGCCGCATTCGTACCGGTGACCCGCGGCGGCATCGACACGCGCAGCGGCGAGTTGCAGGCGGCCGTGTTCACCGTGGCCTACACGGTGCCCACGCCCGCAGGTACCGTGCGGCCGGTGTGCTTTGCCTTCAACGGCGGACCCGGGTCGGCCTCGGTGTGGCTGCACCTGGGGGCGCTGGGCCCCAAGCGGGTGCCGATCCGCGATGACGGCACCATGCCCGCGGGTCCCTACGAGGTGCAGGACAACCCCCTGACCTGGCTCGAGCACTTCGACCTCGTGTTCGTCGACCCGCCGCACACCGGCTACTCGATGGCCGTGAGCGACGAGGCGCGCAAGAAGCTGCTGTCGGTCGATGGCGACGTGGAGGCGCTGGCCGAGGTCATGCGGGGCTGGCTCGCAGCGAACCGACGCTTCGGGGCGCCGCTGTATCTGGCGGGCGAGAGCTACGGCACCACGCGTGGCGCGGCGCTGGCCGACCGCATGCTCGACCTGGGCTTGCCGCTAGATGGCGTGATCCTCGTGAGCTGTGCCATGGACTTGCAGGCACTCGCATTCGCGCCGCGCAACGACCTGCCATATGCGCTGTTCCTGCCTGCGTTTGCGCAGGTGGCGCAATACCACGGCCGCCTGCGCGGTGCGCTCGGCGCATCGGCCGAGGCGGCGCGCGATGCGGCGCAGGCCTTCGTGCAGCAGGACTATCTGGCCGCCCTGCATGCCGGGCATCGGCTGGACGGTGCGACGCGACGTCGCATCGAGAAGCGATTGGCCGAGCTCACGGGTCTGCCGCCTGCGCTGGTCCATGAGCGCAACCTGCGCATCAGTGACCAGTGCTTCTTCTTCGAGGCGCTGCGCGAGCAGGGCCGCATCGTCGGTCGCCTGGAGGCCCGTGTCACTGGCCCGATGGCCGCCAGCCGCACGCGGGACTGGGAGTTCGACCCCGGGATCGAGGCCATCAGCGGGCCCTACACCACGGCGGCGCTGGCCTATTTCGAAACCCTGGGCATACCCACCGGCGCGCGCTACGAGGTGCTTTCGCGCGATGTGCACAAGCACTGGCACTGGATGCGCGGTGGCGGCGAGGGCGGCCGTGGCGAACAGGGGTTTGCCTGCACCAGCACCGATCTGGCCCGCGCGTTGCGCCGCCACCCGCACATGAAGGTGCTGGTGGCCAGCGGCCGCTATGACCTGGGCACGCCGTACTCCGCCAGCGACTGGTCGCTGGCACAGCTGGATGCGCCGGCCGATGTGCTGGCACGGGTGACGCACCGCTACTACGACGCCGGCCACATGTTCTATACCCGGCCGCAGGACTTGCGGCAACTCAAGGCAGACCTGGCGGCGTGGCTGGCAAGCTCGAACGACTGAAGCGGCCTTCGCACGCGCGCACGGACTCCCCGAGCGCAGTGCTGGCCGCCCGAGGTTACACATGCACATCGGCATCCTCACCGGCGGCGGCGACTGCCCCGGGCTGAACGCGGTCATCCGGGCGGTGACGCTGTCGCTGATCCACGGCGTGGGCGCCCGGGTCACGGGCATCGAGCGCGGCTTTCTGGGGTTGCTCACCGGCCGCGCGCGGCCGCTGGACTCCGATGCGGTGATCGGCATCCTGGCCCAGGGGGGCACCATCCTGGGTACCCACAACCGGTGCGACCCTTTCCACTACTTCGCCCAGGGTGGGGCCGACGTCTCTGACCGGGCCTTGCAGCAGGCCCGCGACTGGGGCCTGGACGCATTGGTGGTGATCGGTGGCGATGGCACGATGGCCATCGCGCACCAGTTCCAGCAGAAGGGCTTGCCGGTGGTGGGTGTGCCCAAGACCATCGACAACGACCTGCCCCTGACCGACCGCAGCTTCGGCTTCGACAGCGCCGTGGCCGTGGTGGCCGAGGCGTTGGACCGGCTGGGAACCACAGCGCGCAGCCATGGCCGGGTGATGATCGCCGAGACCATGGGCCGTTACGCGGGGTGGATCGCGCTGGAGGGTGGGCTGGCCGGTGCGGCCGACGCCATCCTGCTGCCGGAGCGACCCTTCGATGTCGACGCGGTAGCCCGCTTCTGCGCCGCGCGTGAGGCGCGCGAGGGCTACACCATCATTTGCATCGCCGAGGGGGCCCATGCCACGGGAGCCGGCCTGACAGTGCGCGCGACGCTGGCCGACAGCCCTGACCCGCTGCGCCTGGGGGGCGTCGGCGCCTGGCTGGCGGCGCAGCTGCAGCCACGGCTGGACACGGAAGTTCGCGCCACCTTGCTTGGCCATGTGCAGCGCGGTGGCTCGCCCACCCCCTACGACCGTGTGCTCGCAACGCGCTTCGGCGTCCATGCCGCCCAGCTCGTGCGGGCTGGGGAGTTCGGGCGCATGGTGGTGCTGCGCGGCGAGGACTGCGCCAGCGTGCCCATCGCCGAGATTGCGGGTCGCAGCCGGGCCGTACCGGACGACCACCCGTTGCTGCTGGCGGCGCAAGGACTGGGCATCATGCTGGGCGCGCCCGCACCGCAGCGTTGAAACGATCGCCCGGCACTCGATTGCGGGGGGCAGCAGCGCGACGATATGCGTGGAATCCGCCACGCCAGAAAAGTTCCTCTGGTTTTGTACGGATGCCAAGCCGCGTCGAGGGGCGTAGTCTGGGCTTGTCGCTGTGCCGGATCCGATGCGTTCGGCGCCAACCAGCGGCGAAGCGATGAGGAGCATTGCCCCTGGCCCCCCGGTGGTGCCGGGGGCTTTTTTTGGTGCGCGCGCGTCAGTGCAGGATCTCGACGCGATTGCGGCCGTTGCGCTTGGCCTGGTACAGCGCGGCGTCGGCGTTGTGCACCAGTGCCGACGCGCCCGAGCCAGACAACGGCACGCTCGCGGCCACGCCGATGCTCACGCTGATCGGGTAGCCACCCAGCACGATGTCGGTGGTGTCGGCCGACGCCACGCACCGGCGGATGGTCTCGGCCATCTCCAGCGCACCGGTGCTTCCCGTGCCTGGCAGCACCGCGGCGAACTCCTCGCCGCCATAGCGTGCGGCCATGTCGCCGGCGCGTCGTACGTTCTGGCGGATGACATGTCCGACACGGGCCAGGAACCGGTCTCCGGTCTGGTGCCCGAAGCGGTCGTTCAGCGATTTGAACCGGTCGATGTCGATCATCAGCAGGCCCAGCGGAATGCCGTCGCGCAGGGCCCGCAGCCACTCCTTCTGCAGCGTGCCGTCGAACTGGCGGCGGTTCGGCAGTCCGGTCAGTGCATCGGTGGAAGCCAGCGCCGAGAGCTCGGCGTTGGCCTGCCCCAGTGCTTCCTCGGCGCGGCGGCGCTGCTCGGCGTCGCGCAGCGTGACCAGGAAGTCGCCCAGGCCGTTGCCGGGCGGCAGGGGCGCCACCCGTGCCTCGACCCAGCGCGCGCCGCCGCGGGGCCCCAGCACCTGGAACAGCTCCGTACCACCGTCGCGCGGTCCGGACCTGCTGAAGTGGCGGGCCATGAAGGCCTGCCGTTGCTCGGGCGCCAGCAACTCGGCCAAGGTATGGCCGTGCAGCGCCGCGGGTGCGCAGCCCAGCAGGGGCTGCGCCGCCGGCGACGCATAGCGGATCGCCAGGTCCGCATCCACTGCAATGATCAGGTCGGTCGAGTGCTCGGCCAGCAGGCGAAACCGAAGCTCGGCGTCGCTGGGGCGGTGGGTGACGGTGATGCGGCGCCCGTTGTCGAGCATGGCCACATGGCTGCCGTCACCATTGGCCTCGCGACTGCTGCCGGCTGTCGCGGCGTGGTTGCGGTTGGCCGCCAGCGTCTGCCCGGTGTCGTCGGACAGATGGAAGCCCAGCCCGAATCGGTCGAGCAACTGGCCGATGACATGCAGATCGGCATCGCTCATGTCCACGCACTCCCCCTAGCGACCGGCGTACGGCTCTGACGGCCCATGGGCCCAGCGCGGCGCTGATACGACCGAAACCCTCGCCGGCAGCGCCATCGTAGCCGTCTGCGGCGCCCAGCGAAAGGGGATCATCCTGCGGCACCTGCGCCGCCAGGGTGCGCGTGCGGCAACTCGTCGGGGTCCGTCTGTGCCTCCTCCAGCTGCTGCAGCTGTACCAGCCGCTGGTACAGGCCACCGTCGATGCCCATGAGTTCGGCATGGCTGCCGCGCTCGGCCAGGCGCCCGTGGTTGAGCACCACGATCGCGTCGGCGTCGCGGATGGTGGACAGCCGGTGTGCGATGGCCACCACCGTGACCCGACCGCGCAGGGCGGCCAGTGTCTGCTGGACCCGCCCCTCGGTCTCGCTGTCGATGTGCGAGGTGGCTTCGTCGAGCAGCAGGATGCGGGGCTCGCCGGCCAGCGCCCGCGCGATGGCCACCAACTGCTTCTGCCCCACCGACAACCGCGCACCACCTTCGCCCAACGGCGTGTCGTAAGCCTGCGGCAACGCCTGCAGGAAGTCGTGCGCATGCGCGGCGCGGGCGGCGCTGCGCACCTGATCATCGGTGAGCGGGCGACCCATGGCGATGTTCTCGCGTGCACTGGCGGCCAGCAGGAAGGGCTCCTGCGGCACCAGGCCGACGGCGCTGCGGTAGCCGGCCTCGTCGAAGCGCTCGACCGGCTGGCCGTCGACGATCACCTGTCCTGGCGGGGCCTCGTAGAAGCGCAGCAGCAGCGCCATCAGGGTGCTCTTGCCACTGCCCGTATGGCCCACGACACCCACGAAGCGCCCGGCTTCGATGGTCAGGTCGATGCCATGCAGCACGGGCCGGCCTGGCTCGTAGGCGAATTGCAGCTGGCGCAGCTCGATGCGGCCGGCGCTCACCCGCGCTCCACCCGCGGGCGCCGGGGCCTCGGCCTCGCGCAGCAGCGTGTTCACGCGCGCGGCGGCCACCATCGCCTGCTGCAATTGCGAGAACTGCATGGTGATCTGGATCAGCGGCTCGACCACCCGCGCGATGTAGCTCACGAACGCGTAGAGCACGCCCACCTGCACGGCGTCGAGCGCGCCACCGTCTTCGCGCAGCCCGAACACGGCGATCAGCGCGGCGAGCATGGCCACGTTCAGGAAGTCGAGCATCGGCCGCAGCAGCCAGGCATTGGCGCGCAGCTCATCGCGACGCGCCGCATAGTGCGCGGCATTGGTGGCGCCGAAGCGGCGCGCGAACACACCCACCGCACCGCAGGCCTGGACGACGGCCATGCCCGCAATGCTCTCGGCCGCCTGCGCGTTGAGATCGCTGCGCAAGGCCCGACTGCGCGTGACCGCTGGCGCCGACAGGCGCTGGTACAGCCACACGATGCCGAAAACCGCTGGCACCAGCAGCGCCACGATCAGCATCAGGCGCCAGTCCAGCAGCGCCATCGTCACCATCATGCCCAGCAGCATGATGACGCTGTCGAGCATGACGAACAGCACCTGCACGTACAGCGACTTCACCGCTTCGGTGTCGTTGGTGACCCGGCTGACGAGCTGGCCGGTGATGGCTCGGTCGAAGAAGCGCATCGGCAGATGCAGCACATGGCCGTAGACGGTCTCGCGGATGCGTTGCACCGAGTGCATCGCCAGCGCTGCCAGGCGCACCAACTGGCCGTAGCGCAGCAAGCTGGCCAGTGCGCCGGCGGCCAGTGCGCCGCCCAGCAGGCCGGCCATGGCGGGCAGGTCGGGTACGCGGGGTACCAGATAGCGATCGATGAAGGCCTTGCCCAGCACCGGGCCCAGCGCCTCCAGTGCAGCGGCCAGCGCCAGCCACGTCACGGCACGGCGCAGCACGGGCAATTCTGGCGCCGCTGCCCGCATCAGCAGGGCAAGCGCGGCCCGGCGTTCGCCGGCCGGTGCCTGTGGCGACGGCGCGGCTTCAGGCTGCATCGAGCGAGGCCTCCAGCTGCTGTACCCGCCACTGGGTGGCGTACCAGCCGGCGCGGGCCAGCAACGCGGCGTGGCTGCCGCGCTCGCTCACCTGGCCGTGACGCAGCACCACGATCTCGTCGGCATCCTGCAGCGTCGACAGGCGATGGCTCACGATGATCACCGAGCGGCCATGCCGAGCCCGGCGCAGTGCCTGGAGGATGCGCGACTCCGTTTCGGTGTCGACCGCCGATAGAGCGTCGTCGAGCAGCAACAGCGGCGCGTCGGCCAGCAGCGCGCGGGCGATGGCCACGCGTTGGCGCTGCCCGCCGGACAAGGTCACGCCGCGCTCTCCCACTGGCGTGTCATAGCCGTTGGGCAGGCGCTCGATGTCGTCGTGCACGCAGGCCTGGCGGGCTGCTTCCTGCACCTGGTCGCGTGTGGCCTGAGGACGCGCCAGCGCGATGTTCTCGGCCACCGTGGCCGAGAACAGGAACGGCTCCTGCGGTACCCAGGCCACCGCCTGGCGCAGCGCCTGCAGCGTGTGGTGTTCCAGCGGCACGCCGCCCCAGGCGATGGCGCCGGCATCGGGCGTCCACTGCCGCAGCAGCAAGCGCAGGATCGTGCTCTTGCCCGCCCCGGTGGGGCCGACCAGGCCGAGTGTGTGGCCCGGCTCGACGCACATCGACACGTTTCGCAGCGCGGGCTGGGCCTGGCCGGGGTAGGTCAGGCCCACGTGCTGCAGTTCGAGCGGGCCCGTGCGCACGGCATCGACGTGGCCATGGTCATCCACCGCCAGCGGCTCGGCCAGCACGGGCGCCAGCCGGCCCCATGCTGCACGCCCGCGCTCCACCAGCGACAGCACCCACCCCGCGGCGAACATGGGCCAGATCAACTGCCCGAGGTACATCCCGAAGCTCGTGAGCTGGCCCACGCTCATCTGGCCGTGCCACACCAGCCAGCCACCGTATCCGAGCGCCAGCACGATGGCGCTGGTCAGCGTCAGTCCCACCGCTGGCTCGTAGGTGGCCTCCCAGCGCTGGGCACGCAGGCTGGCCGCCGCCGCATCCTGCGCCAAGCCTGCGAAGCGCGCGCCAGCGTTCGGAGCCAGGCCCAGCGCACGCAGCGTGCGCACGCCCGACAGGGTCTCCTGGACGTGATCGTTGAGACTCCCGAAGGCGCCCAGCGCCTCGCGGGACGCATCGTGCACGTGGCGCGAGATCCACCAGAACGACAGCGCCATCGCCGGGAACGGGATCAGCACCACCAGGCCCAGCCGCCAGTCCACGCCCAGCGTCATGGCCGCCACCACCAGCACCAGGGTGAGCGTGCCGTCGAAGCCGGCCAGCATCGCTTCGCCGGCTGCCAGTTCGACTGCGTCGACATCGTTGGTGGCCAGCGCCATCAGGTCGCCGGTGCGGCGGGTCTGGTAGAAGCGCGGGCCCTGCAGCGTCAGGCGCTCATACAGACGCTCGCGCAGTTCGATTCCCATGCGGTAAGCCGCGCCGAACAACTGCAGGCGCCAGGCCACGCGCAGCCCGTAGACCACGACACCCACGGCCAGCAGGCGGCCGATCTCCCACACCAACGCCGGGCGATCCAGGCGCTGGGTCACCAGGGCATCGACCAGCGCCCCGACTTGCCGGGGTATCCAGACGATCAGCAGCGCGATGGCCGCCAGCATCAGCGCCGACGAGACATAGGCGCTCCGATGTCGGCGCACGAAGTCGACGACGAGCGCCGACAGCGTGGCCGGTGGCGACGACCAGCGGGCCGTCGCGGCGATGGTGGCGTCCCCCGGGACGGCCTCGTGATGCAGCATCGTGGGATGACAGGTTCAGAGGGTCTGACGACGGTCTGCCCCGCAGCATGGGTGTCCTGCTGCGCGGCGGCGGCCGGGCACAGGCGTCAGGCCCGCAGGTCTCCCACCACTTCGTGGCCGAACGATGGGTCGGCCAGGCGGGCCAGCAGCGCGCGCGCGCAGGCCTGTGGCGAGATCAGCACGCCATCGTGTTGCAGCTTGACGAAGCGGGCGCGCTCGGGAAAGGCCTGCGGATCGGCCGCGCGCAACTCGGCCTGCATGTCGGTGTCGATCACTCCCGGTGCCAGCGAGACGACATGCGCCGGATTGACGTGGTCGGCCTGCTCCAGAGCGATGCAGCGGCTGAAGTGATCGAGCCCGGCCTTGGCCGCACAGTACGCGGCGCTGCCCGCCATCGGGCGGCGCCCCAGGCCGGAGGATACGTTGAGCACGCAGCGCCGCGCCGGCCACGCATCGGTCATCTCGAGGAACGCGGCCGTCAGCACGAGCGCTGCCTCCAGCCCGACCCGCAGCACCGCAGCCACGTCAGCCGGTGGCACCTGCTCCAGGCATGCCAGGCGACCGACCTGCGCCGCGTTGTTGATGAGGGTGACCTGATGCACCAGCCCCGGGTCGAACCCGGCCAGCCACACGCGCAGGCGCTGGGCCACGGCCGCCGACTCGGCCAGGTCGGCCTGCCACTGCTCGAGCCGCATCCCCGCTGCGTCGGCGCGCGCCTGCAAGCCGGGGTGCGCCTGGCGGGCGATGCCCAGGACCACCTGCCCAGGCTGCAGCAACTGCTCGACCAGCGCCGCACCCACCCCGCGCGACGATCCGGTGATGATGGTGATGTTCTGTGCCATGCACGGCAGCATACGTCAGCAGCCCCGTGCTGTCGCCTGCCGCCGGGGCGGGACACAATGCCCGGCGATGAAGCATCCGTTCTGGTGGGCCTTGGGCGCGGGCGCGACGATCCTGTTGGTGGCGTTCGTGCCGACACTGTGGCAGTCGGTGCGCTGGCCATCGGCGGCTGGGCATGCAGCCGTGATGCAGCAGGGTTTGCCGTGGCAGACCGATGTGACCGCCGATGGTGCCTTGCAAGTCTTCGGCGTGGCCGTCGGGCGGGACACGCTGGCCCAAGCGGAGCTGCGCTTCGGCGATGCGCTGCAGGTGGCGCTCGTCGCGCGCCTGGGCGAGCCTGCAGCACTGGAGGCTTTGGTCGATCCCCATCAGGCCGGGTTCGTCAACGGCCGGCTGGTGTTGGCGTTCGCGGTCGATCCGGGCGAGACCCGGCGCTGGCAGTCGCGCAGCCCGCGTTCGTCGCCCATGGAGGGCGGCGTGCGCCGGTTCGCACTCGATGCCGACGACCGCGCCGCCGCGCGCGGCTCACGCCTGCTGGGGCTGAGCTTCGTGCCGGTGGCGCAGCTCGACGAGGCGGTTGTGCGGCAGCGTTTCGGGGCACCCGAGTCGACGCTCACCGTGCCCGGGCCGGCAACGGCGTTGCTCTACCCGTCGCGTGGACTGGTGGTCACCGTGGCCGCCGGCCAGCGCAGCGTGCTGCAGTACGTCGCGCCGCGTGACTTCGATGCGCGCTTGCGCGCGCCGCTGGCTGCGTCGGCATCGCATTGACAGGGCTGCAAAGGCGCGGCCTTCTTGTGCCGTATGGCGTCGAGCACTGCACTAGAACGGCATCGGGCTGCTGAAGGCCACGGTGTGGCCGCCGGTCGGATGCGGCAGCACCAGTTCATGCGCATGCAGCAGCAGCCGCGGCGCCGCGGCTGCGAGCGTGGGCGGCGCGTACAGCTCGTCGCCCACGATCGGGTGGCCGATGGCCATCAGGTGTACGCGCAACTGATGTGAGCGGCCGGTCACCGGAGTCAACTCGAGCCTTGTGCGGCACGCGTCGGCGTCCGGTGTGGTGTCGGCCGCCGAGTGGCGCTCGAGCACCCGCCAGCGCGTCAGTGACGGCTTGCCGCGCGCGTGATCGACCATCTGCCGCGGCCGATTGGGCCAATCGGTGATCAGTGGCAGGTCGATCTCGCCGGCGTCGGCGACAACGGCGCCACCCACGACTGCCACGTAGGTCTTGTGCACGCGTCGTTCGGCGAAGGCCATGCCCAGATGCCGCTGCGCCTGCAGACCACGCGCGAACACGATCAGGCCGGACGTGCCCATGTCCAGTCGGTGGACCACCAGCGCGTCGGCGTAGCGCGCCTGCACCCGGGCCGCCAGGCAGTCGGCTCGCTCGGGCCCGCGCCCCGGCACTGCCAGCAGGCCGGCCGGCTTGTCGGCGACGATCATCGCGTCATCGACATGTATGAGCGCAGGTAGCTGCATCGGCGCAGCATAGCGATGAAAAGAAACGATACACGCCGATACCGGGGTGAAAGGACGTGCGTGCGGCCTGCGGTCACCATGCGGGCCATGTTCCACACCTGACGGAGAGATGCACCATGAAACCCTGGATCAAGCGCACCCTGATCGGCACCCTCGGGCTGGGGGTCCTGTTCGGCGGGCTGGCTGCCTGCTCGCATCATGCGCACCACAAGTGGCCGACGACCGAGGCCGAAGCTGCCCAGATGCGCGAACGCGTCATCGACAAGGCCAGCCGCGAGCTGCAGCTCGATGATGCACAGCGCGCCAAGCTCGGGTCGCTGGCCGATGCCATGAAGGCCCAGCGGGCCGCGTTGGTGGCTGGCGGCGCGACGCCGCGCGCCGAGTTGCAGGCGCTGGTGTCCGGCTCACAGTTCGACCGCGCCCGCGCGCAGGCCCTGGTCGAAACCAAGACCTCGGCGGTTCGCGACAAGGCGCCCGCGGTGGTGGCCGCGTTTGGCGACTTCTATGACAGCCTGCGCCCGGAACAGCAGCAGAAGGTGCGGGAGTTCCTCGAGCGCGGCGGCCGCCATGGCTGGCGCGGCGGGTTTGGTCGGGGCTGAGGCCGTGCAGGCCCTGGAGTGGTTGGGCTTGTGCCTGGCCGCCGCCGGCGCGGCCTGGGCCGCCTGGGCGTGGTGGTGTCTGCGTCTGGCGCGCACAGCCGTGCGCCCGGGCGCACGCCCCACGGTGCTGGTGGAGGAGGGGCCCTATCGCCTGGGACGCCACCCGATGTACCTGGGCATCGGCGTCGCGTGGGCAGGCGTGGCGATTCTGTCTGGCTCGCTGCCGGCAGCCATGGCCGGCGCGGTCTGGGCCGGCGCGGTGGCGCGCGTGCAAGTGCCGCGCGAGGAGCAGCGCCTGCGGCAGGTGTTCGGCGGTTGGTACAGTGACTACGCCGGCAGCGTACGCCGCTGGCTCTGAATGCCACCATGCACCGCATCCTCCTGATCGACGACGACGAACACCTGGCCGCGCCGCTGGCCACCTATCTGCGCCGTTTCGACCTGGAACTGCACGCCGCGACGCTGCCCAGCCAGGGGCTGGCCCGCCTGGCCGAAGGCGGGTTCGACGCCGCGATCCTGGACGTGATGCTGCCCGAGATGGACGGTTTCGCACTGTGTCGGCGCATCCGGCAGGACAGCGACATCCCGCTGCTGATGCTCACCGCCCGCGGTGACGTGACCGACCGCGTGGTGGGCCTCGAGCTCGGTGCCGACGACTACCTGCCCAAGCCGTTCGAGCCGCGTGAACTGGCCGCACGGCTGCAGACCATACTCCGCCGGCGGCCCCCTGCGGCAGCGGTGCCGACCACCGGAACATCAGGCGCCCTGGCCTACGATGGGCTGGTGATCGATTTCGACCGGCGCGAGGTCAAACGCCAGGGCCAGCCGATCGAGTTGACGGGCACGGAGTTCGAACTGCTGGCCATGATGGCGCGCGAGCCCGGCCGGGTGTTCACGCGCGACGACATCCTGTCACGCCTGCGCGGCCGCGAGGCCGACCTCTACACCCGCGCGGTGGACATCCTGGTCAGTCGGTTGCGGCGCAAACTCGAGCCGCTGTCGTGCATCAAGACGCTGCGCAACGCCGGCTACGCGTTTGCGTTGGGACGCACGCCTTGAGCGAACGCGGCGCCGACGATCGGCAACCGCCGGCGACACCCGGGCGTGCGGCCCCCGAGGGAGCACGGGCCGCGGTGGGCGGTGAGCCGGGACGTGGTACCGCTCGCGGCCCCAGGCACTGGCACCACCGCCTGCGCCGGTCGCTGCACTGGCGACTGGTTGCGATGTTCGTGCTCCTGGCGCTGGGCATGGCGGCAGTCTTCGTCCTGGGGTCGCGACAGGCCTTTGGCCTGGGCTGGCGCGAAGTGGCCCAGCCGCTGCTGCGCGACTACGTCGATCGGCTGGCCGCCGAGGTGGGTAGCCCGCCCGATCCCGGTCGGGCACAGGCACTGGTGCAGCGCCTGCCGCTGACCATCCGCATCGACGGACCGCTGGTTCAGTGGCGCTCGCATCCCGATGCCGACAACGGGCCGCCCGCCCACGCCGGCGAGGCGCCGGCATGGCTGGCGCGCACCACTGCTGACGGCCACACCGTGCGCTTCGGGTTGGCGCTGTGGCACCAGGCGCAGCGCCCCAGGTTCGTCGGCTGGCTCACGCTGGCTGGCATGGGTGCGCTGCTGCTGCTGGCCTTCGGCTACGTGCGCCACCTGCTGCGCCCGTTGGATGATATTCGCGCGGGCGCGCTGCGTTATGGGAAAGGCGACTTCTCGCGACCGATCGTCACGCGACATGCCGACGAGCTGCGCGACCTGGCCGATGACGTCAACTCGATGGCACAGGGCCTGCGGCAACTGCTGGAGGGCCAGCGCGGTCTGCTGCTGGCGATCAGCCATGAGCTGCGTTCGCCCCTGACCCGTGCCCGGCTGAATGCCGAGCTGGTGCCCGAGGGCGAGGCGCGGGATGCGCTGCTGCGCGACCTGGGTGTGATGCGCCACCTGATTGCCGATCTGCTCGAGAGCGAACGGCTGGCTGGCGGACGGGCGGCCCTGACCATTGAAGCGGTCCATCTCGACGAGGTGGTGCGGGCCGTGCGACTGGCCCACTTCGCGGACCGGCCCATAGACCTCGACATCGACCCATCGCTGCCGGCCTTGCAAGGCGACCGGGTGCGGCTGGAACTGCTCGTGCGCAACCTGCTGGACAACGCGTTGCGTCACAACCCGCCGGGAGCGCTCCCCGTGCAGGTGCGCATCGCGCGTCGCGAGAGTGACCTGTTGATCGATGTGCGCGATCACGGCCCGGGTGTTGCCGAGGCGGAGCTCGATCGGCTCGGCCAGCCGTTCTACCGGCCCGACGCCGCTCGCACGCGCAGCAGTGGCGGAGTGGGTCTGGGCCTGTATCTGTGCCGGCAGGTCGTGCAGTCGCACGGCGGCGCGATGCAGATCGCATTGGCCCGGCCGGGCCTGCGAGTTCAGGCGATCCTGCCGACCCATAGCCGCTGAGTGGGCTGCCCCGGCCGGACTGCCCGAGGCGTGAGCGCCGGTGATGCAGCGAGCTCGGCGGTTCTGTCAACCGGCTGCGCGGGGCGCCAGGTACTCGATGTCGCCGTACCACGCCTGCTGCTCGTGCTTGAGCGCATCGCTGTCGGTGAGTACGCCCACGCTCGAAATGCGTCGCGGCGCTTCACCGAACGCCCGCCGGTAGTCGGCCACGACATCGCGCTCATAGGCGAGCCATGCCCCCAGGCGAGCCTGTCCGTGCTCGACCGTGAGGTAGCGGATGCGCGAGGTGCGGTGGTTGTGGATCACGGACTCCGTGGGCAGGTGGCGATCCCAAACGTACATCAGCGTCGCATAGGGCAGGCGCTGGCCGGTGAACAGCTCGACCTGGTCGAAGAACAGCCGCTCGCGCAGCGGCAGGCGAGCGTCGTCGCCGTCGAAGGCGAGCACGATCCGCGCTGGGCTGTCATCGACTTCCCCCCGCGCGACCGTGGCGTCGTCGTGCATCTGGGTGACCCTCCAGCTGAACCTCAGGCGGGCTCCCGCGACCGGCTCGATGGAGACAGGGCACTGCAGGCCGGTGGCCGCGGCAGCGGCGTGCGCATGCAACACCCTGCGCGGCCCGTCGCGCACCACCGCGTACCGTGTTTGCGGGCGGTCGCGCCGCAAGATGTAGTGCCGCCAGCCGGCGGGGGCCTGGGTGCCGGGGGCCGCCATGGAGAACGGCATCACCTGCGCCGGCAGGGGCGCCTCGGCTCCGGACGCGGAGGTCGTCGACACCGGTGCGGAAGGCGGCTCGCTCAAAGGCCGGACCGCGCAGCCGGTCAACGCCAGAACGCCCAGACCCAGGCAGGCGCGGCGGCCAGGACGGTCAGGCGTCGCGGCGGCTTGCGCCGGGTTCAATCGCGGATCGACCTGCGCAAACGGCCCTGGCCTGGGTGACGACAGGCGCAGCGGCGGCGGGATGACGGACGGCTTCATCGGGCAAGGCGCGGATTCGGTCGAGGACTCGATCATGCCCGGGTCGGGCGACAGCCGCACGACAGTATCGCGCAGCGATGCCCGTGTATTCGGCCGGCCGCGCTGTGCGCTTGAGGCCCCGGCGGGGCCCCTGTGCCAGAAGGCGCTCAGCGCTCGGTCTGGCTCTCGGCGCGGTAGACGGCAGCGCGAAGGTCAGCTGCAAAGCCGGGATCGCTGGCCTCGATGCTGCGCGCCCAGGCCAAGACCTCGGCGGTAGAGCGGGGGTCGCGGCGCGAGCTGCGCTCGAGCTGCCAGCGGTCGATGCGGCGCAGCAACTGGATCAGGGCGGCAGCGGCGTTGGCGAACCAGCGTGAACCGCGGGGAATGCCGTAGGTGGTACTGCGGCCAAAGGTCATGGATGCGGTGGACATGGTGTGTTCCGATCGTCTGAACCGAACCCGGTTGGGTCCGTGTTGCGGTGCAGTATAGGGTTTTCACCGATCCTGTGTCGAGTGCGTGCTCTAGCTGATGTCGTCTGCCGGGCGTCCGTGTGAACAAGTGCGCGTTGCGTTGCCGATGTGCAGCGGGTGTCGAGGTTGGATTGACATGCGCAGGGCCCAGGCATCACACTGTCGTGATGATGTCGCACGACGGGTGCCCGCAGCCCGATTGCGATCTCGACGCCCGGCGCGACGCGCCGGTCCCACCGGACCCGATGACCTGAGGAGGATCGCCATGATTGCATCGAACGCCGTCCCCGGGTCGGGCCGCGCCTGCTGAGCCAGCCAGCGCTCCTGGACTAGACGCACTCGCAGCGGCAGCTTCGGCGGCCACTGGCGGGTTTGCCTTGGTGCCAGCCTCATGGCGTCCGCTACGCGGCGCCGACCTGCCATCCCCAGACCGCTCCCGCGCCGCCCCTGGTGAGCGCGGGCTCCGCGCCTGCACGCTGCGCCTCGAGTGGACCGCGCGTGACCGGCGCCACCCCGAGGCAGAGCCCCAAGACGTGATGAACTTCGACCTATTCGAACGACTCCATGCGATCGGTCTGACCGCTGCACTGGCGCACCAGGTGGCCGATTTCCAAACCGATCCCGACGCGCGCCCGATGCGGGTGCTGGAAGTGCACCGTGAGCATCTGCTGCTGCACGACGGCACCGACGAGCGGCGTGGCCGACCGACGCCGCGCCTGCTCGGCCAACTGGCCGTCGACGACCAGGCGCTGGCCGTCGGCGACTGGGTGCTGGCCTGCCCGCAGCAGCCAGCACCGGACCGCGTGATCGAGCGGCTGACGCCGAGCAACCAGCTGTGCCGGCGCGTCAACGACGGCCGTGGCGCAGCCCGCCGCCAGGTCCTGGTCAGCAACGTCGACATGGCGCTGCTGGTGATGGGGCTGGACCAGGACTACAACCTGAGGCGACTCGAGCGCTACCTTGCACTGGTGCGGCTGGCCGGCGTGGCGCCGGTGTTGCTGCTGACCAAGGCCGATACGGTGGAGTTGCCGCTGCTGGCGCACCGACTGGCATCGGCTCGGGAGCTGATGCCAGCTGGCGCCCCGGTGCTGGCCGTCGATGGCCGCGACGCCAGCCTGTGCGACCGACTGTGGCCCTGGCTCGGCCGCGGCCGCACCCTGGTGCTGCTCGGATCCAGCGGTGCGGGCAAGAGCACGCTGACCAACACGCTGGCGCATGCCAGTGCTGGCCGCAGCGATGCTCACGTTTCGCAGTCCGGCAGCCCGCCCGAAGGCTTGGCGGGGCTTGCGCGCGCTGATGCAGCCCCGCAGCGCACGCAGTCCGTACGGGCTGGCGACGACCGAGGCAGGCACACCACGACGGTGCGCAGCCTGCACTTCACACGGCCCGGGGCGTGCATCATCGACACACCGGGCTTGCGGGCATTGCGACTCGATGCCGGTGATCCGACACAACTCGACGCCGTGTTCGACGACGTGGCAAGGCTCGCGCCGCAGTGTCGATTCCGCGATTGCCGGCACCAGGACGAGCCCGGTTGCGCCGTGCGCGAAGAGCTGCCCCCGCAACGGCTGGGCAACTACCACAAGTTGCTGCGAGAAGCGCGGCGCGACAGTCTGACGGCGCTCGAGCGGCGCGAGCAACTCGCCATCTGGAAGGCGCGCGGCCGGGCAGGGCATGCGCGGGCCAAGTCCAAGCGGGGCGAACCCAATCAGGACCCATGATGGACACCGACCCTCCCCCTCATCCACGGGGACGGTGCGGCCTCGATTCGAGACGTTCGACAAACGGTCGCACGGGAGCATCCGCGGCACGTCAATTTGGCGGATGAGTCCGATAGGAGCGTTCCGATGAGCAGATCAACTCATACATGGCGGCTGGTGTCCGGATGCCTGGCTGCCCTCGTTCTTCAGGCGCCCATGACGGCGTCGCAGGCCGCGCCCGTGCAGTGGCTGGAGTCGGCCGGGGGCAATGGGCATTGGTACGACTACGTTCCGGCCATCAGCATCTTCGCGCCAGTCAGCCTGGAGGCGGCACGCAGTGCCGCAACCAGCAGCAGCCACATGGGTCAGGCCGGCTACCTGGCCAGCATCACCTCTGCGGCCGAGCAGTCGTTCATCCAGTCGTCGTTCGGCTTCATGGTGGGCTTCGGGGCGACGGGAACGGCGTGGCTCGGCGCCAGCGACGCCGATGTCGAAGGGCAATGGCGGTGGATGGATGGCCCGCAGGCCGGCGAGTTGGTCGGCTACACCGATTGGCTGGTGGGGCATCCGTTGGAGAGCCCGGGCTTCGAGGCCTACGACTACCTCGTGCTGCACATCAATGCCGTTGTTGCCGGTGAGCCGGTGAAGTTCGGCTGGGCGTCTTCACCCAGCGGCGGGGCATTCGGCTACGTGGTGGAGTACGGCGCCGGACGCACCGACGATGGCCCGCACGATGTGCCGGAGCCTGCGTCGGGTTCGCTTGCCGTCATCGCGCTGGCGGCTGCAGGAGTGGCTGCGCGGCGAACAGGTGGTCGTCGGCGGAGCGCGGGCCCGTTCAACTGACGACCACGCACGTCGTGGCGGGCGCGAGTCGTCGTGCACAGGCAACGGCATCGGCCGGGGACATCGACTGCCCGTCCCGCCAGATCGCTTCGGCCATTTGCCGGCCCAGGCGCTGGCGACAACGGCGCCGCACGCGCACCACGTCGCGCCGGTCGCTGGCTCCCAACGGACCGAACTGATGACGCCATGAGGCGTCGGCGTACCCGAGCAGGCGCGCAGCGACGTCGGCGAGTTCCAACCGGTGGGCCAGGAGGGCCACGTTCCACAGCGCATACAGCACGCTCTCGGTCTCGAGCGTGTGCCATGCCAGCGTGAGCGACTCGATCGTCGACTCCATGGCCTCGGCCAGATGACCCAAGTCCTGCAGTGCACTGCCGCGCGCGTTGTACAGCGGGCCGAGCAGTTGCTCATCGCCGTTGGCACGCGCATCGGCGATGAGCGGTGCAATCACGGCCAGCGCGTCGGCCGGCCGGCCGGCGTAGATCAGCGTGATGGCCAGGTTGTGCTGAACGCCGCGGATGGCATGCGCGGGCGGTGGTTGAACCGCGCGCAGCAGTTCGAGGGCCTGCCTGTAGCCGGCTTCGGCTTGCGCAGGTTTCCCGTCGTGCTCGTTGGCGATCGTCGCAAGCTGGTTGACGGCTTCGGCCTCGGCCATCTTGTCACCGGCCACCTGCGCATGCCTCACGGCCTCGTGCAGCAGCATCCTCGCTTGATCGACGTTGCCATCAGCGCGTCGCCACACCTTGGCGACCTGCCATTGCGCCCGCGCACGCGCGCCGGCGTTGCTCGGCCAGCAGGCGGCTGCGCGGGCTGCGTGGTCTCTGGCGAGGCCACGCTCACCCACAGCCATGCCGAGCCAGGCCGCCAACGCATGTGCCTGCGCGCGCCGATCCCCATGTGATGCGCCTGCCGTGTCCAGGCCGACTGCCTGCGGCAACGCGTCCAGCGCTCGGTCGAGCGCCCGAACCACCGCCGCAGGTGGGCTGCGCTCGGCCCAAGCAGGGTGCAGCGCCAGCACCATGTCGATGAAGCCGGGCGCTGTGCCGGCGTCGAGCGGGTCGTTTGCGAGCCAGGTCAAGACGGGCCACAGAGGTGTCAGCCGTGACAGTGGCCAGGGTTGCGGCAACGCCTGCGCCCATTCCATCAATGCCTCGGGCCAACCCCTCAGCACGGGCAATGCCCGCGTTTCGCGAACGCGATCCCGCACGGGCTCGCGCAGGGCCCACCACGTTTCGACGCCATCGTCGATCAGCGGGTCGACCAGACTGGCCGCGGCCAGGTCGTCCAGCGCACGGCGTGCCGCCGCACCGCTGGCTGCAGCGCCGGTTCGCACCGCCAGGCGACCAACCAGATCGCCCGCCAACGCCACCGGCGCCACGGCCAGCATGGCCAGCACCAAGACCGTCTCTGGCTGCAGTTGTGCCAGGCTGTCGTCCACGACAGCCAGCAACGAAGCGTGTCGGGGATCGTCACCAGCCCGCGGGCCAGATCGAGACAGCAGCGCCCAGCGATCACTGCCGGGTTGATTGAGCAGTTCGAGCAACGCAGCCGGCGGCAGGCTGCGTACCCGCGAGGCGGCCAGCTCGATGGCCAGCGGCAGACCTTGCAGCCGGCGCACCACTGCAGCCACTGTGGGGCCGTTGCCGGCGTGGAGTTGGAAGTCCAGGCGGCTGGCGCAGGCCCGGTCGACGAACAAGCAAACCGCGGGATTGCTGCGCAGTTCAGGCCACGAAGCACCGGACGCGGGCAGTGACAGGGGCATCACCGGCCAGTCGTGTTCGCCCGGCAGCCCCGACGCTCGGCGCGATGTGAGCACCATGTGCAGCCCCGGCAGGCGTTCCAGCGCCTGTGACATCCACTGCAGCGCCGGGCCTTCCAGGGCGTCGGCGTTGTCCAGTACCAGCAGTGCGCGGTGCCCGGCCAATGCCTGCGTGCAACGCGCCAAGTCGTCCTGCGGGCCCGGTGGCGGCCGCAGCGCGAGCATGAGCCGGTCCTGCAACTCGGGGAGTTGGCGCACCTGCACGCATGGAACGAACCGCAGCGTGTCGAACGGCGCTGCCATTGCGGCCAGTGACTGCAGCAACTCCAGGGCAAGGCGGGTTTTGCCGATGCCGCCCGGACCCCGTAGCGTGACCAGGCGCTGGCAACTGACCAACTGCTCCAATCGTTGCAACGCTTGGCCGTCGCCGTGCCACAGACCCACCGGCTTGGGCAGCGCCAGTGCCGGGTCGCCATGAGGCGTCGGTGGTGCGCGCTCGCCCAGGGCGGGTGGATCGATCAGCACAGGCTCGCCGAGCTCGGTGGCAGGGCGCCGCGCCGGATGCTGCGTGATGAGCCGGTCGGCCAGCGCCTGCAGGCGCAGCCGCTCTTCGGCAACCCATTCGTCCTGGTAACCGGGCAGCAGCTCTCCGGCGTACAAGCGCCGCGCCTCGGCGGCGTCGCCATCGGCGCACGCCCGCTCGAAGGGCCATACGTCGCAGGTCAGCGTTCCCGGAACCAGTCGCAGGACGCGCCGATCGGCGGCGATCAGTGCTTCGGCGGCCGCCAGCCCGCTGCCACGCTCCAGTACGGCACGCAAGGTGCTCAATGTTTGTCGCAGGCGGGCCAGGCCGGCACCGAGATCCGCCTGGGGCCACAACAAGGCGGCCAGCTCTTCGCGGCCATGGTCGCGGCCCGGTCGCAGCGCCAGCCGGGCCAGCAGGAGCACAGCCGCGCGGCTGTGCAGTCGGGACCGTCGCTGTTGGCCATCGTCGATCTCGAATCCCCCGAGCAGACGCAGGCGCCATCGCGCAGCAGGGGTCGGCATAGGCGTGGCGTGCATGGCGGGCGCGCACATGATGGCACAGCGCGATGACGCCACCGGGGCGCAGCGGCAGCCGCCCCGGCGCGGCCGCCGATCGGGTGCTCGTCAGTACGCCAGCCCCATGGCCTCGCGCACGTCCTTCATGGTCTGGCGGGCCACGGTGCGGGCGCGCTCGGTGCCCATCTCGACGATCCAGTGCACCTGCTTGGGGTTGGTCAGGTAGGCCTCGGCTCGCTCGCGCCAGGGCTGCTGCTCCTTCAAGATGGCATCGATCACCGGTTGCTTGCACTCCAGGCAACCGATGCCGGCGGTGGTGCAACCCTTCCACACCCATTCCTTGGTGGCGGCGTCGCTGTAGACCTGATGGAACTGCCACACCGGGCACTTCTCGGGGTCGCCCGGATCCTCGCGCCGCACGCGGGCAGGGTCGGTGGGCATGCGGCGCACCTTGCGCTCGACCTCGGCCGGCTCCTCGCGCATGGCGATGGCGTTGCCATAGCTCTTGCTCATCTTGGCGCCATCCAGCCCTGGAAGCTTGGTCACTTCGGTGTGCAGCGCCTGGGGTTCGGGCAGCACGGTGCGGCCGCTGCCCTTGAGGTGGCCGAGCAGCATCTCGGTTTCCTCGGTGCTGAGCACCACCGCGGCCTTGCGCACGATGGCCTCGCCCTTGGCCAGCGCCTCGGCACTGCCGTCCTGGCCATAGGCCTTGCGCTGCTTCTCGTAGTAGCGGGTGTCGTCCTTGCCGAGCTTGGCCAGTGCGGCGGCCACCTGGGCATCGAAGCGGCTGCCGCGGCCGTACAGGTGGTTGAAGCGGCGCGCCACCTCGCGCGTGAGCTCCACGTGCGAGGCCTGGTCTTCGCCGACCGGCACGAATGCAGCCTTGTAGATCAGGATGTCGGCCGCCTGCAGCAGCGGGTAACCGAGGAAGCCGTAGGTGGCCAGATCGCGATCCTTGAGTTTCTCGATCTGGTCTTTGTAGGTGGGCACGCGCTCGAGCCAGCCCAGCGGCGTGCCCATGGCCAGCAGCGTGAACAGCTCGGCGTGCTCGGGCAGGCGGCTCTGGATGAAGATGGTCGCCTTCTCGGGGTCGACGCCCGCGGCGATCCAGTCGATCACCATGTCGTAGACATTGCGCTCGATGATCTCCGGATCCTCGTAGTGCGTGGTCAGGGCATGCCAGTCGGCCACGAAGTAGAAGCAGTCGTAGTCCTGCTGCAGGCGCACCCAGTTCTTGAGCGCGCCGTGGTAGTGGCCCAGATGCAGCGCCCCGGTGGGGCGCATGCCGGAAAGTACGCGCGGTCGCATGATCGAAGGCGGATGGTCGACGA